>CACZDV010000001.1 GCA_902780025.1 uncultured Prevotellaceae bacterium
AGCCTCTACCGAGCCATTACTGTCAACGCCGCCATAGCCGATGCCATTTTCGCTGCTGACACCATTGGCATCGCTGGCGGCTATCATCTGTTCGCTGATATATTCCAGCACCTCAACGGCTGGAGTCATATATACTTTCTTCATCTTCTGTCCTCCTTTCTTACTTTATCACCACTTTCTTTCCGTTCTTCACATAGACGCCTTTTGTCGGCACGTCTACCCGCTGACCGTTGAGGTTGTAAACCTCACTCTTCACTCCCATTCCCGCTAAAGCGCCTACCCGTTGCCTTTCACTATTCACATCTACACTATTCACTAGCGTAGCGTCCAATGTGTTACCATCGAGCGAGAAGGTGATGCGGGCTTCGCCCGTGTCATAATAGGAAAAAACCATGCTCAACGGCCCGCTTGCTGACAGTCATGCTAACTGACCTATATAGATAGGCTAACTAACCTATATAGCATCGTTAAGTGGCATAGTTAGCAAGATGCCGCAATCTGCATAGTGGGCTTGGTTTGCCGTAACTAAACCCGAGGTTTGGTCGGACTAAACCCAGGGTTTGGTCGGACCAAAGGTGATGTTCCCCGGTTGGGAACATTTGCGAGGACGCACTACAGAAAAAAGAGAGACTACCTGAAAAAGAGGGATTACCTGAAAACACCTAACCACCTACCTAAATCTTCGGAAAGTGCTTTGTAGAAAGGGATTCCGGCGAGGTAGGTGTTTCGCAAACACCTACCAAACACCTACCTGACATCTCATTCAAGACCTACCTGACGACGACCTCGATTTTTTTCTCGATTGAAGTGTTAAAAGGGCGTTTTTTGAGGGGAAATGTTTGGAGAATCGGATTATTTTTTGTATCTTTGCACTTGAAATGAAGGCCATGAAAGACACGGGCCTGAAAATAACTCTAATACTTACAAACTATGCAAAAAGAATTACTGATTCAAGGGAAGGCTGCGAATGCCTCCTTCGTGGAAATGCTCGCCGCAGAGCACTTCCTTCATGAGAACTACCTCTTCCGCAGCAACGTGCTGAACGGAAAGGTGGAGTTTGCCACCAAGCCCGCCGAGGGCCAGACGGCCGAGTTCCGTCCGCTGACGCAGAAGGCGCTGAACAGCATCATCCTCCGTGCCAAGCGCGAGGAGGTTTGCGAGCAGGGCAACCCCAAGGCTGACATTATGGAGTACGTCAATTCTGAAGAGGTACGCGCGTATGACCCCATCCGTGAGTATCTCGAAGGACTGCCCCAATGGGATGGTGAGAACCATGTGGCTCGCCTCTTTGGGCGCATCCCGGGCGTCAGCAGCGAACAACTGTCGTTCCTGGCTGTCTGGCTGCGTTCGGCTGTGGCTCACTGGCTACAGATGGACACGCTTCACGGGAATGAGTGTGTGCCCACGCTGATTGGTGCGCAGGGGTGCGGCAAGACCACCTTCCTGCGCCGCCTGCTGCCACAGCATCTGCGTGAGTACTACCTGGATCACCTGAACCTGTCGAACAAGTTTGACAAGGAGATGGCGCTGACCAACAATCTGCTGGTCAACCTCGATGAGCTCGACACGATTCGCCCCAGCCAGCATCCGGCGCTGAAGCAGACGCTCTCGAAGGGCAAGGTCAACGGGCGTCCTATCTATGGTGCCTCGCAGGAAGACCGCCCTCGCTATGCGTCGTTCGTGGCTACGACCAACAATCCGCATCCGCTGACGGATGCTACCGGCAGTCGTCGCTACATCTGTATCCAGGTTCCGCAGGACAAGATGATTGACAATGCGGGTGAGATTGACTATCAGCAGCTTTACGCCCAGGTGCTCTATGAGCTGCAGGAACTGAAGGCTCCCTACTGGTTCAACAACGACGAGGTAGCCCGCATTCAGGAGCTGAATCTCGGCTATATGGTGCAGAAGGATATGGCTGACATCATCGCCGCCTGCTTCCGCAAACCCAAGGAGGGTGAGCCGATGCTGTCGATGAATAGCGGCGAACTGCTGAAGATGATTCAGCACGAATACCCGTCTGTGCCCATCAACCACAGCGCCAAGATTCACTTGGGACTTGCCATGAAGGAGTTGGGCTACGAGCACAGCACGAAGGGTAACGTGGCCTTCTACAAGGTGGTGCCCCTGAAGGCCGCCTGAGGGGTAGGTCTGAAGGTAGGTGTTAGGTAGGTGTTTGCGAAACACCTACCTCGCCAAAACCCCTTTGTAGAAAGGGGTTCCGGAAGATTTAGGTAGGAGGTTAGGTGTTTTTGCGATGAAAGGGTTTTCTGTAGATTTGCAATAAACTTCTAAAAGTGTTTCGGAGTTTCTGTTTTATTTTGTAATTTTGCACCCAAATTAGGAAGGATATGGAAAAGAAACGACAGGCGCTGAAGAAACTGCTGACGGCAGTAGAGCATGAACTGCTGAAGAAACCGGACCGGAAGACGCTGGACCGGCTGTCGCTGTTGGCGGGATTCCAGGACTGGGACTCATTCCAGGATGCGCTGCATGGTGACGTCAGCGCCGACGAAAACTACAACAAAAAAGGCTCAACCAGCGGTTGAGCCTTTTTATGTGTCGATTGATTATTCGGCAGCGACGGGACGACGCTTCTCCTTGATACGAGCAGCCTTACCAGTGAGCTTGCGCAGATAGTAAAGCTTAGCGCGACGTACCTTACCAACCTTGTTCACCTCGATAGAGTCGATGTTCGGCGACTCAATGGGGAAGATACGCTCTACACCCACGGTGCCCGACATCTTGCGGACGGTGAAACGCTTCTTGTCACCATGGCCACAGATCTTGATGACTACGCCACGGTAGAGCTGGATACGCTCCTTTGAACCCTCGATAATTTTGTAAGCGACAGTGATAGTGTCACCGGCCTTGAACTCCGGGAACTTCTTGCCGGTTGCAAATGCTTCTTCAGCAACTTTAATTAAGTCCATTTTTTAATAAAATAATTAGACGGTTGTTGTATCGTTCCAACGCAACATAACAGGCCTCTCGATACTTCCTGCCAGCGATTACGCCGAAAAGCGGGTGCAAAGGTACGAAAAAAAGTGAAAAGTGAAAAGTGAAAAGTGAAAAATCTGCTACCGCGGGGTGCTTTTTTTGCTTTTTTTTGTAATTTTGCACCGAGAAATGTAACGGATAATGAGAAATAGACTGTTTTTTTATGCTTTAACGGGCGTGCTACTGCTGCTGTCGTCGTGCCGTTCGCACTACCAGCTGACGGGGGTGGAACGTTCGCGAATCGTCGTCGATAGTCGCTACGACCGTCAGCCCGATGAGACGGCCGCCAGCTATCTGGCTCCCTATAAGCACCAGGTGGACTCGGCGATGGGGCCTGTCATGGGACGCGTGGCTCGCAATATGCATGCAGAGCGGCCTGAGAGCAACCTGTCGAACCTGCTGTCAGACGTGATGGTGTGGGCAGCAAAGGACTATAACGAGCAAGTGGTGCTGGGCATTTATAATATGGGCGGCATCAGGGCCGACCTCACTCGTGGTGAGGTAACCTATGGCGATGTGCTCGACGTGGCACCGTTTGAGAATAAGATAGCGTTCACCACGCTGAAGGGTGAAACGCTGCTGAAACTCTTCCGGCAGATTGCCAAACGCGGCGGCGAGGGCGTCAGCCGGGGCTGCGAATTGGTGATTACCAAAGAAGGCGAACTGGTATCGGCACACCTGAACGGTCAGGAGATTGACCCGCAGGGTGAATACCGCGTGGCCACGATTGACTACCTGCTGGGCGGCAACGACGGCATGAGTGCCATGAACGAAGGGCACGACGTCCGCTCGCCTCAGGACAAACAGAGCAACACCCGGTTTATCATCATGAACTACTTCAAGGAGAAAGCCGCCAAGGGCGAAGTGGTGGATGCGCAGGTGGAAGGAAGGATTACGCTTCGCTAGTTAGAGGTAAGAGGTAAGAAGTAAGAGGTAAGAAGTAAGAGGTAAGAGGTGAGAAGTAAGAAATGAGAAGTGAAATGAAACGGATATACCTTATTATAATAATAGGAATGCTGACGGCGTTGTCAGTCGATGCCAAGAAGCAGAAGCAGCTGGTGGTGCTGCATACCAACGATACGCACTCGTGTATCCTGCCCCTGAAGGAGGCCTTGGAGGACACCATGATTGCGGGACGCGGCGGATACCTGCGTCGCATCGCTATGATCAAGGAGGAACGGCAGAAGGCTCCCGACCTGCTGTTGTTTGACAGTGGCGACTTCTCGCAGGGCTCCAGCTACTATACGATGTTCAAGGGCGACGTCGAGATAGAACTGATGAACCAGATGGGCTATGACGCAGCGACCATCGGCAACCACGAGTTCGACTTTGGCGTCGACAATATGGCCCGCATCTTCCGTAAGGCCAAATTTCCCATTGTGTGCTCCAATTACGACTTCACAGGTACCGACCTGCAGGGCGTCGTCAAGCCTTACATCACGCTGAAGCGCAAGGGCATCAAGATTGGCGTGTTTGCCATCTGTCCGAAGATGAAGGGACTGGTGCCGCAGAAGAACTATGAGCCGCTGAAGTATCTGGATCCCGCAGAGACAGCACGTAGGTATATCGACCTGCTGCGCCAACAGGAGAAGTGCGACCTCGTTATCTGCCTCAGCCACATGGGATGGAAGGAGTCTACTTATCCCGACGAACAGCTTATTCGCCAGATTGAGGACTGTGACCTGGTACTCGGCGGACATACCCACACCTATATGCCGACACTGGAATACACTCCCGACAGGACGGGCAAGCTGATTCCCGTCGACCAGAACGGTAAGCACGGTGCCTTTGTGGGCAAACTAATACTCAATCTGGAGAAAAAGTAACCTCCCTTCACCCTTCACCAGTCACCCTTCACCTACTCAAAGTAGAACGTAAGCGTTACCATCTTCGAGTGACCCGACGACACGCTGTTGGTATAGACACGATAGCTGGCATCGGTCAGTTCGTCGGCGTGTCCGCTGTCTAACGAGTTCACTAAACTGTAGCTGAACTTCAACTCGGGGATGAGCTTGAAGAAGGGCAGGTAGAAGTCGCAGCCCAAGCCAAACTCCAGCATCGTGTCGTAGCGCTTCAGCTGAATAAAATCCTGTGACTTGCTCGTGAGGTTGATCATCGGATTGATACCGCCGATGAGGTAGGGGCGGTGGTTGTTGAACCGCTCCGACGAGAACTTCAGGTTGATGGGGAAGGCGATGTACGTGTTCTTCATGTCCTGCGTCGCCGTCAGCATACGCCCTTCGTTGTCCGTCCGCGTCAGGAAGTGGTACATCAGGTGCTTGGCGCCGAAGTGCATCGTCGGGGCTACGCGCAGCGACAGGTGCTTGGTGAGCAGCTGGTCCGCCAGCACACCCACGCTGAAGCCCGGGTTCCAGTTGTCCTGGTCACAGACGACGGTCTCTATCGTCTCCGTGCCATCGTCGGCCACCACCACCTGCGGTCCCACGTTGCGGAACTCAATGTCCTGCATGTGGAAGCCCACGCTGATGCCGAAGTGCGTCGGGCGCAGGTCGATGTAGGGTTTGTTTTGCGGCTTGCGCTCCTGACCACTGGCTGTCAGCGTCAGTGCTGCTATATATAATAATAAGGTGAGCAGTCTTCTCATATTCTTATTTATAACGCGAAAACAGCCTTTATATTATGTCGCCGTCAATTTCGACATTGTATAAATTGCAAAAAAAGATACCAAAAGTTAGGTATATATCGAAAATAATGTTTACCTTTGCATCCTAATAACTTAGTATTTTTTTATTAACACTTTAAACATTAGTACGATTATGGCATATGTAATTGGTGACGACTGCATCGCATGTGGAACCTGTATCGGTGAGTGCCCCGTAGAGGCTATCTCTGAGGGTGAGAAGTATGTAATTGACGCTGACGCTTGCACAGAGTGCGGTACTTGCGCTTCTGTCTGCCCGTCTGAGGCAATCTCTCTTCCCGCTTAATTCGCACGATTAGGCTTCATAAACCAAAAGAGGGTCTTCCGCAATGGAAGTCCCTCTCTTTTATTTGCTACCTATCGGGTAGCATACGAAAAAGGCCGGAAGTGAATGACTTCCGGCCTTTTTCGTTCGTTGTTTTTATTAGCTTATTTCAGCTGCATCACGACCTTGGCAGTCTCGTTCTCAGGATCTACGCTCTGCAGGATGGCGGCGTACTCCTTAGCCTTGGCGTTGTCGGGACTGATGTGGACGTAGTAGTTGATGAAGTAGCCACAACCCTCCTTGATGCGGTTGATGTCGGTGTTGCTCTTCTCCTCCTTGGCTGCCAGCAGCTCGATGAGCTTGGCGTAGTGAGGATTGGCCAGACCCTGCTTGAAGTCGGGATCCATGAAGAGGCTGACATGGGCGCGCTGGAAGGCGATGAAGTCGTCGATGTCGGCATACTTCTGCTGCATGTTCTCGTAGATGCCGTCGGCCTTCTTCAGGGCGTCGGCCTTGGCGTCGCCTTCGAGCTTGTCAGAGTTTTTGACGTGCAGCTGGGCGAGGCTGTGGTAGTCGGAGGCGCTGGCCTTCGATACCTCGGCGAGGTACTGCTCGTAGTACTTGATGGCGTTGGGATAGTCCTCCATGCCCTTGTAGGCGTTGGCCAGGGTCTGGATGACACCAGCACGCTTGTCCTTGTTGTCGAACTCCTGGTTGAGGGCCTTCTGGAACATGGCGATGGCCTCGTCGTGGCGCTTCAGACCGTTGAGGGCGTTGCCGTAGTAGACGTAGTCCATATAAGAAAGGTTAGCCGAGTCAGACTTGTTGAACAGGCGGTCGGCGAAGTCGAGGGCCTTGTCGTAGTTGCCCTTCTCCGTGTTGCAGAACATGGCCAGACGGTTCAGCGTAGAGTTGCGGGGCTCCTTCTGGAGTCCGAACTCAGCCATCTCGATACCCTTGTCATACTTCTGGGTCAGATAAGCCGAGAAAGCACTCTCGATAATGTCCATCTTCTCGAGCTTGGCCTGGGGCACCTTGTCGTAGGCGGCGATGGCCTCGTCGAAGTTGTTGGAGATGTAGTTGATGTGACCGATAATGGCGTCAACGGGGTAGTCAGGCAGTTGGGTGCGCAGGTCGTTGAGCTTGGCGATGGCTCCCTGCGGGCTGATCTTACGATAGACGGAGGCATATTTGCGATAACCCTCGGGGTTCTTCGGGTCGAAGTAGATAGCCTGGTCGTAGTACGAGGCAGCGCCGCCACCGTCCTCAGCCAGTGCGCTGAGGTCGCCCTTCAGAATGTAGGCGGGGGCATAGCTCTTGTTAGCCTTCAGTGCCAGGTCGGCATACTTGATGGCATTGGCAGTGTCCTTCACATCGTAGAAGGCGCGTCCGAAGGCTGTCAGATTCTCGGCGTTCTTCTTGTTCTTTTTCTCGAACGCTTTCATCTGGTCAGCCAGGTCGGCGGGTTTGCTACTGATAATCTTCTTCACGGCATCGATGTCGGCCTTAGTACCGTCCTGTGCCATAGCGCTGGTGCTGAAACCTGCCAGCACGGCGCCCATTACTAAATATTTAAACGTTTTCATACTCTCTCGTTTTTTAAATGGTTAGACATATTGTTTCCTTTTTTGTCGTTATGACGTTTATATCGTTATGACGTTATTTCGGTGAAAAGGTTTATTCTCTGGTCACATTAACTTCCCGAACTTCCATTCCGGCCTGTATGGGCAGTAGTCCGGCGCGGAAGAAAATCATCTGGCCCTTAGGCAGACGGCAGAAGTGGGCAAAACCCGACGGTACACCGTTGCGAGGCTCGCAGAGCAGGGCGTAGATGGTGCGGATGAGCGGGTAGTTGCCGTTGTATAGGTAGTACTGATAAGGTTTGAAGCTGTTGTGGGGCGTAGCCACGTCCAGCCTGCTGACCTTCATGACGGTAATATTCTTCTTGAAAGTAATGTTGGTGGTGTCGCGCTTGTCGTTGAGCCAGTTGGAACCGATGATTCCGATGGCGTTCTCGTGACGTTCCACCCAGTCGATAACCTCGGCGCTCTTCTTCACGGCACCAATGTTGTCGCTGCCCTGAATGGGCTTGCCGCCAAGGATGGAGTCGACGCAGAAAGTCACCGTGCTCGACTTGGGGTTGTCAAAGACGACGTCGATGGCTCCTAACTTGGAGTCGGGGTAGACTTCCTTCCAGTTGGTGACCTCGCCGCTGAGGATGCGACGGAAATCCTTGATGGAGATACAGGTGTCCGGGTTGGCATTGTTGACGATGATGGCCAGGCCGTCGTAGGCAATGGGTATGACCCGGGGCATGAACGAGCGAGCCTTGAGGCTCTCTAATTCACGTGGAGAGAACTGTCGGGTGGTGAAGGCCAGCCACACCTTGTTATGCATCAGCTGAGTGATGGCATCTTCTTGGTCGGTGTAGATGGGCTTGAGTTCACCCTGTGCATGGAGAGCCTGGTAGACTTCCAGTTCCTCGTCCAGAATGGGATAGAAGCTCTCGTCGGAGGCGAAAGCTGCTGCAGCTGCCTCATAGTCGTAAGGCAGCGATTTAGGCTTGTTCCCACAAGCGAGGAACAAGCCTAAAGTTAATGTTAATCCAACAAGTTTGTTGAATGCGTTCGTTTTCATTTACTGCAATCTGAAGGTTACGGGAACGGTGTACTTCACGCGTACGGCCGAACCGTTCTGCTTACCGGGAATCCACTTCGGCATGGACTTCAGCACGCGGATGGCCTCCTTGTCGAGAGACGGGTCTACCGACTTGATGACCTTCACGTCGCTGATTGAACCATCGCGCTCGACCACGAAGGTGGCGACCACACGGCCCTGGATACCATTCTCCTCAGCTACTACCGGGTACTTGATGTGGGAGTTGAGGAACTTCATCAGCTCGGCGTCACCACCGGGGAAGGACGGCATCTGTTCAACCACGTCGAACACCTTGGTCTCTTCTTCCTTCGGCTTCTCGTCGACCACGACTTCCTTAGCCTTCAACACTTCACCTTCTGCCTCGTCGTTACCCTTCACGTCGAAGGTACCGATGGCGGTGTTGGTCTTCGAGAGGTCGTCCTGAGACTTGATCTCGTCCTCGGGCTTCACTTCATCGTCCTTCTTGATTTCAGGAGCGGTGAACTTCACCGATGACTTTACCTTTTCAACGACCTTCTGTTCCATTTCCACCTTGATGGGCTCCTTACGCTCCACCTTGGCTTCCTTCTTCTGTGCCAGCTTCGACAGCTCGACGTCGGTCTCAATGGCCGCGTTCTGCTTCATGGCGTTCTGGATAGCGAGGTTAGCATAAGCAATGGCGAAGATGGCGGCAATGCCTATCAGCACCCACACGAGAGCCTTCACATTACGTTTTCCCGTTTCGCGACGGAGAACGTATGCACCGTATTCCTTGTTCTTACCTTCAAATACGAGGTCGGTCCAGCTATTGTCAATAAGATCTATTTTTCCCATAGTCTAATCCTTTCTTTTATTTGTCATTAGCAAATTTGATGCCCTTCAACGTGAGAAGCTTCTCATCGTCTTCGTTCACCTTGTCAATGACATACTTACCAATACTGCAAACCAACATCTCGTCCAGAGCCTGTACCATATTGTCGTACGTAGAGATGTCCGTGGGCTTGATGATGACTGTCAGCGTCTGCATACCCTTTTCGCCGAACTCTGCCATGAACTCGTCCGTCTTACCATTACGGATGTCTGACAGTTCCTTGTCGTATGCCTCCTTGGTCATCTTGTCACCCATCTGGGCCTTCTTCTCGTCGAGCTTCTTCTTGGCCATCATGACACGGGCCACGGGGCTGAAGCCATCCTCAGTAACGTGCTCGATGAGCAGTTTGCGGACACCGTCCTTACCCCAGGTCGTCTCCTTCAGGCACTCAGGATTCTCGTACTCAGGAAGACCTTCGACATAGTACAGTTTATCGTCGCCACCAAGGTAGAGCGTAATGGTGTACGAAGCCTTCGTCACCGACTTGTCTTCCTTGGTCATGTTCTCGTCATTACTCGGCATCGTCAGCTGCATAGCCTGCGGCTTGCTCAGCGTCGTACAGAGCATGAAGAACGTAATCAGAAGCATCATCATGTCCACCATCGGCGTGAAGTTCACGCGGGTGTCCATCTTTTTCTGCTTACTTGCTGCTTTCTTTGCCATATCTTAGATCTCCCCCTGTTTTTTAGTGTCGAGGTTAGTAATCAGCTGGTAACGGTTCTCGTTCATGTCCTGCAGCTCCGACATCATCTTCTTGATGACAGCGTAAGGCGTCTTGGCATCAGCCTTGATGGCTACGCGGATGTCGGGGTTGGACTCACGAGCTGCCGTAACCCACTCTTGGAATTCACTCTTCCCGCCGTCGATGCTGTCGAGGGGGATAGACAACTTCTGGATTTCCTCACCCATCTTCTCCTGTTCCAGGCTGTAATAGTCTGTGAACACGTTCATGGGAGCACCGATCATGGCGTCCTCGCGGAAATGCTTGAGCTGTGTGCCGTTCAGCGAGATGCCGAACTTGCCGGTCACGGTCTCCATCATCTCCTGCATCGTGTTCTTGTTCTCGGAACCCACGTAGATGTTGCCCTCTGGTGATACCAGGATGTTGAGCACATCATTCTCGGGCACCTTGACCTCGGACACGGAGCTCGGGGTGTTGACCTTGATAGGCTCTGGCGTCAGGAATGTTGATGTCAACATGAAGAAGCAGAGCAACAGGGTCATCACGTCCGACATAGGCGTCATGTCGATCCAGATGTCTTTTTTCTCAATTTTTATTTTACCCATAATCGTCTAAGGAATTAAAAGGTAAAACAGCTTATGCCTCGTGGTGGTTAGAGTCGTAAGTAGCAGCGATAGTGTAACCAACCTCGTCGAGGGCAAACGTCAGCTTGTCGATCTTGTTTGAGAAGTAGTTGTAAACCACGGTAGCAACCCATGATGTCAAGATACCAGAGGCCGTGTTAACCAGAGCCTCAGAAATACCTGCAGACAGAGCCATAGAGTCAGCACCACCACCTGCAGACAGAGCCTGGAACGATCCGATCATACCGAGCACCGTACCGAACAGAGCGGTCAGGGTACCGAGAGATACGATGGTAGCAACCATGGGGAGGTTCATGGTCAGGGTAGGCATCTCCAGCTGGGTAGCCTCTTCGTGAGCCTGCTGTATCTTCGAAATCTTCTGAGACTTCTTCAGGGTGTCGTCCTTCTCAACGGTCTCGTACATGTTGATGGAAGCCAACACAACGTTAGCCACAGAACCCTGCATCTTAGCGCACAGGTCCTTAGCCTTGCCGAAATCCTGAGCCTTGATGGCGTCCTTTACCTGAGCGGTGAACTTAGCCAGATTGATCTTACCAGAGGCAGACTTGATAGCGAAGAAACGCTCAACACCGAGCACGATAACTGAAAGCAGCAAGGTGATGATAAGACCTACCACGAAACCACCTTTGTAGACAGTACCCATCAGGTCAGCGGGATGTCCGGCGCGGTCACCACCCTGGAAGTGGCTGGGGTCACCAAGTACGAAGAAGTAGAAGCAATAAGCGATGATACAGCAGATTACCAGAATGATCCATGCATCCTTTACGCCTTTGAAGCCCGATGATTTTTTGGCTGGGGCTGCAGCCTTCGTTGTTGTTGCCATAATTTGATTTTAATTTTTAGTTATTAAATAATTGAGTTGTAAATCTACGATTTAATGTTAATCACCCCGCAAAGATACTAATTTATGACGTCAATACCGCCTAATTAATATCTTTTAACTCACAAAAAGTGAAACTATTGCAGTTTGCTCAACACTTCTTTGATACGGCGCATGGCTTCGACGATGTTTTCATCGCTCGTTGCATAGCTCATGCGGAAGCATTCCGGGTCGCCGAAAGCATCGCCTCCGACAGTAGCCACATGACCCTCTTCAAGCAGGTACATAGCCAGGTCGGTACTGTTACCAATCGTTTTTCCGTCGGGTGTGGTCTTGCCATAGAAACTTGCACACTTGGGGAACAAGTAGAAGGCTCCTTCGGGCACGTTGACCTCCAGTCCGGGAATGTCCTTGGCCAGTTTCACGATGAGGTCGCGACGGCGCTCAAAGGCCAGACGCATGTCCTCTACACACTGCTGATTCTCGGTATAAGCAGCCAATGCAGCCATCTGGCTGACAGAGCAGGGACCGCTGGTATACTGTCCCTGCAGCTTGTTGCACCCCTTGACAATCCATTCGGGGGCAGCGATATAACCAATACGCCAACCGGTCATGGCATAAGCCTTGCTGACGCCGTTGACGATGATGGCGCGCTCCTTCATGCCAGGGAACTGCGCAATCGACTCGTGGTGACCCACGTAGTTGATGTGTTCATAGATCTCGTCGGCCAGCACAAAAAGGTCTTCGTGGTGCAGGACGACTTCGGCCAGCGCCTGCAGTTCCTGCTTGTTGTAGACAGAACCTGTCGGGTTGCTGGGTGAACAGATAATGACCATGCGGGTCTTGGGAGTGATGGCTGCCTCCAACTGGGCGGCGGTCATCTTGAAGTTCTGTTCGAAACCGGCCTCTACGATAACGGGAGTACCGCCGGCCAGCTTCACCATCTGCGGATAGCTGACCCAGTAGGGCGCAGGGATGATGACTTCTTCGCCATCGTTTACCAGCGACATGATGGTATTGGTGACACTCTGCTTGGCGCCATTGGATACCAGTATTTCGTTCGGTTGGTAGTGCAGTTGATTCTCACGTTCCAGCTTGCGGGCAATGGCTTGCCTGAGGTTAGGATAGCCGGGGACGGGTGAGTAGCGTGAATAATTCTCGTCAATTGCCAGCTTGGCGGCTTGTTTGATGTGGTCGGGGGTATTAAAGTCGGGTTCGCCGACGCTCATGTTAATCACATCAATGCCCTGAGCTTTCATCTCAGAGCTCTTCTGCGACATGGCCAGTGTGGCCGATGGTGCAAGCCTTTGCAAGCGGTTGGATAGTTGTGCCATATTATCTTCTGTATAAAATTCCGTGCAAAATTAAGCAAATTCTTTCTCCCGAGCAAAGAAAAACGTCACTTTTTCATTTATCATGCCGAAAAAGTGACATTTTGAATGCTATTTCAGGTGCAGGGTGTGCCCCATGCGGTCCTGTTTGGTCTTCAGATATTTGTAGTCGTACTGGTTAGGTGTCACCTCAATAGGGACGTTCTCGACGATTTCCAGCCCGTAGGCTTCCAGTCCCACACGTTTGGTGGGGTTGTTGGTCATCAGACGCATCTTATGGATGCCAAGATGGCGTAGCATCTGGGCGCCACAACCGTAGTCACGCTCATCGGGCTTGAAGCCTAAGTGGACGTTGGCCTCCACCGTGTCGAGTCCTTCTTCCTGCAGTTTGTAAGCGGCAATCTTGTTCATCAGCCCAATGCCGCGGCCCTCCTGCTGCATATAGACAACCACGCCTTTGCCTTCTTTCTCAATCATCTCCAGTGACTTGTGCAACTGTTCGCCGCAGTCACAACGCATGGAACCTAGAATGTCGCCTGTGGCGCAGCTGGAGTGGACACGCACCAAGACAGCCTCGTCTTCACGCCATTCTCCCTTGATGAGTGCCATGTGCTCCAGACCGTTCGACTTCTGACGGAAGGGTATCAGTTTGAAGTGCCCGTACTTGGTGGGCATATCCACCCGGTTGCCTACCTCAATCAGCGATTCCTTGCCGAGCCGGTAGGCTATCAGATCCTTGATGGTGATGATCCTTAACTGGTGCTCCTGGGCAAATGCTTGCAACTCAGGCAGACGGGCCATCGTACCATCGTCGTTCATAATCTCCATCAACGCTCCGGCGGGATACAGGCCAGCCAACTTACAGAGGTCGACGGCAGCTTCGGTGTGGCCAGAGCGGCGCAGCACACCATTGTCCTGGGCATAGAGGGGATTGATATGACCTGGACGTCCGAAGGTCTGCGGTGTTGAGGCCGGGTCGGCCAATGCCTGGATGGTGGCCGCACGATCGGCAGCAGAGACTCCCGTGGTGCAGCCCTCCAACTTGTCGACGGTGACGGTGAACGGCGTTCCCAGCACGGAGGTGTTGTCCTGTACCTGATGAGGCAGGTCAAGCTCGATGCTGCGGCTGATGGTGATGGGGGCGCAGAGTACACCTCGGGCGTACTTCAGCATGAAATTCACCATCTCCGGCGTTATCTTCTCTGCCGCACAGATGAGGTCGCCCTCGTTCTCGCGGTCTTCATCATCGACGACAATCACGAACTTGCCTTCGCGGAAGTCTTCGATAGCTTCTTCTATCGTGTTCAGTTTGAAATTACTCATATTTGCGTAATAGTAGCAGTTACACCTTATTTATATATAGTAGCCAATTCCCGGGCCTTGGGGATAATCCTGTTGCTGGCCTGGCGGATGTCGTGCAGGTCTTTGTAAAGTCTCAGACGGAAACGCCACATTCGCAAGTAGAAGAACAGTCCGACGGGCAACAGCAGTCCTGTGATGACATTCATCCACTTGCGGCTGAACGGTCTGGTATGGGCACGGGTCATCAGTACAGGGTAGTTGTTCAGCTCCGTCAGTATCAGCTTGTCGCGTGTATTGCTTAAGTCCTCGATGGTGGCCTCCAGTACCTTGTCGATACGCTCTATCTCATGGTCTTCGCTGTTCTTGAAGAAGACGTTGATAGGATTGGGCAGGTGCAGCAGCTTGTGATCTTCCGAGTACTGTCTGATCTGTTCGTTCACATCCTCCAGCATCTGGGCATCCTCCATATACTTCGGATCTTCGATGATGACCTCCTTGCGGTGGATGTTACGCTTCACGCGGAGACCGAAGATGCGGCGCAGCAGTTCTTTGTAGAGGTCGATATTGAATACCACGGAGTCGTTGTTGGCCTTGTAGGTGAAGAATATGGCCAGCGGTGCCAACGCCATGGTAGATATCCATTTGCCGAACCACACGTCCCACTCGTCGGCTCGTGCCATTCGGTAGCCGGTATTGTCGAAGATGTAGTAGATGATGAACACCAGCACGGAGATGATGACCGGTACGCCGAGACCACCCTTGCGGATGATGGCTCCCAAAGGTGCGCCGATAAAGAAGAAGATGATACACGACAGAGCCACGGTAAAGAGGTTGATGGCTTCCATCAGGTGCATGCGTTCGCGGCGGTTCAGATTAAACGAGTATTCGCTCTTCATCTCCAGGTCGTAGGCTTCCGACTGTGCTCGCTCCGTTGCCCGTTGCATGGTCTGCCGCTTTTTCTCGTTGGTCAGCCGGTTGAACAACGTGTCGAAGTTTACTTTACCCGATGCGGCTTGGGCGTAGGCTTTCAGTGAGTCTTTCTTGTCGAGTGTTGCCATACGGAAGGTTCTGTAGCGTGCCTCCCGCTCAAACTGTCGTCCGACGGAGTCGTTGACAATGATAATGGAATCCAGGTCCTGAAGGATGGTCGTCAACTTTTTCGAACGGGCATCGGCCGACACTCCCGACTCATCGGCCAGATTGAAGTCGCCGTCGAAGTCGAGCACGATACGTTTCTGGGTGAACGTCTCGCGACGGTAAGGCACGTTGGCCGAGCCGCCCAACTCCTGCGACTGCATATTCTCAAACCACTCGCCGCTGTTGAGTGTTAGCAACAGGTGTTTCTTCTCCTCTGTCGACTGCATCATGCCTGAGTCCGCCAGGATGATAGCCTGATCCTCATAGCTGTTGGTGCGGCGGTAAATCATGATGCCATACAGCATACCTGTCTTCAGATCTTTCTTTTGGACATAGATGTTGGCGTTGGGGATGCCGTCGTAGAAGATACCCTCGGGGATTTCCAGTTCGGGACTCTTCTGCTTCACCGACAGCAATAGCTGGTAGAAAGACTTGTTGGCCGCCGGGCCCACAACGTTCTGGAAATAGAAGGAGATACCCGCTATCAAAATGACCAGTACAATAAGCGAGCGGAATGCCTGCAACAACGAGATGCCCGCAGCCTTGATGGCTGTCAGTTCAGAGCTCTCGCCCAGGTTTCCGAATACAATCAGCGATGAAAGCAGGATAGCCAGCGGGAACGCCTGGGGCATGAGCATCAGTCCCATGTACCAGAAGAACTGCGCCATGACTTCCAACGACAGTCCCTTACCTATCAATTCATTGACATAGCGCCACAGGAACTGCATCATCAGCACAAACAGGCAAATGAAAAAAGCTCCCGCAAACAGCTGCAGGAATTGTCGGGCGATGAAAGTGTCTAATTTCTTAATGCGAAACATAATAGGGTTTTCATTTCACGCTTCCTCGCCACCTTATAGTCCGCTGACTTGGTGAAGTCGTTCCATATTGCCGTCCCAGAGGTCGTGCAGGTCGTCAATGTCCTCGGCCAGTGCATAGTCGTCAACATAGAGGCAAAGTTCGTCGGTCAGTTCACTACGCCCGATGCGCATTTCCCAGTAAGCATCCGGATCTTCCTCGTTCACCCATTGCAGACGGATATGGTCGTTCTTCTGACTCTCGATAATTCTTGCTTCCAGGGTGTGGTGGTCTGTCCAGACCTCGCCCCACGTCAGCGCTATAATGTCTTCGCCTATCTCCTCAATATGATCGGCAAGCCATCTTTCAAGACCGTGAATGGTGCTGATTTGCTCCCATACGAGGTTGGGCGATTTCGTTGCTAAGGGGTACTCTAAGCAGAGTTTTTGCTTCTTTATATTCATATATTACCCGGTAGAATGATTATTTAGGGGCAAAATTACAACTTTTTTCTCGAAAATGAAAATATTTTCGATGGAAATTTTGTTAATTCAAAAAATAGTACTACCTTTGCACCCGCTTAAAGCAAATGATGGCGGGATAGCTCAGCTGGTTAGAGCGCATGATTCATAATCATGAGGTCGCCGGTTCAATCCCGGCTCCCGCTACAAAGAGCAAAGGCAAGAAAGGCAGTTACAGACAATTCTGTTGACTGTCTTTTTCTCATTTTCATGGGAAAGGGTTGTGAGAGTATAAAAAAACGTGTAAAGGCTTTGGAGTTTCATTTTTTTTCCGTATCTTTGCGAACACAACCAAAGAATCTGCATGAGAAAAACCCTTCAGAAGGTGCTTTGGGCTATTATAATAGCCTGTATGACACCGACTTACGTCTTGGGCCAAGGTCAGTCGGGTAGGCAGTATACGGCAGAACATCCGCTCGTCTATGAGGATGCGTGGGACTTGTGGCCGTATGTCTACTTGAATGAGCATGGTGAACCTGAGGGTTTTAATGTGGATTTACTGAAAGAGTTGTTCCGTGAACTGAATATCCCCTATGTCATTAAGTTGAAACCTACAAGCGAGGCCCTGGAGGACTTGCGGGCTGGGCGTTCGGACCTGATGCTGCGTCTGGCGGCTACGTTCCACGATGACTATGCCTTCTACGGTGAGGAAGTTGTGCAGCTATTTACCCATAGTGTGGTAAGTCCAAAGTCCAAACCCGTGGAAATCAAGACGCAGAAGGACCTGGGGCGTCATCAGATCATAGTTCATGCGGGCAGTCTGAGCCATCGCATGATGATAGACCAAGGGGCCGAAGACAAGGCGCTGCCTTACGATGACATGAAGGAAGCCATTCAGAAGGTGAGTGCCGAGAATAGCGGAGCCATTGTCTGGAATACGATGTCGCTGAAGTGGTTGATGAACAAGTTCCAGACCCGCAATCTGCAGATTTCGCCTATCGAGATGCCACATGGCGAGTATAAATTTATGTCGACCGACACGGTGCTGTTGCACCGACTGGACAGTGCCTATGCTCGTTTCTGCTCTACGGAGCGCATGCAGCCCATTCAGAATAAGTGGTTCTATCCTGAGCGCATCGATTCGGGCATTCCTGAGTGGGTAACCTATGTGGTGGCTGCCGTGGCGCTGTTGGCTTTCCTCCTATTGTACTATGTAATTGTGCTTAGGATACGCGAGCGCCGTATCACTCAGCTCATTGCCAAACACAACAAGCGACTGTCGCTGATTCTGAATACAACGAAGATCAGGGTGTGGCTTTACAACATCGCCGATAAGAAGGTCGTATGGATGAACGGCAACGGCGAGTTGGAATCACAATCCTATACACTGGACGAGTTCGGCAGCGCCTATACTGAGGATTCGTTTAGTCAGTTGATGACGGCTTTGGAACAGGTGTCTTTGGGACATACGGACAGTCGCAATCTGGAATTGAGGGCCGACGAGGCACACGGTGGTGAGGTCTACGCTACGGCTTTATCGGTATTCCGCTATTCTGATAAAGGGAAGCCGATGGTTATTGTCGGCATGATGGACGACCAGACGGAACGACTGCTGAAACAGGGCAAGGTGAAGGATAACCTGTTGCGCTACCAGTCGATTTTCAATACATCAATGGTCGATATGACCTATTACAATACGGACGGCATTTTGTCTAATATAAACCAGAAAGCCTGTCAAACCTTTAACTGTGACCGTGACCAGATCTTGGCCGAGCGTGTACCGTTCAGCTATGCGCTGGAAGACCCCAGTATCAAGTTGGAGGACTTTGAGGGCAGCTATACGACTCACTTTATCAAGGCCGTGAATAACGATAGCCTTGCCGTTTCTGCCAATATCCGTGAAGATTCCTACTACGAGCAGCAACTTGTGCCGGTCTATGACGCCGATAACCGCTTCTTGGGTATCTTCGGTTCGGGCCGTGACGTCAGCGAGTTTGTCAACTCCTTTCATCAGCTAAGACATAGCGTTGAACAATTGACATCGGCGGCCAGCGACATTACCGACTACATCAATAACATCAACTATGCACTCCATGTGGGAGGTGTGCGCCTTGCCAATTATTCGCCCAGCACACATATCCTAACCATCTATAAGGAGATGAATGTCGTGCAGTTGAAGCTGACACAAACCCGCTGCCTCTCGTTGGTTGCCGACTCCTCAAAGCGCGTGGCTATGCGCTTGTTCAACAATATGGATATGCTGAACGACGACTCGGTGGATGTAGATATCGACACTATCGTTCGCGCTCCCGGCGTTGACAGTCTGTCGCTGCAGTTCCATTTCATACCCATCTTCAATGAAAAGGGGGAGATTGATAATTACTTCGGACTATGTCGCGACGTCAGTCAGGAACGGGCCACGGAGCGTGAGTTACAACGTGAGAAAGCTAAAGCTCAGGAAGTGGAGAACGTGAAGAACGTTTTCCTGCACAATATGAGCTACGAGATTCGTACACCGATTACCACCGTTGTAGGTTTTGCACATTTGTTTGTGGCAGAGCATGACCCTGCCGACGAGGAAGGTTTTATTCGCGAAATCAAGAACAATGCCAACTACCTGTTGAAGTTGGTCAATGACATCTTGTTCCTTTCGCGGCTCGATGCCCATATGATAGAGTTTAACAAGAGTGCGGTCGATATGGCATTCATTTTCGAGGGGCACTGCCAGATGGGCTGGGCAAAGCTTATGAAACCTGACGTGAAGTATGTGGTAGAGAATCCTTATGAACACCTCGTGGTCGAAATCGACGATACTAACGTGGGCCATATCATCGAACAGGTGGCTGAGTATGCTGCCCAATATACGGAGACCGGCATGGTGAGAGGACGTTACGACTATATCGGCGACAAACTGCTCATCACGATTGAGGATACTGGCATTGGCCTTGATGCCAGCCAGCAGGCAAATCTGTTTGAACGTTTCGGCAATACTGTCGGCGGCAACAGTACGGGGCTGGGGCTGCCCATTTGCAAAGAACTGGCCGCCCAGATGGGAGGCTCCATCTATGTCAACTCGGCGGTTGGCAAGGGAACTACTGTGTGGATTGTCATTCCCTGTAAAGCAACGCTCATTGAGAAGAAACTGTTAAGCAATTAGTACGGAATGGAAAAGCAACGGAATAACATATACAGACTGGCGACGCGCTCCGTGTTGGTGCTGTTCACCCTTCTACTCTGCAGTGTGGAGGGTGAGGCCAGGCTTTCGGACCGCTTCACCAAGGACCATCCGCTCGTCGTTTCCTGCGACTGGGAACTGCCGCCCTATGAGTTCCTTGACGACCAAGGGCGCCCTGCTGGCTATACCATCGATCTGTTGACCACCATCTTGGACAAACTGAAAGTGTCTTATCAGTTTCTGCTTATTGAGAATCCTTTGGCGGCTGACAGTTCTCAGCGGAAGAGAGGCGACCTGTTTATGGTATCAACGCACCTCTATGCCGATGCCGACTGCTATACGTCGAGTAACGTGGCCTATTATTATAAGATTAAGATTGTCTCGCGTGACGATGCTCCCGCTGTCAGGGCGATTAACGAGATAAGCGACACCAAAGTGCTGGTGTTCCGACTCGACGGCCGACTGTCATATTCCGTATTCAACGATCTTCAGCCTCACGCCCATGTGGAGTACCATGCTCCGATGGAAGCTTTGTCGGGTGTTTCGAGTGGTAAGTACGACTATTTCGTCTGGGGTGAGGAGCCGCTGAAGTGGAAAATCAAGGAGCTAAACCTTGACAATCTGCGACTGAACGATATCGATATCCCGGCAGTGGAAGTCCGGTTCGGCAGTTATGACGAGGAATTGGTTGATGCTATTGACGACCAGTATGCACGTCTTGATCAGGCCGGTGACATCGAGTTGTTGCGCGACAAGTGGTTCCACCCTGAGCGCCATCACGACAACGCCTCGCCGATAGTGCTCTATGTGGCTGCTGCAGTGGTACTGATGCTGCTCATTCTCTTTCTGCTCAACCGCCTTATACGTCGCAACGTGAAACGCAAGACGCTCCGCATATCAGAGCAGAGCCGTCTGATGAACCTTGCCCTCGATATGGGAGGCTATATGGTGACGGAGTATAACGCCAAGAGCGACAGTTTCAAGAACCTGCGTGGAAACCTGATGGACGAGCATTCCACCATGGGCGATGCGATGGCAACGCTCCACAAGGAGGACCTGCAGCCCTTTATGGACAAAGCCGAGGAATTGAGAAACGATGAGGCATCGTCCTCGGAACTGCTGGTACGTCGCCAAAGGGGAACAACGGAAGCCCCACGATGGCAATATCTGAAGGGCAACTGCATCAAAGAGTTCGATGAAGATCAGCATTCGGCTTATCTGCTGGTGGCCAAGGATATCACCAAAGAAATGGATGAACAGCAGGAAAACGATGAAATGGCCGTGAAGTTCATCAAGGCGTTTGAAACTTCGCTGATTGCCATGTCGTTCTACGATGCCGATGGACACCTCTTGACGATAAACGAGGAGATGAAGAAGGTGATAGGTGTGAATGAAGAGAACCTGCAGTTCTTTTATGAAACAATATTGTTCGAAGCACCGCTGTTCCGCGACATCCTCTATCCCGGTATGAGAGAGACGATACACGCCTGTCAACACATGTATTATCCTGACATCCTTCTCGATAAGTATTTGGAGTATCGTATACGGCCTGTCTTCAGCGATGACGGGTCCATCCGCTACTATGCCATTACCGTTAGGGATGTCACCAGTGAACGTAATCTCTATCGCGAACAGCTGATGATTCAGCGCCAGCTGAAAGTGACGGGCGATGAAGTGAAGAAGTTCGAGTCACAAATGAACTACCTGTTGTCGAACTCGAATATGTTCATCTGGCGTAGCCATATGAAGAGTCGTATCGTTGAAGTAGGACGCTCATTACACAAGGTTGACTCCGTTATTCCCTTTGATACCTATGTCAACAGTTTGACGCCTGAAGAACAGGACGATGCTAACGAGACGCTGTTCAACCCGTTAGCGGTGAACCGTCCTATCAATTGCATACGTCATTTCGTGAAATCGCCACTGACCAAGAAAGAGTCGTGGTTTGCTATTGTGGGAAACCCCGTGTTCGACAAGCACGGTAAGGCTGTTGGCCACTTCGGTGTTATCCGCGATGTTACACAATTGATTCGTGCGCGTGAAGAATTGCGTCGTGAGACGGCACAAGCTGAGCAGTCAGGTGCCTTGAAAGCCACCTTCCTGGCCAACATGACCCATGAAATCCGTACACCGCTGAACGCCATTGTCGGCTTCTCCGACCTGCTGCATATGGCCACCACACCTGAGGAACGCAAGGAGTTCATCCACATTATCAGTCATAACTGCGATCTGCTGTTGCGCCTGATTGATGATATTCTCGAGACATCGAACATCGGGAACCGTCCTCAGAATATCATGCCAGAAGATATCGATTTTGCTGCCTTCTTTGATGAGGCTTGTCAGACGGTCGCCCAGCGCGTTCAGACTCCAGATGTTGTGTTTATCAAGGACAATCCCTACGACACTTTCTCAGCCTGCACTGACCGTGAGCGGGTGCTGCAGGTCATCACCAATTTCGTGACTAATGCTGTGAAGTACACCAAAGAGGGGCACATTAAGGTGGGGTATAGAGAAGAGACGAGAGACGAGGGCATTGACGGTGTCTACATCTATTGCGAGGATACGGGCACTGGAATTCCCAAGGAGAAACAGGCTTCGGTCTTCGACCGCTTTGTCAAACTCAACGATTTTGTGCAGGGAACCGGCTTGGGACTGAGCATCTGTAAGGCTATTGCCGACCGTTGCGGAGGCCATATCGGTGTCGAGAGTGAGGGCGAAGGAAAAGGCTCTATTTTCTGGCTTTGGATTCCCCGTTACTTGACTTCAAGCAATTTAACATCCTGAAAATAAAAAAAAGTGGGTCTTTCAGTAGAAAGAGTCGTTACTTTTTAGTATCTTTGCACCCTATTTTTATATATGTACATATAACGTTATACACAAATGGCAGAAATGAAGAAGATTAAGACCGCCTTAGTATCGGTCTTTCACAAGGATGGCCTCGATGAATTGCTGAAGAAGCTGAATGAAGAGGGAGTGAAGTTTTTGAGTACGGGAGGTACGCAGAGTTTTATTGAGTCACTCGGTTACGAGTGCCAGAAAGTGGAGGATGTGACGACTTATCCCTCCATTTTGGGCGGACGTGTGAAGACGCTCCATCCGAAAGTGTTCGGAGGAATCCTGGGCCGCCGCGATAATGAGGGTGACCGTGAGCAGATGGCTAAGTACGAGATTCCTGAGATCGACCTCGTTATCGTCGACCTCTATCCCTTTGAGCAGACGGTGGCCAGTGGGGCTAGCGAGGCTGACATCATCGAGAAGATTGACATCGGCGGTATCTCACTGATTCGTGCCGGAGCGAAGAACTTCAAGGACGTGGTCATTGTTCCCTCTAAGGCCGAATACCCTGTACTGCTTGACATCCTCAACAAGAAAGGTGCCCAGACCGACATTGAAGACCGCCGTATGTTTGCCGAGCGTGCCTTTGGCGTCAGCTCTCACTATGATACTGCCATTCACAGCTGGTTTTTGAAGTAAGATTTAAGAAGTAAGAAATAAAGATGGGATTTTTTAGTTTTGTCCAGGAGATTGCCATGGACCTTGGCACTGCCAACACGATTATTATCAGTGATGACAAGATCGTTGTTGATGAGCCTTCCGTTGTTGCCCTCGACCGCCGTACCGACAAGATGATTGCCGTTGGCGAGAAGGCAAAGATGATGTATGAGAAGACTCACGACAATATCCGCACCGTCCGTCCATTGCGCGACGGCGTGATTGCCGACTTCTCTGCCTGTGAGCAGATGATGCGCGGTCTTATCAAGATGGTTCACTCAGGCTCACGCTTGTTCAATCCTTCGCTCCGTATGGTCATCGGTGTACCTTCGGGCTCTACCGAAGTAGAGCTTCGTGCCGTTCGTGACTCTGCCGAGCATGCCGATGGTCGTGACGTGTATCTTCTTTTCGAGCCGATGGCTGCTGCCATTGGTATCGGTATCGACGTGGAAGCCCCCGAGGGTAATATGATTGTCGACATCGGTGGTGGTACTACTGAGATTGCCGTCATCTCGCTTGGCGGTATTGTAGCCAACAACTCCATTAAGGTGGCTGGCGACGATTTGACAGCCGACATCCAGGAATACATGTCGCGTCAGCACAACGTGAAAGTTTCTGAGCGTATGGCTGAGCGTATCAAGATTAATGTGGGTTCTGCCCTTACCGACCTTGGTGATGAGGCTCCGGAGGACTATGTTGTCCACGGTCCTAACCGTATCACGGCCCTGCCTATGGAGGTTCCCGTATGCTATCAGGAGATTGCCCATTGTCTGGACAAGACCGTAGCCCGCATTGAGACCGCCGTGCTCTCGGCTTTGGAGAACACTCCCCCTGAGTTGTATGCGGACATCGTGAAGAACGGCATCTATCTCACTGGTGGTGGTGCCCTCCTGCGTGGTCTTGCCAAGCGTCTGACCGACAAGATCAACATCTCTTTCATCGTGGCCGAGGATCCGTTGCACTGCGTAGCCCGTGGTGCCGGCATCGCCCTGAAAAACGTCGACCGCTTCTCATTCCTGATGCGATAGGAGCGAAAGGGAAGAGTGAAAAGGTGAGAAGGTGAAGAACCTGTTAGCTTTCCTGACCAAGTACTACCACTGGCTGATGCTCCTTTTGTTGGAGGTGGCCAGTGGTGTGTTGCTGTTTCAGTACAACAGCTACCAGGGCAGTGTGTGGTTTTCCTCGGCCAATGTCGTGGTTGGTAAGGTCTACGAGTGGGACGCCTCTGTCCGCTCGTTCTTCTCGCTGACCCGTAGCAATGAGGAACTGACGCTGCGTAACTTCTATCTTGAGCGCCAAGTGTCCCAGTTGCGTCGTCTCTATGGTGACCTGACGCGTGACACCACAATCATGGAACGTCAGGAACTGGAGTTCCTCAGTCGCTACCAGCTGATTCCCGCCAAGGTGGTCTCCAATACGCTCAATAAGAACGACAACCTGATAACCATTGACAAGGGACGTGCCGATGGAGTGGAGAAGGATATGGCTGTCGCCTGCGGAACGGGTGTTGTCGGTGTGGTCTATATGACCTCCGACCACTATTCCGTCATCATTCCTGTACTTAATGTCACCTCTTCCCGCATCAGCTGTGCTATCCGTGGTCGCGGTTATTTCGGCTACCTGCAGTGGTATGGAGGTGACCCTTCCGTGGCATACGTCGAAGACATTCCCCGTCATGCCCGTTTCAAACGCGGTGACTGGGTTGAGACCAGCGGTTACTCCGCCATCTTCCCTCCGGGCATCCTCGTAGGAAAGATTGAGAAGATTTACAACTCTGTCGATGGTCTTTCCTACCGTCTGAAGGTACGTCTGTCTACCGACTTCGCCTGTCTGCGAGATGTTGCCGTCATCAGTGACAAGAGCATCGGCGAACGGTTGCGGCTCATGGAGCAGGCAAAGGATTCTATCACGATGACACCGAAGTGATAAGGTGAAAAAGTTAAGAATATGGCAATAGATACGTTAAGAAGGGCTGCCGTTTTCATGGCATTGGTACTGGCACAGGCGTTGGTGTTCAATTATATCCACCTATTCGGCTATGCTACGGTGTTGCTCTATGTCTATTTCGTGGTCATGTTCCCCCGCAACTATCCCCGTTGGGCTATTCTCCTGTGGAGTTTCTTCCTGGGACTTAGCGCTGATTTATTCACGAACACACCGGGTATGGCTGCCGCCTCGCTAACGTTGGTGGGCTTTCTGCAGCCCTATCTGTTAGAGTTGTTCCTGCCCCGTGAGGCTCCTGAAAAGCTGAAGTCAGCCATGTCTACGCTGGGTGCCACCAAATTTTTCCTGCTGGCGCTCATCTTGGTATGGGTCTATTGTCTGCTGTTCTTCACGATCGAGTCGTTCGGTTTCTTTAACTGGTTGCAATGGTTATACAATGTTGTCGGCACCACCGCCTTGACTGTGCTGGTACTGATGACGGTAGAGAGTATTCGCAGATAACGCATGAAGGAATTCGGGCTTGAGAATCGCCGGTTTATCATTGGCGGGGTTGCCACATTGATTGTGGTCGTCTATATCGTGCGCCTCTTCATGCTCCAGATTTCCAGCGACGACTACAAGAAGAGTGCCGATTCCAACGCCTTCCTCAAGAAGATTGACTTCCCCTCGCGCGGTGTTATCACAGACCGCAACGGAAAGCTCCTTGTCTTCAACCAGCCGGCCTATGATATCATGGTGGTCATGAACGAGGCCAAGGGGCATCTTGACACCCTTGACTTCTGTCGTGCCCTCAACATCACCCGCGAGGAGTTCGACCGCCGCATGAGTATCATGACCGACCGTTCCCGTAATCCGGGCTATTCGCGCTTCACCCAGCAGCTATTCATGAGCCAGTTGTCCGACAAAGACTTCTCCGTTTTTCAGGAGAAGATGTACCGTTTTCCTGGCTTTTACGTCCAGCGGCGCAGCATCCGTCAGTATCAGTATTCTTATGCCGCCCACGTCTTAGGTGACGTGGCTGAGGTGTCGCCTGCCGATGTCGAGAATGATGAGTACTACCAGCCGGGCGACTATATTGGCAAGAGCGGCGTGGAGCGTAGCTACGAGGCACAGCTGCGTGGTGAGAAAGGGGTTAAGATACTGCTCCGTGATGCCCATGGCCGTATTCAGGGCTCCTATCAGAATGGTGCCCTCGACCGTCGTCCCAAGCCCGGCAAGAACCTGACGCTGGCCATCGACCTTGAGTTGCAGGCCCTCGGCGAGCGGCTAATGCAGAACAAGATAGGATCTATCGTGGCCATCGAACCGTCCACGGGCGAGGTGCTCTGCATGGTCTCGTCGCCCACCTACGACCCCCGCCTGATGGTGGGCCGTCAGCGTTCCAAGCATCATGTCGAGCTGAGCCGCAATGTGTGGAAACCTCTCTACAACCGTTCCATCATGGGCCTCTACCCTCCCGGTTCTACCTTTAAGACCTCGCAAGGACTCACTTTCCTTAGCGAAGGCATCATCACTCCTTCCACACCTTATCCCTGTTCCCACGGTTTCAGCTACAAGGGTCTGCACGTCGGCTGTCACGGCCATGCCGCCCCGTTGCCCTTGGTACCTGCACTCAGCACTTCGTGCAACGGTTTCTTCTGCTGGGGACTCTATTATATGATAGGTGCCCGCTCCAAGTACGGCTCCGTTCAGAACGCCATGAATACCTGGCGCGACTATATGGTCTCCATGGGCTTCGGCTACAAGCTGGGCGTCGATTTGCCTGGCGAAAAGCGCGGTCTGATTCCCAATGCCCAGTTCTACGACAAGGCATACAAAGGCTCTTGGAATGGTTTGACCATCATCTCCATCTCCATCGGACAGGGCGAGGTACTGCTTACCCCCCTCCAGATAGCCAACCTCGGAGCTACCATCGCCAACCGCGGTTATTATTATGTACCCCATGTAGTGCGTAAGGTACAGGGCGAACCCCTCGACACTCTCTACTCCCGTAAGCACTATACCAAAGCCACGCGCAAGTCCTATGATTATGTGGTGCAGGGAATGCGCGCTTCGGCCCTCGGCGGTACCTGCCACGAACTGGCACACTACGACTTTGAGGCCTGCGGCAAGACCGGTACGGCTCAGAACCGCGGTCACGACCACTCCGTCTTCATGGGTTTCGCCCCGATGAGCAATCCTAAGATTGCCGTTGCCGTCTACGTCGAGAACGGCGGATGGGGTGCCACCTACGGTGTGCCTATCGGCGGTCTTATCATGGAACAGTATATTCACGGAAAGCTCTCGGAGGCTTCGCGCAAGAAGGCCGAGACCATCCAGCATAAGGTCATCAGCTATGGATCCACTGAAAGATAAACACCCCGGAGTGCTCCGCTCACTCGACTACTGGACGATACTCATCTACATCGCCCTGCTTACCTTCGGATGGATCAGCGTCTGCGGTGCCAGTTATACCTACGGCGAGACCGACATCTTCGCACTCTCCACCCGTTCGGGCATGCAGATTGTGTGGATAGCCACCTCGCTCGTCCTGGGTTTTATTCTCCTGCTACTTGACGACCGTTACTACGACACCTTCGCGTACATTATATATATAGTACTGCTCGTGCTGCTCTTTGCCACTATCTTCAACCCGCATTCTATCAAGGGCTCTCGTTCGTGGCTGGTCTTAGGTCCTTTGCGACTGCAACCGGCGGAGTTTGCGAAGTTCGCCACTGCCCTGGCCCTGTCGAAACTCATGAGCACCTACGGCTACGATATCCACCAGTGGAAGCACTTTGCCGCCACGCTGGCTATCATCTTCGTGCCCATGACGTTCATCGTCCTGCAGCGCGAGACGGGTTCAGCGCTCGTTTATTTCGCCTTCTTCCTGATGTTCTACCGCGAGGGCATGACCGGCAGCATCCTTTTTACCGCCGTAGCGATGGTCATCTACTTCGTTGTCGGCATCCGCTATGCTGACGTCACGATGGCAGACTCGCCTACCTCTATCGGCAAGTTCACCGTCTTGTTACTTATCCAGCTGTTCTCGGCGTTGATGGTCAGGGCTTACTGTCGCGACCGCAGCGTCTTCTGGCGCATCCTTCTCTTTATTGTGATTACTACGGGCTTGGCGTTGCTCTTTTCGTTCTTCGTCATTCCTTTTGATGTCGTCTGGGTGCAGCTGGTAGTTATCGCCCTTCTCATCGGCTACCTGCTATGGCAGTGGTTAGGCACCCGCCTGCTCAATTATTTCTGGATAGCCCTCTTTGCCTTGGGGTCTGTCATTTTCTTCAATGTGGCCGACTATGGTCTGAACCATGTGCTGCAACCTCACCAGCGCACTCGTATCAACGTGCTCCTCGGATTGGAGGAAGACCTGAAGGGTGCTGGCTATAATGTCCACCAAAGTGAGATTGCCATCGGCTCGGGTGGTCTCGAAGGAAAGGGTTTTCTGAATGGTACGCAAACCAAGTTGAAGTACGTGCCTGAACAGGACACCGACTTCATCTTCTGTACCGTCGGCGAGGAAGAGGGTTTTGTGGGCTCTGCTGGTGTGCTGATACTTTTCTGGCTGCTTATCCTGCGGCTCATCCACTTGGCTGAGCGCCAGCCTTACCGTTTCGGCCGTGTCTACGGTTACTGTGTACTTAGCATCTTCCTGTTCCATGTCTTCATCAACGTCGGCATGGTGCTGGGATTGACGCCTGTCATCGGCATTCCTTTGCCGTTCTTCAGCTACGGTGGCTCCTCCCTCTGGGGTTTCACTTTCCTCCTTTTCATCTTTCTCGCCCTCGACGCCCGCCGTAACCTCGTGCGGTCATGATTCGTCAATAGGCGGTGAGCCGTATGCCGATATCAGCGATGCCAGGCAGCACATCGCGCTTCATGTTGTGTCGGATGCGGAAATGAAGGGAGTCACCTTCGTTGATGCTGATATCGGGGAGGTGAAAGTGGTATTGGTATAGGTTGATGCCGTGGCCCTGGATTTTCCCCTCGGGATTGATCAGCTGACAGTTGATGGTATCGCGGCGACGAATGGTGGAGGGTAAGGTGGTCTGCTCCACGATGAGCGATAGTTGCTGGTAGGGGTAGTTGGTAGCCATGCGCAGCTCCACATCGCGCTGTACCACGGCCCGCTGCTTGGCAGGAGCAGTGATGAACAGCAGCGTATCGTTCTTCTCCCACCCGCTGATGGGTGTCGGTTGGTACTGGTGGTAAATAGTGTTGCGGTTGCAACCGACCGTGGTCAGTGCAACCGCCATGAATAGTGTGTAAAGCAAAGGGTGCTTGTTACTTCTCATCCTTCTTGGCAGCAGGGGCGGCTGGCTTTTTCTTCTTTTTCTTTTTCTTGGCTTTGTCAAAGCGGCTGATGTCGCCGCCAGCCAGGTCTACGTGGGTAGCCTGCGGTTTGGGTTTGCCTCCCTCGTGCAGCGATTCAGGCTTCTCGCCGCGGCGGTTCATATCGATAATCTGACGGGCGCGCTCAGCGGTGATAGTCTCCACGTTGGCGGCGATATTCTTGTCCGTAGAATAGGTGACGAGTCCAGCCAGGATGTCGCTCTTGAAGAGGTGGTAGTCACCGTCTATCGTTTGCAGGATGACGTCGCGACCGGGCAGTCGGCGTCCGGCTTCAATGTAGTTGTCCACCTCGTAGTTCAGACAGCACTTCAGCTTGGCACACATACCGGCCAGCTTTTGCGGGTTCAGCGAGATGTCCTGATGGCGGGCGGCATTGGTAGCCACGGATACAAAGTTCTTCATCCACGTAGCACAGCACAACTCACGGCCACAGGGACCCGTACCGCCAATGCGGCCTGCCTCCTGTCGGGCACCGATTTGCTTCATCTCGATACGCACATGGAAAGCAGCAGCCAGGTCCTTGATAAGCTGGCGGAAGTCCACGCGTTCATCGGCGATATAGTAGAAGATGGCCTTCTGGCCGTCACCCTGGTACTCCACGTCGCCAATCTTCATGTCCAGTCCCAGGCCCTTGGCTATTTGGCGACTCTCAATCATCGTCTCGTGCTCACGGGCCTTGGCTTCACGGAATTTGTCCATATCTATCTGACGGGCCAGACGGTAGACGCGCTTGATGTCGTCCGCCGATTTCAGGTTCGCCTTCTTAATCTGCAGCTTTACTAAGCGTCCCGTCAGGGTCACTACGCCGATATCGTGACCCGGATTTGCCTCGACGGCCACGATGTCGCCCTTCTTCAGCGGCAGGTTGTTAACATTATGGTAGTAGCCCTTGCGGGTGTGCTTGAACTGCACCTCCACCAAGTCCGTCGAATCCTGGTTGCCCGGCACGTCGGCCAGCCAGTCGTAGGTGTTCAGCTGACGGTCCTGTCGTCCTACGGCTTGATGACATAGTCCACGGTCACAACCGATTTTTATGATGTGTTCTTTCTCCATCTTTGTTGATATATTCGTATTATTGGCTGCAAAGGTACGAAAAGTTGTGCGCAATACAAAGAAACTTGTTTCTTTTTTTTGTTTTACATTCGGTTCTTTGGCCATTTCTATTTCTGCAATAGCAGGACGATGGTTTGGAGGGCGAAGTCGAAGAAGACCACTTTAGCATTGGCATTCTGACCGATGTCGCGGATAGCACGATTGGCAAGGTCGTAGAGCGATAGGATGTTGGCCTCGTTGACGAAACGGGCGAAGTTGCGGGCGAAGTCCTCCTCCTGCTGGGTCATATAGATGAGCTCCTGCTGTTGGAAATTATAAATGAAACACTCGCGGGTCATGCGCAGGAAATACTGAAGGAACCGCTTCTGCTTCTCACGGCCGAAGCCTGCCATTACCTCGCTCCATTTCCTCAGGTCGCGAACCTTACGCTGATAGGCCAGTCGCATGAGTGAGATATAGAGGTCGAGGAACTGCTCGTTCTCCGTCCCCACCTGCAACTCCTCCAATGCCTTCAGCCACGAGCCGTTGGCCAGTCGGCTGATACGGCGGGCGGCCTCCTCGCTGACACCACGCCGCGAGATGAGTGCCTGGCAGATGACCTCTGCCGGCAGTTTCTTCACATCGATGCGCTGCACACGGCTGCGGATGGTCTCCAGCAGTTTGTCGGGCTCCTCGCACACCATGATGAAGACCGTCTGGCTGGGCGGCTCCTCGATGAGCTTCAGCAGTTTGTTGGCACATTCGATGTTCATGCGTTCAGGCAGCCAGACAATGCTCACTTTGTAACCTCCTTGACTGGACTTCAGGCTTAGCTTGCGTACCAGGGCCTCGCTCTCGCCGGCGGTGATGACCGCCTGCTGGTTCTCGCCGCCCATGGCTGTCATCCACTCATCCATAGTGAAGTAGGGCCCCTGCATGATGAGTTCGTGCCACTCGCGGGCAAAGTCGTCGCTCGTCGGCTTGTGGTCGCTGCTCATCGACGGCAGTTTGATGGTGGGGAAGGTGAAGTGCAGGTCGGGGTGCTCGAGCTTGCGGAGCATGGCATTGTCTTCTCCTAACAGGTGGCAGGCAAAGGCAACGGCCAATGCCTTCTTGCCCACACCCTGCGGACCGCAGAGCATGATGGCATGGGGCAGGCGGCCTTCACGGGTCATCTGCAGTAGGCGGTCACGCACCTCTTCCTGTCCTATAACATCGTTGAATGTCATTTTAGCTTCCTGACTATTTCTACTACAGAATCAACGGCCGACACGGTATAGAAGTGGATGTTGTCGACGCTGTGGGCATAGAGTTCGCGGCACTGTTCGGTTGTCCACTCGATGCCCAACTGGCGGGCATCCTCGTCGGTCTTGCACTTCACGATCTCACGGGCCAGCGGCTCGGGAATGTCGCAGTGGAAGGTCTTCGGCACGACAGTCAGCTGCGAGAGCTTGGCCATCGGCTTGATGCCGGGGATGATGGGGATGGTGATGCCCATCGCCCGTGCCTTTTCCACAAATTCAAAGTATTTCTGGTTGTCGAAGAAGAGCTGGGTGACGGCGTATTGTGCGCCGAGGTCCTGCTTCTCCTTCAGATACTGCATGTCGCGCTCCAGATTGGGTGCCTCCTCGTGCTTCTCGGGATAGCAGGCCACGCCGAAGTCGAAGCGGCGGCCCGGGTTCTTGATAGGCGTACCGTCGGCAAAGTAGCCGTCGTTGAAGCGCTGTACCTGACGTATCAGGTCGGTGGTGTGGGCGTGGCCGCCGGGCATCGGCGTGAAGCGGCTGTCCTCCTTGGCCTTGTCGCCGCGTAGCAGTAGCAGGTCGTGGATGCCGAGGAACTGCAGGTCAATCAGCTCGTATTCAATATCCTCAACGGTAGCACCGCTGCAGATGACGTGCGGCTGTACGGGAATATGGTAGCGCTGCTGGATGGCGGCGGCGATGGCGATGGTGCCGGGGCGGCGGCGCACACGGCTCCGCTCAAACCGTCCATCAGCCAGTTCGCGATAGACGAATTCCGAGTGGTGGGTGGTGATATTGATGAAGGCAGGCGCCAGTTCCGCCAGTTTGTCGATGTCAGCAAACAGCCGGTCAGTGCCTGTACCTTTCAGCGGCGGCAGCACCTCAAACGAGAACTGCCGCTGCCGCTGGTGTTGATTGATTATGTCGGTTACGCTCATGGTTTATCTGATGATTTTCGTTCCGTTGGTGATGTAGATGCCTTTCTTCGATGAAGGGTGAAGGGTGAGGAGTGAAGGGTTTACGCGGTGGCCTTGCAGGTCATACACCTTTTCACTATCCCCTATTCTCTTCTCGTTGTTCTTTAGCGCAGCGCCAACCCCCGTCACGTCGGCGGCGGCCTGGATGCCAATCTCGGCAGCCGACGTCCACGCCTTACCGTTGATCTCGCTCTTAGCGACGAACTTCAAGTAGCGGGCGTCCTTGGCCGTCTTTAGCTTGGCCACCTGCAGCGACGTGGTGTTCTTGAACTCACCCGTAGCCACAGCCTGTCCCCAGGTCTTGCCGTCGGTACTCAGATAGACCTCGTAAGCCTTGACCATGCCGTTCTGCGTACCGTCCTGACGGGCCAGATAGGTGAAGGCCGTCACGCGGTAGGTGCTGACCATATCGACGATGAGCGTATGCGGACAGGCTGGTTCGTTGGCGCCCCAGGCCGTGTGCCAGAAGGTACTGTTGTTGTTGTCGAAGGCCAGCTTGGCCTCATTGCCGCCCTGATAGCTGTCGGCACTGACCAGCTTCCACTTGCTCTTGTCCACGTACATGTCGAAGTCGTAGGACATGACGGCGCTGTCAAACATGTTGGCCGTGGTGCTGTAGGCCGTGACGGTGCAGGCGCCGTTATGCTGTATCGGCGAGGAGTACTTCTGGTAGTCGCCGCCGTCTATGCTGTAGTAGATGGCTGCTCCCTTGGTGTTGGAGGTCATCTTGATGCGTCCGTTCGACTGGCGTTCGCAGCTGACGGGCTGGCTGACGGGCATGTCAACGCGGGCCGCCTTGGCAGCCTCGTCGGCCCCCTTCTGCAGCGGCATGATGAAGAAGCGGAAGGCGGTGTTCTGGGCCCGCAGCTCGTAGGGCGCCCTCACCTCGGGGCCGCAGGAGGCGTTGCCCAGTCCGCGGGTGGCGGCGTCGAGCGACACGACGGCCGTCGTGCAGGTCTTGAACTGGTAAGTATGCTTTGAACGGTTATTGCGGTCGGTGTAGTTGTCCTCGGCGCGGAAGTGTACGGCTGAGGCCGCCATCTGGTCGGGGGCTACGAAGAGCAGTCCCTGGCCCTCGGTGTTATAGAGTGAGATCCAGCGCACCTCCTGCTTCGTGCCGTGCTCCTGGGGCAGGATGTAGTCCTCGCGCTGGTCGCTGACGGTGCTGCGGTAGATGGCGGGCAGACAGGCTTCCTTACGGTCGCGGTAGCTGTCCCACGGGCCGCGGCCGAACCATGCCAACTGTTCAAAGGTGGCGGGCATCTCCAGTCGGAATCCTAACTTGGGGATGATGGCACCCGTGCTGGCCGGACGGATGAGTGAGTTGACCATCAGCACACCGTCGCTCGTGACGTAGAAGTTCAGCATCACGTCGAATGCCGTGCCGTTCTGTCCCGTATGGGTGCTGTTCAGGGTGACGCTGGCGGTCTTGCCGTCGTCGCTCTTCGTCACGCTGTCGCCCTTGCCCTTGACGGTCAGCTTGCGCAGTCCCATATTGTCCCAGCTGCCCGACTGGTTGCCGTCGTTGTCGGTGGGCAGGCGGAAGACGTTGAGCAGCAGGGGCTTGCTCATCATGGCCACTCCGTCGTAGGTGTAGCCCGTCAGCGTTCCCTGCGACTTGCTGAAGGTGGCCTTGAAGCGCGGGCCGCTGACGGTGATGGTCGTCGTGGTGCTCTCCACGGTCAGCTCGTCGGTGGCGGTCGGCGTGTACATCGGCTTCTTGGCCGTCTGTAGCGGCAGCTTCTCCTCAGCCACCACGTAGCCGGCCTCAGCCCAGGCGGTGGCCTCCTTCTGGCGGGCGGTGAAGTGTACGAAGGCTTCCTTGTCGGCTGCGAGTGAGCTCAAGCTGCCCTGCTCGATGGTAATGGTGGCGCTGCCGTTGGCCGCTGCCTGGTCGGTGATGGCCCCGCTGCTCAGGGTGTTGCCTTCCTCATCGACGATGGCGTAGCTCACGTCGTAGGTGGTGCTGGGCAGGAAGGCCAGCTTGTTCTTCATCTCAAACTGCAGGGGCTTGCCGCTGACGGCGTACCACTCCAAGGGCTGGTACACCTTTTTTGTATTATAGGCCTTGGACGTAAGGCTCCAGTCGGGGCGCACCAGTCCGTTGATGCAGAAGTTGCCGCTGTTGGGGTTGTCGCCGAAGTCGCCACCATAGGCCCAGTACTCCTTGCCCGTCGAACTCTTGGTGAGCAGTCCCTGGTCCTTGAAGTCCCAGATGAACTCACCCGTCAGGCACGGGTATTTCTCGTAGAGGTCGAACATATCGCGGACGTTACCCATGGAGTTGCCCATGGAGTGGGAGTTCTCGCACTGGATGTGGGGCTTCTGCCCCGTCTTCCCCTGGCGTGAGGAACCGATGTTCTGGATGGTCTCGTAGCTGCCGTACATCGTCGAGCTGACGTCGGCGTAGTCGCTGTTGCCCTCGTAGTGGGTCAGTCGGGTCTTGTCGAGCGCCTTGACGGCACTGGCCACGGCCTGGAAGTTGTTGCCGCCTCCGCACTCATTGCCGAACGACCACATGAAGATACAGACGTGGTTGCGCATCCAGCGGACATGGTTCTGCGAACGTTCCACCATGGCGTTCTTGAACTTAGGCTCTGACGACAGACCCCAGTTGCCGTGGCACTCCACGTCGGCCTCGGCCAGCACGTACATACCGTACTTGTCGCAGAGGTCGTAGAACACGGGGTCGTTGGGGTAGTGGGAGGTGCGTATGGCGTTGATGTTGAGCCGCTTCATGGTCTTGATGTCGCCTTCTATCTCCTCGGGAGTGATGGCACGGCCGTTGATGGGCGAAAAGTCGTGGCGGTTGACGCCGTGAAACACCATACGCTTGCCGTTGATAATCAGGGCACCGTCGCTGCGGATGCCCACCTCACGGAAGCCGACCTTGCCGCCGCGAATATCGACGGTCTTGCCGTCCTTGTCCTTCAGCGTCAGCACCAGGTCGTAGAGGTTGGGCGTCTCGGCGCTCCACAGCTTCGGGGCTGTCACGTCCATGTCGAGGCTCAGCTCGGCTGCCGCTGCCGCCGTCTGCTCGGCAATGGCGGTGCCGTCGCTCATGATCTTGACCTCCACCGTACCGTCCTTGACGGCCTCGGTGCCAGTCAGCCACACCTTCACGTTCGCCTTCGCGTTCTTATAATTACTGTCGAGGTCGGTGGTGAAGAAGTAGTCGCGTATCTGGCTCTTCGGCGCTGCCCAGAGGAAGCAACTGCGGTGGATGCCCGTCAGTCGCCAGTAATCCTGGCACTCTAAGAACGAGCCGCTGGTAAAGCGATATACCTGCAGGGCGATGGTATTTTCACCTTCCACCAAGTATTTCGTGATGTTGAACTCAGAGGGCAGGTATGAGTCCTCCGAGTAGCCTATGCGTTCACCGTTCACCCACAGGTAGTAGCCGTGGCCCACGCTATTGAAGCGGACGTAGACGTCGCGGTCCTTCCAGCTGTCAGGTATGGTGAACGAGCGGCGATAGGTGCCAACGGGGTTGGCCATGTTGTCTTTATAAGTGAACCACGACGGACGGTCGGCCATGACGCTGAACGTCGTGCGGTCATATTCAAAAGGATACTGCGTGTTGCAGTACAGCGGCTTGTCCCACGACTTGTTGTGATTCAGCCCCCATACCTGCCAGCTCGATGGCACGTCGATGTCCGTCCACGCTGCGTCGTTGAAGTCCTTGGCGCACCAACTGGCAAGGGCCTTCGACGGGATGCCTACCCACTGGAACTTCCACTTGCCGTCCAGCGACTGGTAGTAAGGCGACAGCGTCAGGTCGTTTTTGGCGACGTCGGCCTCCGAGGCCGCCGGTATAGCCAGCGTGTGTGCCGTTTCGCGGTTGACACTTGTTGTCAGGGGATTGTCCCACTCCTTGCCGGTCTGGGCCGTGGCGGTCGTCGCGGCCAGTGCGGCCATCACGACGATAAGCTTCTGCTTGTAGTTCATAGTGAATGTTTTGCTCAGTTATTGTCTATTTTGGATGCAAAAGTAATCATTTTCTCTTAATTATCCTACAAAAAAGGTCGCAAATGTTTTGTTATTTCCCTAACTTCCATTACTTTTGCAGTCAAAACAGAGAATCATGGAGCGTAAACAGATTACATTCGATACCTTTGTGCGCGGTTTCCTCGGCGTAGTGGTGGTAGTAGGCATCGTCATGCTGCTCAACCGGCTGAGCGGTGTGCTCGTGCCGTTTTTCCTGGCGTGGCTGCTGGCTTACCTGCTGTTCCCGCTGGTCAAGTTCTTCCAATACCGCTGTCGGCTGAAGTTCCGCATCGCGGCCATCCTCCTGTCCTTCCTCGTGGCCGGTGCCGTCCTGACGGGTGTCTTCTGGCTTATGATTCCCCCGATGATTGAGGAGGGTGGGCGAGTCACCCAGCTCATCGTCCGTTATGTGCAGACCGATGAGACCATGAGCAATATCCCTCGACTCGTCCAGCAGTACATCCACGACAACGTCGACATCAACCAGCTGAAGAAACTCATCACGCAGGACGGCTTCATCGACACCGTCAAGTCGGCCATCCCCAAGGTGTGGGCCGTTATTGCCCAAAGCATCAGCATCGTCTCCAGCGTCTTCTCGCTGACGATGGTCGCCCTCTATACATTATTCATATTACTCGACTATGAGAAGATCACCCAGGGCTGGCCGCAGCTGCTGCCCCGCCGTTACCGTCCGTTTGCCAAGCGGTTGGTGGCCGACGTCGAGGAGGGCATGAACAAGTACTTCCGTGGTCAGGCCTTGGTGGCCCTCTGCGTGGGCGTCCTCTTCAGCATCGGCTTCCTTATCATCGACTTCCCGCTGGCCATTGCCCTCGGTATGTTCATCGGACTGCTCAACATGGTGCCCTACCTCCAGTTGGTGGGACTCATCCCCACCATTATCCTCGCTATCGTCAAGGCCGCCGATACCGGTCAGAACTTCTGGTTCATCCTTCTTCTGGCCTTGATTGTCTTCGCTGTGGTGCAGATTATCCAGGACACCTTCCTCACACCGAAGATCATGGGGCACGTCACCGGCCTCAACTCTGCCATCATCCTGCTGTCGCTCTCCATCTGGGGTTCGCTGCTCGGCATCCTCGGCATGATCATCGCCCTGCCCATGACCACCCTGCTCATCAACTACTATCAGAAGTATGTCATCAAGCAGAAGGCAGAATAACTACTTTCAGCGTCAGTTAAACATACTTATTTGACAATCCATTCAAACAATCCTGCAGAATTGTCGTTGGGTAATACGACCTCCAGTCGCAAGGCTTTTGTCTTCACTGGGTCGAAATTGACGGTGCAAGCTACGCCCTTGTCCGTGGGATAGGCGTTGGCACCGCTGACGGGTTGCCACTGGCCTTGAGCATCCTGATAGAGGATACGCCACGACTGCGGCACACGGCATCCGCCCCATGGGCCGTCGTCGTACCAGTAGACGGTGGCACTCTGAACGGTCGACTCTTGCGAGAACTCATAACCAATCCATTCGGTTGAGCCTTTCTTCGGCCACCAATGGGTATAGGGGACGGAGCGGTCGTTCTCGTCCTTTGGCACGAGGCGGTCGTTGATGGCACTAATGGCTGGCATGCGTGGCGTCGAGGTGCTTACTCGGCTCTCGGAGGCCAATGTGGCAGGCTGTGCGGGCGTGGTAGCGGTCAAGTCCTGGGATAGCCAGACGCGCATCTTGCCACTGCCGCGATGACACCAGGCATAGTAGGGAATGAGTGTCAGCGTCTGATCCTTTACGGCGAGTTTTCCCTGTTTGTCGAAGTTAAGCGTCTGGGCGTCAGTCCTCAACGTGACTACAGGCGTGCCGGCGACCTCGGCTTTACCCAGCTGGAACTGCGGTTCTTGGTTGACGAGTGCTGAGAATACATCAAATTGGTTATCAGGATGTTCGGCGCAGTAGACCAGCGGTCCGCGTTCTACTGACACCATGCCGCGATCGGCCTCAACCTTGTTGTTGGCACGAACGGTTCGTGGCTCCATGTCGAAGTGGAGTTGAATCTTATCACCTTTTTTCCATTTGCGACTGATGGTATAATAGCCGTCTTCAGTAATGCTTGCAGCAATCTCCTGGCCATTCACCATAACAGTATAGCCCGGACGCTTGTTGTCAGAGTACTGATAGAGACTGGAAGGGACTACCTGGTTACGAACCCAACCGGGGATACGGATCTTCATGGCAAACTGTCCGGCAGCGTTCTTGTCGACAGTAATGGTGATGTCGCCGTTCCACGGGTACTCCGTCGTCTGGCTCAGACTTACCTTCTTGCCTGCTACGGCCAGTGTACTCTTGTTTGAGAGGAACAGGTTGACATAAACATTCCTGTCCTTCACGGCATAGACATATCCGGGCAGCGACGGAATGAAACGGCAGATATTGCTAGGACAGCAGGCACAGCCGAACCACGCCTGACGCTGGTGCTGGCCCATCGACTCCAAGGGATTGGGGTAGAAGAAACCGTTGCCTTCGAGTGAGACGCCGGAAATAAGACCGTTATAGAGCGTGCGCTCCAAGACGTCGTAGTATTTCGAATCGCCGTGGAGCAGAAACAGGCGGTAGTTCACGTAGACATTGCCGATAGCAGCGCAGGTCTCGCAGTAGGCCGACATGTTGGGCAGTTCGTAGTTCTTGCCGAAGGCCTCGCCGCTGGCAGTAGCGCCAATGCCTCCTGTGATGTATAGTTTCTTGCCAACAATATTGTCCCAAATATTGTCAATTGCCTTGACATAGCTCTCATCGCCCGTCAGGGCGGCCACGTCGGCCATGCCAGCATACATATAGGCGGCACGTACAGCATGGCCCACGGCCTCATTTTGTTCGATGACGGGTTTGTGACTCTGCGAATATTCAGTCTTTATACTCGTCTTGCCACGATAGTCGAGCAGGAATTTTGCGAAGTCAAGGTAGCGCTTCTGGCCAGTGGCCAAGTAGAGTCGGGCCATAGCCATCTCCGCTATCTGATGTCCAGGCACTACGCACATTTGTCCGGGATTGGGACCTACCTCCTTGCAGGCAACGTCGGCATAGCGGCAGGCAATATCAAGGAACTTGCGCTTGCCCGTAGCCTGCCAATAGGCTACGGCCCCCTCAATCATGTGTCCTAAGTTATAGAGCTCATGAGAGAGGTCCTCCTCCTTTACCCATCGGCGGTCACCAGCCCAGTGATGCGGGTCAGCAGGATTTTGCGTACGTGCTGTATAGAGATAGCCGTCAGGCTCTTGAGCCGACGCGATAATGTCTATCACCGAGTCACAGTAGGCTTCCAACTTCTTGTCGGGATAGGTCTGGAGAATATAGGCAGCACCCTCCAGGGTCTTGTAGGGGTCAGTATCGTCGAAGGAGTAACCCACGCCATTGACCTTAAACACCTTTGAGGGATCAGCCATGTGAGCTGCTGCGTTCTCGAAATTCTTGTAACGCCCCTCGCTCTCACACTTCGAGAAAGCCAGGGGGATTGTTACCGTGCGACTCGCCTCAAGGCGCTGTCCCCAAAACGTACCTGGCGTTACCTTCACAGACGTAAACGGCACGGGAGTTATTGGATAGCCCTTCTGCGCCACAGCGTGGCTAAAGGATAAGGAACAAAGAATGAATGATAAAATGATCTTTTTCATATTTTTTTTGTTTTAGTTGTTATCACTTTTCACTATTCACTTTTCATTAGCGAAGCACTACTTCACTTCGCTCCATTTGGGTGGTTCTACTTCCAACAGATGACGCACGAAGAAGTCGTAGCGCTTGTGGTCGCCATAGGTTTCACCCATGGTGTGACGGGCTCCAGGGATGACCACCAACTCGAAGTCCTTGCCGGCCTTCTGCAGGGCATTCACCACCTGCATCGTTGAGGCTGGGTCAACGTTGTCGTCGAGTTCACCCACCAACAGCATCAACGGACGCTCCAGTCGGTAGGCGTTCTCCACATTCGAGCATTCCACGTAAGAGCTGTCGATGGGGTACGACATCCACTGCTCATTCCACCACACCTTGTCCATGCGGTTGTCGTGACAGCCACAGGCAGCATAGGCAGCCTTGTAGAAGTCGCCATGCCACAGCACGGCAGCCAGTGCGTTCTGTCCACCGGCACTACATCCGTAGATTCCCACTCGCTCGGCGTCCATGTAAGGGTATTTCTCGGCAGCGGCTTTGATCCATGCGATGCGGTCAGGGAATCCACCGTCCTTCAGGTTCTTGTAGCATACCTCCTCGAACTCACGGGTACGGAACGAGGTGGTCATGGCATCGAGCTGCACTACGATGAAGCCCAGCTCGGCCATATTCTGAAGGTAATAGAGCCAGGGTCTGAAGGTCTTAGGCACGTACTGGTCGCCAGGACCTGAGTAGATATATTCGATGATGGGATATTTTTTATTCGGGTCGAAGTTCGAGGGGCGCTGGATAAGTCCCCACATATCAGTCTTGCCGTCACGGCCTTTGGCCACGAACACCTCAGGGGCTTTCCACCCCTCTGCCTCCAAGGCGGTGATATCAGCAGTTTCGAGTGTACGTAGTATTTTCCCATTCTTACCTGAACGCAATACCGTAATGGGGGGTGTGGTAACGGTGGAATAGGTATCAATCAGATAAGCCATATCTTCGGTATAGGTTGCACTGTGGTTACCTTCCTCGGGGGTGAGACCTACCAAGCCCTTCCCATTAATACCTATCTTATAATAATGTATCAGATAGGGGTCCTCGGCTTTGTTCATACCGCAGGCTGAGAAATAGATGATGCCGGCTTTCTCGTCCACATGCTGGATGCCGCGCACATAATACTCACCTTTCGTCACCTGCCGTATCAGTTTGCCTTTCTGTCGGTCGTACAGATAGATATGGTTACGCCCGTCACGCTCACTGGTCCAAATGATATGCTTACCATCTTCAAGGTCGATGCGCTGCTGACGGTTGTAGTTGATGTATTTATCGTTCTTTTCCTCTATGAGCGTACGCACCTCTCCTGTCACGGCCGAGAGTTCCAGCACGCGATAGGTCTTATGTCCACGTTCATTGAACTCAAAAGTGACGTGCTTGTTGTCAGCATCCCAACGGGGCGCGGTGACCTGATACTGATGCTTAAACAATTCCGTCGAAGGTTCCACCACACGACCTGTTGCCAGTTCTATAATCACAGGGACCCGATAGTTCAAGGAGTCGCCGGGTTTAGCGTATTCTTGTCGATGCAGTATCGGTTCCACCTGGTTTTTAGGTGATGATTCCACATAATAGACATAATGTTTGGGCGCAGGCTTGATGCGTACAGTAGCAAAATAGCGTCCATCGGAAGAAAACGAGCCCCATGCCGAATAGTAATAAGACGAATCGCCATCAGATGTCAGTGCCCGCTCTTGTCCGTCTTGCTTCACCCAGAGGTTGTCTTCTTTATGAAACACCTGCATCTTCCCGTCGGGCGACGTCAGGATGCCGTCTTTCTCATCGGGCACCTCCATCCAGTGACGCTGTGGGCCACGCCATTCAGGGCGCTGACGAGGCTTCTCCGGGTTCTCCGTCAGCACCTCCACCGTGTTCTTGTCGGCATCAACCAATTTATATACTTGCTCCTTGCCATCATACACAGAATACCAGAACTGGTGGGTACCCCGTTTCAGGTGCACGTTCACGTCACCATACTTCATTTTCCAGGAATACTTGCTTCCGATGGCAAAGGCGCGCTTATAGGCATCCTTGATGTCAGTATTGTCTTTTGCTGAAGCCCCCTGCATCAGTGCCAGGGCCAGCATCATCGTGATTACCATTCTTATCATTACTTCAGTAGATCTTTTAGTTGGTTGGTTGCGTTGTCAATCATATCCTTGGTGCCACTGCCATCGGTGACGTAGCGCACCACACGTTCTGCCCGGCGCAAGGCGTCGCGGGTGACCTCAGTCCGTGGCAGGTCGCGTACTTGCTGCATGAGCTGTTTCAGTTCCTCCATGTCCTCCATCTCAGCCAGATTGCCTGGCCGCATGGCCGTCAGTGCCGCATTCAACTTAGACAGTGACTTCTCCGCATCGACGGGGTTGACCGTTGAAGTCAGGATGGCCGCACAATGCCGATACTGCTCCGTCATACGAGCATAGCCATGAGGGGCCCACGGTGCATATTCAGGCACTTTGACCGTCAGTGCATGCCATGCCTGCTGGTCATCCATACGGCTCTGAGCCATTGCCAGCGTCTGTCGCAGTACCAGTGTATCGACCTCTGTGGCAGGAGGTACGGGGTTGTCCAGGCGGAAGTAATGCGTAACATGCCGGTCAGCGTCATAGTCGGGCACAAAATGGAAGCGGTTCCAGTCAGCATCGCTATGAATGGTGGCCTCCTCCCACGACTTCACGCCGGTAGCCGCCATCACCAGCGGTCCCTGCATCAGAGCAGCCGTCCACATGGGACTATAGGTCTGGTGGCCAGCCACCTCCAGTTTATCGGGCGTATAGTCGAGGTGGCGCGTGAAGGGCATGACGACCTCTACCACATCCTGTTTTGACCATTTGCGAAGCGGAATCTCGACATAGCTCGACGGCTGATAGCTTTTGGCAATACTCCTGCCATTGAGTTTGATATCAAAGCCCTCAGTAGCCCAGTAGGGCACGCGCAACTTCATGGCGAAGCGCCCTTCACCCTTCTGTATGCGGATGATACTCTTCTCAGCCGGCCATTGACACTCCTGACGGATGACGGTTTTCTGGGCATCCCATGTAGCGACCGTAGGCAGATAGAGCGCGACCCAAAGTGTATGGTCGCTGACGAAATAGGCTGCCTCCTGATACTTCACGTGGTTCTCGGCCCCCGTGCCGCCGCAACAAGTTGACTGCGGTGTCTCGTTGCCCCAGGGTTTCGAGGCATCGAGTCCCACGGCATACTGATAGAGCACCTGATACTGATGGGGGTTGATGGAGCCCACGAGTTGGTTGTAGAGCAGTCGCTCATAGTAGTCCATATAGCTGGCATCATCAGGATTGAAGGTGTTCAGATCCTTAGTCAGCTTAGCCAGGTTGTAGGCACAGCAAGTCTCGTTGAGCGTAGGTTCAGGATTGTTGGCCATCGACAGCATCTGCGTGTAGGGCAGTCGGAACATCTCGCCATTGCCCACGCCACCCATGGCGTAGCGGTAGCGCCCTTGTATGGTGTGCCAGAAATTCCGCGCTATCCGGTAGTAATACGTGTCGGCTCCCGCCTCATAGCATTTCAGTGCCCCCGTTATCATCGGTATATGCTGGTTGGCATGACGCGTACGGATGGCATCGACGTTGCGGGACAGCGGGTCGAAGAAGGCGGGAGAGTCGAAACAGGTAGCCGCCTCTATCAGGCGGTCGCGCTGCTCCTTGTCTGTGACCATCATCGACAGTCGAGCCAGCGACTCCGCCATGCCCCCCACCTCACCGGCGATGTACATGTTCCACATCTCGTAACGGTTACCCGGCTTATCCTGGCGCTCAGCCTGCGTACCGTCTTTCTTCACATAGGTACGGTAGTGCAGGCGGTTCCACACCCAGAGTCCCATGTCGCGGGCAATGAGCAGGGCTTTCTCGCTGATGGCCTTGTCGTCGATGACACTGGCTATGTCAATCAGTCCGGCCAGTTGCTTATGCACGGTATAGTAAGGAGCCCACACCCAGTCCTCGTTGTTATAGGGACGATACATCTCGATGAGCACGCAGTGCTGCGGTGGGATGGCGTTCATGTAGCCATAGCCATAGTGACGATAATCCTGCTTATAGCGGTCAAAGTCCTTCCACGAGCCTTTCATCGTACGCAGTTCAGCCTCGGGGGCCACGTCGCGCGCCTCGAAATAGCGGCCCAGCGAGTCGCTCCACGCGAAAGTGCGCTCCTGACAGCGTCGCATCTCGGCCAGCATGAGGCTGATGCGACTCAGCAGCGACGCCTTTTTCTGTTTGTCCTGACAACTGGCATAGGCCATGGCCATAGCCGAGAGATAATGCCCTGTGCCGTGTCCTTTGAGTTTTGTCGTAGGTGAGTCCCACCCATCGCTGACGGGGCAGTCGGCAGTTGGCAGGCCGTAGGTATCATAATAGTTATAGAGTTGCTGTTTAGGGTCGAGCGTCAGCAGGTTGTCGATGTCAAGGTCGCGGTTATGCGTCAGTCGGTTTTCGCCCGTCAGCAGCACCTTATCCAACGGCAGGGGCTGGGCGATAGGAATATTTGAGGGAACTTTACTCGTTTCTCCTTCCACCACGCTGATGCTAGCCTTGACGGGGAAGCCGTTGGCCGTGGTATTGTCGCCCACGATAAAGCCGCGCACCTGATAGGTAGAGCCCACGGGATGGCGCGAGCCGTCAGCCTGCTCCTGCTCCACATCGAGCGAAGTGTTAGTCCACTTCACCGTCCTATATTCCCCCTTGCCGTCGGCATAGGTCACCCACAATTGGTAAGGCAGTCGGGGCGCATTCCCCACAGGCACCTCCACACTGACGGTCTCCACCTTTGTAATACTGCGCGAACTGGCGGCAGAAGCACCCAGAATCATCACAGCCGAGAAGCCGACAGCTACGAATAATCTCTTCATATCATGCATCGTTAAATCGTTCATGCCACAAAGGTAGTCAAAAACTGCTTGTCGATGTAAAAATATCGTCTAAAGAGGTTGGAAAATTGTCCAATCTGTCATGTTCACCGCTATTTTGGTCTATTTTTTCATCATCTTGTCCGAAAGTTTCAGGATAAACCGTAACAATTCCCTATCTTTGCAACAAATTATTACTAAAATGACAAAAACAGTTTTTTCGATCATTATCCTTTTCTGTTCACTGACGTCATCTGCCGACGGCAACGGTAAGATTATCTATGTCCCTGAAGATCTGCGCAGCATGGACTTGCAGTCAGACACCTCACGGTGGTCGATGAAGCGTAGTCTTGAGACAGATGACCTTATCTTCATGTGGGAGCGCGGCTTTGGTAACGATGTGAGCAATTCTCCACAGCTTGAGGGCAAGCCAATGTCGTTCAGCCTTCAGAACCTCCGCGACCGTGTGCAGTCGTTCTATCATTTCTTTCGCGACACTCTGGGGTTCGTCAAAGGACCGTCGAAGTCCGACCGCTACAAGATGATGGTCATGGTGATGTATTCTCTCGACGGTACTGCATACGGGGGTACCTACGATAACTTCATCGGTGCCCTGTGGGTGACCCCAAACCGCATACAGGATACGAAGATGAACTGCATGGCCCACGAACTGGGCCACTCTTTCCAGTCACAGATCATGGCCGACGGCATCGGTCAGTGCTGGGGTGGAACGGGATTCTTCGAAATGGCTTCACAGTGGATGCTTTGGCAGGTAAATCCCGACTGGCTCACCGACGAGAACTATCATTTCGAGGCGTTCAAGGGGCTCACGCATAAGGCTTTCCTGCACATGGACAACATCTATCACTCGCCCTATGTGCTTCAGTGGTGGAGCAACCTTCACGGCCGACAGTTCATTGCCGAACTATTCCGTCAGGGAAAGATAGGCGAAGATCCCGCCATGACCTACAAACGTATGAACAACCTGTCACAGTCTGCCTTTTGCGATGAAATGTTCCGCGGCTACCAGCATCTGGTGAACTTCGACTTCACCCATGCCTACAAAGAGACGCGTCAGTATGCCTGCACTTTCGACACTGAGTTGGAGAAAACTTCTGACGGATGGCTTCGTCCGAAGCTGTTGCCCGAGGGTTATGGCTTCAATGCCATAAAACTCGACAGTCGCGTGAACCTCAAGTCGCCAGCCTTCCACCTTCGTCTGCGTGGTGACCAGCTGCGCTATGGCTTTGTGGGCATCACCACCGATGGAAAGAGTATCTATAGCGATGTCAATGCAACGTCTTTCAGTTCCAATGGCAAGCCCCTCAAGCACCTATACCTTATTGTCATGGGGGCTCCTGAGCGCCATTCTGAGGTAATGACTGATGGTAATATTCCCGAATACAAGCAATTCCCCTATGAATTCCAGATTACTGACTGATCTGCGCTGCTGGCTTACTGTCTGCCTGCTACTGACATTTTCTTTCGTGAGTGCTCAGCGTAATGTTCATATCCACACCCGTCAGCTGAATACGGTGTGGGATTTCCCGGTGTCGGTCGACCTTACTGACGAGATTTCCTTCAGTGAGAGTTTGGTGTTGTTCCATCTCAAGGACGGCAAAAAACTATCCTTCAGCACTGATGTCGTTGACAGCCTCACCTTTACAACTACTCCTGACTCGGAAGACAAGAATCCTTATCGCGTGTTCCAGCTGAACATCACTACTACCAATGGTACCGCCGTCACTTCCAAGGAGGACTATGTGCCTTGCTTCATCTCGCTGGGTGCCCGTGGATCGTTTTCCGACTATTCTGGAAGTGCCTCCATCCGTTGTCGCGGCAACAGCTCGTTCCTGTGGTATGACAAAAAGCCTTACCGTATAAAGCTCGACACTAAGCATAAACTGCTGGGACTGGAAAAGGCGAAGAGTTGGGTGCTGCTGGCCAACTACCGCGATGTCACCGACATGATGAACACCTTTGTCTTCGAAATGGGACGTGCTTTGGGGCTTCCCTATACAAATCATACCCGTTACGTGGAACTCTTCCTGAATGGCGATTACAAAGGGATTTATCAGTTGACAGAGCAGATTCAGCAGAACAAGAACCGTGTGGCCGTGAGTGACGAGCATGGCATTCTTATCGCACTCGATGTGGACGATGGCCCAGGCGAGAGTCCATACGCCAACGATAATTTCTGGTCGTCGGTCTATAGGATGCCTGTATGCGTAAAGTATCCCGATGACGAGCGCTGGACAGTGAATACCGTTGACTCTGTACGCCGTGTATTTGCCGAACTTGAGACAGCGATTAAGAACAAGGACTACGCACAGGTACAGCAGTTACTTGATGTGTCGTCGTTCATCAAATACCTGCTCATCCAGGAATTTGTGTACAACGTGGAACTATCTGCACCTCGCTCCATCTATATGCATAAGGATGGCGACGGACCCTGGGTAATGGGCCCCCTCTGGGACTTTGATGCTGGCTATGACTTCGACTGGGGGCAGATGACCACCGGACACACTTTCTTCACGGATTTCACCGAGACCGTCATGGGCTCTAATCCCTTAAAACGTAACGGACAGTATAGTTACGTACCACAATTCTTCACCGACCTGTTTGCCTGCCCGGAATTCGTGGAAGCCTATAAAGCACAGTGGGCAGCAGTTAAGGATACGATTGTCACCCATGCTTGGGACGAGTGCATGAGATACGTGGAGCAGATGCGTACATCGGGCGCTATCGACCGTGAGTTTCAACGCTGGCCTATCAGTAGGAAACGCTTTGACACCGAACTCGACAAGATGCAGAAATGGCTTCAAAACAGAAGAATCCATTTCTCTTACCTCGTTGCTGCTATTCCTGTGCCTAAATGAATTTCATCACCTACCAAAGAATCATTGGTAGATGATGAAGTCGCTAAGCGTAGCCCAAGAATAGTTCTCGGAATAGGTAGTCTGATAGACGCCTACAGACAATGTCTTAGCTTTTACCTCAACAGGCGAGCCAGGCATATTATTCCATGTCACACCATCCTTACTGGTACGGGCGAAGAGCAGGTCGCCGCGACGCTCAAACTGCATAATAGGGTCGAAGTCGTAACCCATGGAGTTGGGGAACTGCGGACGACCATGAGGACTCAGTACGGTGAGCATATTGCCGCAGTTATAAAGCGGGAAAGCCCCCAATTGGTAGTAAGTATTACCATGAGCTATGAGTAATCCCGCTTCATTGTAACCCTTAACGCTATGCTGACTCAATCCTTCCATATCATTTACACGCGTCATCACGACAAAGTCACCCTCCAGCTCTTTGTAGACACTTCCACCATGACCGAGCGGAGCCTGATTGAAGTCGGCACTCTGACTATTGAGTTTAAACGTCTCCTTTTTTTCAAAGACAGGCTTCATCAACGGTGAGAGTGTGAACTTGCTGTCAGGGTCGGATTCATCAAAGTTGTCATCTCCAAGCGAAGGATATGTTTTTTTCATTCTAAGCTCATACAGGTTCTGTACGTATTCGTCAGAGATGAATCGGAAGTTATTGTCAAACAGGAAGATGCCGGAAAAGACATTGAGAACGGAAATATAGCCTACAAAATGATTCGTGCCTTGACCGTCGGCCCCAATCATGATGTTACCTTCTGGGCGAATCATCAAGAAGTTGTTCTGCTCTTTCAACAGTTTGCCGTTCAGATAGACCTTTTCCATCCATCCGTCGTATGCAATGAACCAGTGTTGCCACTTTCCTTCGTTCTCAAGTATCTCCTTGGGGGCGCCACTGCTTTCGAACGAACCGTTATGATTAATCAGTCCTGTCGCCGGGTCACTGCCTAATCGGAATTGCGTAGTGGCTAAATCGGCACGTGAACTGGAAAGAGATACTACGGTAGAAACAGGTCCTGTCTTCGTAGGAAGTACTAATGCCTCGATAAAGTAGGGAGCGTTGTAACGCATATGACTAGGTAGCTCGAATGGCACCGTCAGATGCTGGCTACCGTTGAAGAAGAATGCCCAGTGGCCGTCTTTCACGCGAAGTCGCAGTGGCTTGTTGGCTGTCATGGAAATACCTTTCCCCAGATGGTTATACGTATTATAGCCAGAACAATTGCGTATTTCCGTATAATCGGTCGCCGTTTTTATACTGTCCTCTTCGGCAATCTGCCTTGCATCAAGATTGAGGAATACAGGAGGGGGAGCCATATGCCCGCTACGCTGATGATTATAACGGTCGGCTACGTCTTTTTTGTGCATACCAGGATAGCCGTCATAACTCTCAACCTGCATATCAGGCAAGACTGGGGCTTTCTGCCAAATCTTCACATTCCAGATGGCAGGCATGTGGCCGTTTTTCTGCGTATCAGTAATCATAATACGTACATAGCGTGCCTTCACAGCCTTTTTGTCTATCATTGGCGAGCCTTGCATGGTATTGGCTGAGCGGTCTGCGTAAAATTCCCACGCCTTGCCATCAAGCGAGGTGAGGATGATGTATTGATAGAAGAATGTGGCGTATTCAAATTGCGTCCATATCTCATTGAACTTCATTGGTTTGCCGAGGTCTATCTGTAGCCACTCTCCAAAATCTTCAGGATGTTGCAAAAGCATATTTTTCATGCCTTCATTGAGTGGGTCTGTTCCAATTACCCGGCGAGCCTTCCACAGCGTGGCGTTATTGTCATCTACTGCATATTCGGGTTTGAACCACTCGTCGTAGTAGGAAGAGGCTGTGACTTTTGCTCCGAAGGCGAGATTTCTGTACTTAGACGCTCCTTTGAAAAGGTCAACATTCTGAGCATTGTGCGTAGGCACCACGGGCAGGATGTTACCTTCGTTATCGAACCTCATCTCGTCAATACATATCTGTCGATTAAAGCCATGAACGCTACGAGGCAGGTTATGGCGATGATAGACGATATAGTATTTCCCGTCTTTTTTCAGAATGCTGTGGTGTCCAGGGCCGTGTATGGTTTGGTCGCTATTGGTTTTCAGGATACAACCCTTATATTCGTAAGGTCCCATTGGGCCTACGGTAGACGTGGCATACTGCACGCGGTAAGTATCATCATGACAAGAGCCGCTGCTGTAGGTGAAATAGTAGATACCGTCTTTCTTAAAGACATAAGGTGCCTCGAAGAAATCGGTGATTTCCGTATTAGGAATCAACTTCTTTTCAACGAAGGTCTTGAGATCACTGTTCAGGCGGGCCACACCACAGCCAAACCCCTTGTAGATACCCCAAGTACCAAAATAAAGATACGTGGAGCCATCATCATCCACAAAGGTCTGACCATCCAGGGTGATGGCATTATGGACGAAGCGGTCGGGCACGAGGACGGCATCAGTCTTTCCCAACACGTTTTTCCATGGGCCTATGGGCGAATCGCTGACACCCTCGTGAAGCACACAAGGTTCACAGTAGAAATAGCGGAAGGTGCCGTCGGGGGCCTGCATCACATCTGGAGCCCAGACCACTTCGGTGGTGGGCCAGTTCATGATGATGTTCTTCCAATTCACGAAATCCTTACTCACCCATACCTGCGCCGGTCCGTAGCCATTGCCAGTGCCGTCGGTGGTGGCATAAAGGTAGTAGGTATCGCCAAACTGACGGATGGTGGGGTCGGCGAAATAGCCGGGAATAAACGGATTGCCCGCACCTGGCGTGTTCCAGTGCGGGCTTTCTATTTGTTGGGCCTGGAGAGGCTGCGACAGCGTCGCAGCATACAGGGAAAGGGAGATGAGTCTTTTCAGCATTTACTATTTGATTGAAACTTTCTGTCCATTGATGATGTTCAGGCCCTTCTGCGGCTTAGAGAGGCGACGACCTTGGAGGTCGTAGATTGCGGGTGAAGGGTGAAGGGTGAAGGGTGACGGGTGGATGCCCACCGTGCTCGGGTCGGTATAGTCGATGCTGGCCAGTTGGGCGCCGTAGTCACCGTTTGTCACATGGACGCGGAAGATGAAGCGGGCAGTGGCCTCGGTATCGGCCGATTGGCGATAGCGGAGGGCCTGACAGATGGTATAGTCGTTACCAACGGTCAGACGGTTAGGGTACTGCCCCACATTGAACGAGAGACCAGTGGGCGAGAATTCGCAATAGAGATAAGCATCACCATTATCGTATTTAGTTACATTACCCCCGGCATTGAACCAGTGGCCATAGCCATTGGCGGTGCTGCCACGGTTGACGCGTGCCAGCGTTTTGGGATTCAGAGGATAGAACATCACTCGTCCTTCTGACGGACCTGCTGAGGTCCATGCCTGCATCCTGTCAGCGATATCGGTAGGAGTCATCTGGAAAGCGGTGCCTAACATGGCCTGTGCCTGACCTGAGACATTGACAGTGACGTAGTCGTAGGAGTTGAGACGGGGCAGGCGGACATCGTAGGTAAAGGTGATGTCGGCGACGTCGCGGCCGTCAATCTCCGGTGCCACATAGACCTGTGCCTTGGCCCCGAGATTGGTGCCTTCGAGGCGGAAGCGGTAAGGCCACATGTCATCATTACCAGCATTCTCGTCCCAACGATGTTGTACGTATGTCGTAGGAGCCGGTACGACGATGAGCCACATCTGTTGCGTATTCTCAGGAACGACCATGCTCACCTCACAAGTCTTCAGCGTATTGCCCTCGCAATAGAGGGAGTCGGCATTGAAATACTGGCGTGTGCCATCCTTCAAGAGGGCCACATAACCCAGTCGGAAAGCACGACGTGAGAAGTTGGTGGGCTTGACGTAGTTAGTACGGGTGGTCTTTCCCCATGCAGTCTCGCCCGTCATCATCTCTGCGGGATCGCCTGGAGCGAGTTTCGACATGGCCGGCAGGGCGGTGAAATGCGTGGTGACGGTGGTACCGGCAGCTGGCACGTCGAGCGGAATGACATTGAACCCTGAGGCCTGAGGCACGGAGGCCAATGCCACTTGATAAGCCGTGTCGCCCAGGAGGACACAACGGTAGTCGAAATCGCCGATATAAGGTTTGCCATAGGAGCGACAGGCATCGATGTCCCATGTGGCGCATCGGGCGGCATAGTCGTAATAGAGACGGAACAGCCCTACGGCATCCAGTCCCTTGAGCGCCATGAGCGCCTGATTGAAGTCTGTGCCGTTGCCCCGGCTCTGCCCCGTCATAGGCTGGTTCCACACCTGAGCCACGGTGGTAATGTCGTTGTAGTACTGGTTAATGAAATAGTGGAACCAGTAAGACTGATAGCGGTGCCACTCGTGGGAGAAGGCGTAGTTATGAGAGCGGCGGAAGACGCTGATACTCTGGTCGAACATCAGTTCCGGGTAGGACTGTGCCGCCTGCCATTGTGCTGTCTGTTCCCAGATAGCCTGTCCGTTGCCACAAGCCAGATGGAACCCCGTGTTATCGGTATCGGAATCCCGATGGCCGCTATGCTCGGCGTAGCACATATAGTGGAAAGAGTGGCCTACCTCGTGAGCCACGGAATGGCCCACGGGCTTGCAGGTGGCTGAGTTTAACCATAAGGCTGAAATCACAAAGTCGTAGCCACCGCCGTAGCATGCCCAGTCGCCAGGCTTCGAATAGTTCATGAGCACCATCATCTTATACTTGCTGTGGTTGCTCTTGACGGGATCTACGAAGCCCAGTCGATTGATTTCCAAGTCGTAGAAGGCCTCGCACTTTTTCAGTAGGTCGGGTATGTCTACGTAGTTCCAATCACTGGTGGGCAGTTCATGGGGTTTCTTGTTGCCATAGTACTTATCCCAGAAGATGATGACGTTGTCGCTCTCGACAGAACGACTTTTCGACCACGTATATTGATTATCCGGGTCGCTCTCTTTGTAGAGCAGCGAGTCAGCCGGCCACGGGTTTCGCCATTCGTTAGGGATATAAACTGTCTTCTGTGCCAATGACACAGAAGACAGTATAGAGAGTGTGAACAGTAATACAGAAAGCCGCTTCATGACTACTTCACAATGTATTTGCGACCGTTCTGGATATAGAGGCCACGGCTGGCCTTCTGAATCTTGCGTCCCTGAAGGTCGTAGATGGTTGACGAGTTGACGAGTTGACGCGTTGACGCGTTGATACCATCTGTAATCGCCTTCTCTGACTGGAACTTGACGTTGTAGACATAGCGCTTATCGTTGACGAGGAAGCACATGAGGCCCATGGCGCTGAAGTCGTCGGGAACGGCGCTTACGGCGTAAGTTGTCAGTGTGCCCGTATTGCCGTCCTCATTCGCCTCGACACCGAAGTACATGAACACGTCAGCCTCGACCGAAGTGACAACACCCTTGTCGGTGAATGACAAGCCATCGTAGGCACTAACACCTGCGCTATACGTACCATCGGCTGTCACGCCGTGCAGGAATTTTCCTTCCATCAATGCATCGACAGTGGTACCCAGAGCCTCAGCAGCCTTTGCCAGGTCGATTGTCATGACAGCACCCTCCTCAGATACGGGCAGGACGATATCCTCGGTACCTACCTCCTCGACCTCGGCCACCGACTCGACAACGCTGTAGGTGAAATTGAAGGTCACCATCTTACCATTCTCCTCGTTGACCAAGAAGATGGGGAAGTGGAACACATCGCCCAGAGCCACGCCAGGATGCTGCATCAGCGAGAACTTGCCCTCAGGACTTGCCACCGTGATACCTACACGGGTAGGTGTCTGGTTCCATCCCACGTTGCGGCCCTCGGCATCCATCCAGAAGCCTGGGTAAGGCGTGCAGGTATAAGACTTGGTGTAGCGGGCGTTGCCCTCCTTCTCAGAGCCATCCTCATTGAGCACATCGAGTGCATAGAGCGTCCAGTCGGAAGTGCCAATCTGCTCTTCCACCCATGCCTGAGGAATCTCGACGCCCTCAGTCCAGATATACTCGACGGGCACCTGCTGCACCTCGACGGAACGCTGTGCGACGCTCTGGAAGACGACGTCCACGCTCTTAGGCTCCACAATCACCAAGTCGATACCCAGCTGGTAGTACTTGCCATTGGCCAGGAAATAGAGATTAGCACGAGCTGAGTCGCCCACGCTCATGTGGTCAGGATACTGTCCGATACCGAACCGCGAGAGGTCGTCGGCCTTCGGCGTGACATAGAACATGGCATTATCGCCCCAGCCGATGACAGAACCATCGATGGCGACCCAGTAGCCGACACCCTCCTGGTTCTTACCAGCGAAGTCAACATCACTATCCAGCATATAGAAATCATCGATTTCGCCAACGGCACATCCCAAAGCGGTGGTAATGGTTTCGATGTCAATGGAGAAGTCTTTCGTAGAATAGTCGCCCGTGGTCTTGGGTTCCATCTCCACCTTCATCGTGCTTTCACCAGCTTTCTCATAGTCCTCGAGTGTGCCCAACTTCACCTCTTCCAGAACAAGGTTATAGCGAATCTTGACAGCCTTGTCACCATATACTATATAGAGGTCTGCGAAATAGGTGTTGCCCCCCTTCAACTTGTTAGGCATCTGTCCCAGATTGCAGGAAAGGATACCCGTCTCAGCATTATATTCAAAAGCCTCAGCAAAGAAACTATCATCGCCGTCATAGGAGAAGCGTCCGCATTCAAACAAAGGATTCCCCTCAGCGTCGCTGACATTACGGAGCCAGAAGCCGATGCCGCCTGCCGATGACTCATTCGTGAGCGAATCACTCATCTGAGCACCTATTGCAGCATCCTCCGTGACATAAGCCTTCTTGGCAAAGAGCAACTTACGCAGTTCGTCCTGAACAAGTTCTGGAGCGACACCCAGTTTAGCGATGGCAGCTGTCAGATCCACCTCAACCTTATCAGCATCATAACCAGAGCGTGGTTTCTGCTCCACATCCTTTACGATCTCATCGACGAGGGTGAGCTTGCCCCATGCCAGTTCAGGTTCAGGGATATCGACAGCAGGCTTTGCGAGAATGTTGATAGTAATCTCGATGGTAGCCTCCTTCTCGCCCAGTTTCAACACGAACTTAGGCTTGAAAGAATCACCTGCGGCACACTGGCCCGGGAACTGTCCGATAATGAACGAGAACGTTCCGTCCTGATCAGCAGCAGCCTCCCAGCCAATCATGTTGAACCAACGCAGGGCGCTGTTGTCGCCGCTCCAAGCCTGAGGTATGCCGTCGACATTTACCCAGAAGCCGCCCTTGCCGCCCTGCGTATAGTTGTCGCTCAGTCCCTCTGAGGTTGTCAGGAATACCATGTTGGCATCGGTACCGCCCTCCGCTGTCCACGAATTCAGAGCTGCGACAAGGGTGGCGGTATCAGTCTGTAAAGCCTGAGCCACCTCCGTCAGTTTGAACTCAACCGGTTTCTCGTTGCCCCAATCAGTAGCAGCATACGGTTCATAGGTAGCCGTCAACTGTGCCTGTGTCGTCAGTCCTGCGAAAAGGCATACGACGAGGGCCATGATTTTTTTGAAATAAGTAGTCATCATACCATTGTAAAATTTTTAGTTTTGTAATTATTGTTAATGTTTTAATCTCTGCTATATAGTAACGAAATCACTGGCAAAGATACGATTTTTTTCCATTCGACGATGCAAAAAACGTATTAAATAAAGGTATTTGGACGATAGTTATATCATTTGGATGATTTTATGCTGTTTTTTGTTTGCACAGAAGAGGGAAAAGTCGTAACTTTGTGCGCAAAGAGAAAAGATGAAACGAATCCTGCTTGCACTGGTACTTACACTTTGCATCCTCATCGATGGACGGGGAGCCAATGATTTCCCATACCGACATATCGGCATGGAAGACGGACTGCCGTCGAATGCCGTACGTAATATCGTGCAGGACAAATATGGCTACCTGTGGTTTGGCACCGACAATGGTCTCTGCCGCTACGACGGTATCAAAGTACACACCTATCGCATTGCCGAGAATAACAGCAACCAATATATTTCCGCATTGCTGGCCGCTGAAGACGGCATCTATGCCGGAACGGACAAAGGAGCCTTCCTGTTGAAGTACGACACCGAGCGCTTTGAACGCCTGCCCATGGACATCCACTCCACAGTGACCTACCTGTCGTTAGACAAAGACAGCAACCTGTGGATATCAACTGCCGAACAGGGCATCTGGCATTACACCTTTAATAATAAGGAGACGCACCACTACGACTTCCCCCAGACCAAAGGCTTCGTATCGCAAGTCTATGTGGACAATGCCAATCAGATATGGGCTGTCAGCAACTGGGGCACCCATCCCGTCAGCCGTCTGAACCGTTTGCACGACAAGTTCGAGCAGACGGCTTTCAGTTCCCCCGTCGCCTACAATTCCCTGCGCATGCTGCAGACCCGTGACGGACGGTTGTGGCTGGGCTCTTGGGAACAAGGACTGATACTCATACAGAGTAACGGACAGTTGCAGCAGGTGCTCCCCAATGGTGTGGCCACCCATATCCACACGCTGTTTGAACGATCGGACAACACCATTTGCATAGGCTGCGATGACGGACTGATCTGCTTCGATCCTAACACGCGGCAATGGAGCCGACTGTGGCAACAGCAGTCGCAGAGCGACCGTTTCGTCTATGCCGTCACCAGCGACCATGAAGGAGGGCTCTGGATAGGCACCTTCTACGGGGGTGTCTATTACGTGTCACCCATAGGGAAACGGTTTGACGAATTCACGACTGCCAACGGACTAAGAGGCAACGTCATCTCGCGTTTCTGTGAAGACTTGCAGGGTAACATCTGGATAGCCAGCGACGACGGTGGCATCATGTGCTATTCACCAGAACGGCAACGATTCATTGATTATGCCCACCAAGACGAGTTAAGTACCGTCAATGCCCATGCGCTGGCTCTGAAAGGGGCAGACCTATGGATTGGCACCTACACACGAGGTGTCTATGTGCTGAACACCACGAACGGACAATGGCGCCACTACGGACAGGACAAACTGGCAGACCCCAGCTCGTACGCTATCTGTCACGACAGCCAAGGACGCACATGGGTGGCAACCATGGAAGGTTTTAACCTTTACGACCCATCGACAGACAGTTTCCAGCATATTGCCACCACCAATGCCCTTGCCATTGACATCGACGAGGATGGCAAACACCGTCTGTGGCTATCCACACAGGGAGCAGGACTGTGGCGCTATTCGCCAGACAGCAAGCAGCTCAAGCAATATATACATCATGACGACGACAAGCATTCGCTACCCAGCGATCAGGTGAACTGCGCTATGGTAGATGCTGGCGGACGCCTATGGATAGCCACCCTCAATGGCCTATGCTACTACGATGCAGCGAAGGACAGGTTCAACCAGGTGGACCTTTCCGTAGAAACAGGCAATGTGATGAGCATCATTGAGGAGCAAGGCGTGCTCTGGATCTCTACCGAACGAGGCATCGTGAAATACGAGCCCGTCGCCCAACACTCTCCTCGTTCCTCCCTCCTCGTTCCTCCCTCCTCCCAGCGCTTCACCCGCCACGACGGACTGGTGAGCGAACAGTTCCAGCCCAATTCAGGCATCAAGGCCAGCGACGGGCGCATCTATTTTGGTGGGGTCAACGGCTTCAATGCCTTCTACCCATATCAGATTAAGGCCAACCGCATCATGCCGCCAGTCTATATTGAGGCTCAGGAGATTCATAACCAAATGGTCTTCTCGTTCGTAGCCCTCAGCTACTGCTCGCCCGAGAAGAACCAATACGCCTATATGCTCGAAGGGTTCGACAAGGAATGGAACTATGTGGGCAATCAGACCCGCGCCACTTACACCAACCTGCCAGCAGGCACCTATACCTTCCGTGTGAAAGCTACCAACAACGATGGTATTTGGAGCGACAAGGAGGCCACAATCACAATTGTCGTGCCGCCTCCCTTCTGGTGGACCTGGTATGCCAAGCTCTTTTATGTGCTGCTGATTGCATTCCTCATCTGGTATTATGTACACATCCGACTGAAGAAAGCCGAGAACCGGCATCAGCAAGAACTGCAACGTCTGCAAGAAGAAAAAGAAAATGAAGCCCGCGAGGCTCGCCTGAACTTCTTCACGATGGTGGCTCACGAGATACGAACGCCCGTATCGCTCATCATCGGACCGTTGGAGAAGATTAAGGACAAAAGTGAGGAATTGCGCATCGTCGACCGCAATGCCCACCGCCTGTTGGAGCTCGTCAATCAGTTGCTCGACTTCCGGAAAGCCGAGCAGTACATGCTGGTAAGCAACTTCAAGCCGCAGAATATCAACGAGTTGCTCCATGCCGTGTGCGAACGGTTCGAACCCACCTTCCAGCAAAACGGCAGGCAGTTCGCGGTAGATTATCCTGATGAACATTTCACGGCCATCGTCGATGGCGAGGCCATTACCAAGGTGGTCAGCAACCTGCTCACCAATGCCAACAAGTTTGCAAAGAGCCACGTCAGCCTGCGCTGCACGGCCAACACCGACGACGACCAGTTCGTCATCGAGGTGGCCGACGACGGCATAGGCATACGGCAGGAAGACCTGACACGTATCTTCGAACCCTTCTTCCAGTCGCAGAACAAGACGGGCGTCAACGCCCACCACCAGCCTGGTACAGGCATCGGCCTGAGCATCGTCAAGCGTATCGTCGATATGCACCAGGGCACCATCAGCGTACAGTCGGCAGTAGGCCAAGGGACGACCTTCACCATCACACTGCCCGTACTTCAGGAAATCGACAAACCCAAGTCCCCGCCATCAGTGTCCCCAGCGGTTTACCCGCTGGAGCCGCCTCCATCACCCAACACCCAACACCCAACACCCAACACCCATCACCCATCCCCCACAATGCTCATCGTCGAGGACAACGACGACATGGTGTCCTTCCTGTCGTCACACTTCCAGCAGCACTACAACGTGCTCACCGCCGGCGACGGCATCGAAGGAATGGCGGTAGTAGACAAGAACGAGGTAAGCATCATTGTCAGCGACTGGATGATGCCGCGTATGGACGGTGCTGAATTCTGCCGTCGCATACGACAGAACCCGCTGACCAGTCACATCCCGTTCATTATGCTCACTGCCAAGACCGATAACCAGTCGAAGATAGAAGGCATGAACATCGGTGCCGACATCTATATAGAGAAACCATTCTCGATAGAGTATCTCGAGGCCTGTATCACCAACATCCTGCAGATGCGCCGCCTGCTGATGCAGAAGGTGAGCACCCAGCCGTGGGAGGACGTGGCGCAGATAGGCACCAACCCTGTCGACAATGAACTCCTGAAGAAAATGAACCAGATTATCGAGGAAAACATTTCCAATGCTGACCTCAACGTCAACTTCCTGGCCGAAAAACTCAACATCAGCCGCAGCGGCCTGTTTGCCAAGATCAAGTCGCTGTCGGACGTTACGCCCAACGAGATGATACAAATCATCCGCCTGAAGCGTGCCGCCCGCCTCCTGCTTGAAAACAAGTACCTCGTCAGCGAGGTGGGCTATATGGTAGGCTTCTCCAGCCCTTCCTATTTCTCCAAATGTTTTCAGAAGCAATTCGGCATCAAACCTGGTGACTATATTAAAAAGGAAAAGTAGTTGTTTTTCTCTCAAAAAAAGTTGAAAACAGTTATCACTTGTCACTTATTGAGGTTAATCTGCTGGAAACGTGCAAGATAACGAATGATAACGGCCCCTAAAGCTGGTCACTTTTGGTCACCTTTTTTCGCTTTTCCTGACAGAATTCTGCCAAAATGCGGAAAATATGGTGGCGGTGAATGCCGATTTAGGCGGCAGGCAAGTGGCCGAGAACTACTGGACGACTGTTGTCTCCATGCCATGGAGGCGACAGTTTCGTGGCATGGAACTACTAGCTCCATGGGGTGGAACTATTAGGGAGGCGGGGCCTTTCTGAACGAAAGGCGGCGGGTTTTTGCTGTTTTCAAGGCGTGGTAGTAAGTTCCTGCGGAGTGGTGATAAGGGTGGTGGCACCGTTGGCAAGCAGGAAGTCTTTGTCGCGGAAGCCCCAGAGGACGCTGATGCAGGGCAGGCCGGCATTACGGGCGGTCTGCAGGTCAACGTCGCTGTCGCCTACATAGACGGCACGACGGTGGTCAACGCCTAACTGACTCAGGGCTTCATTGACGGTATCGGGGGCGGGTTTCTTGCGGATGCCTTCGGCCTCGTGCTCACCTACTGCCACTTCAATGGTGTCAGCAAAGAAATGGCGACAGAGCTCCTGGGTGGCCGCATAGAACTTGTTGCTGACTACTGCCAACCGGCACCCCCGCTGCTTCAAGGCTTTCAGCATTTCAGGAACTCCGTCGTAAGGTCGCGTTCTGTCTAATGAATGCTCCAGGTAATATTGGCGGAAAGTGCTGAACGCCTCCTCGAACCGTGGGTTCTGCTCACCGTCAGGAATGGCACGTATCATCAACATTCTCACGCCGTTGCCAACGAATCGCCGGACGTCGTCGCGGGAGTGTTCCGGCATTCCGTATGTACGGAGGGCATAGTTAACGGCTGCCGCCAGATCGTCAAGTGTATCAAGCAGCGTCCCGTCGAGGTCGAATATATAAGTATCGTATTGCTTCATAATGATTTTCATAATTTATAAACTCCCTACTTCCAATAGTCTGCCATGATGAAATGGCGCTCTACGGCCCCCATGCCACACCAATAACCCGTAGCCCCCACTACGTTTGTAGGAATATTGGTGGCCGACGTCGAGGAGGGTATGAACAAGTACTTCCGCGGTCAGGCCTTGGTGGCCCTCTGCGTGGGTATCCTCTTTAGCATCGGTTTCCTCATCATCGACTTCCCGCTGGCCATCGCCCTCGGCATGTTCATCGGACTGCTCAATATGGTGCCCTATCTCCAGTTGGTGGGACTCATCCCCACCATTATCCTCGCTATCGTCAAGGCCGCCGATACCGGTTATAACTTCTGGTTCATCCTTCTCATGGCCTTGGTGGTCTTTGCTGTGGTGCAGATTATCCAGGACACCTTCCTCACGCCGAAGATCATGGGTCACGTCACCGGTCTTAACTCCGCCATCATCCTGCTGTCGCTCTCCATCTGGGGTTCGCTGCTCGGCATCCTCGGCATGATCATCGCCCTGCCCATGACCACCCTGCTCATCAATTACTACCAGAAGTACGTCATCAAGCAAAAATCTCCATCTCTCCCTTCATCATCGGAATCGCCTTTGTAGAAACGAGAGAAGGTGGGGATCACGGGAGAGATCTGGGAGAGAAAAGGGAGGGATGAAGGGAGAGATGAAAATTGCCAAGCCCCTTTATACAAAGGGCTTTGCAGCATTCGACGGGAGAGATGAGGGATTTTTTGAGGTTAAAGTGAAAAGTGAGAAGTTAAAAGTGCGCTCGACCTTTGGTCGCTTGCTACCGAAGGGACGCAAGAAGAAGTAAGAGGTAAATGAGGGGGCTTGCGCCAAACATTCCCAGCGTGGGAACCTTTTATTCCCGCCGTGGGAATAGAACGTTCCCGCCGTGGGAATATCGGCAGAGTCCCCTTCAAGTGACTTTTTTGCACACCTACCGAGATAGTCTTGCTAACTATGCCAGTTAGCAATGCTATATGGGTTAGTTAACCTATCTATATAGGTCAGTTAGCCTGGCGGTCACATGGTCACAGCTGTGACCGTGACCGCTTGAAAGACTTTTTCTGTCCTTTTTCTTGGAACTTTCAGATTTATTCTTTATCTTTGCAAGCGATGAACATTGACAGTCTGTTAAAAAAGTATTTTGGGGGAGACGAAACATCCCCTGCTATTGAGGTATTCGATGATAAGAATATTCATCGGGTATATACAGATATTGTCAATCTTTTAAAGTCTTATCCTGAAATAGAACTGGGTGTCCTTCAGCTTTTAAGCTATTGTTTCTATGAAATTCTGGACAATGTAATAACCCATTCAGGAAAGAACTGTGGTACGGTCATTTCACGTTTCCTTCCACAGAAGAATGTCATACAGATTCTCGTTGCTGATGATGGTATGGGAATTCAGATGTCATTAAAGGAAAATGAAATATACAGCGACATATCAGAGGAAGATGCTCTTATTAAATGTCTTCAAGACCGCGTGACAGACGGAAAAGGTATGGGCTATGGTCTGTATTCTGCTCTATGTCTTATTCGCAATGCGGGTATACGCTTGGAACTTCATTCTGGCTGTCATCAATTGACATCGGATGGAAAAACTGAGAAAGTCGTAACGGCACCGTTATGGCAAGGGACACTACTTTATCTTGAACTCCATTCCAATCAAGAGATCGACCCTAATGGAGTGTTGGAGAATAGGGCGGATGCTGAGTCGGAATTCAATGATCAGTTTCTGAATGCTGAAGACATGGAGAACTTATGGTAACGAATTAATAAAGGAAAAACGATGAAGATATTCAAGTTCAACCAATTCGGATCGAACCTCGGAACGAGGATGCTCGGAGCTGATGTCAGGGAGAAACTCGTACCCTTACTCAATGCTAAAGAGAAAGTAGTCCTTGACTTTGAGGGAGTAGATGTTGTGTCTAATTCCTTTGCCGACGAATGTCTTGCGAAGTTATTGCTCACGATGTCCCTTGACGAGCTGAAACAATGTACGACATTCCGTGGACTGAACGACTTTGCCCGCAAAAACATTGCACTGGCTTTCAAGCGACGGATGCTTGTTGCTGAAGTTGCATAAAGAAACTGATAATTGTTGAACCAATAAAACTGTACCGCCTATGGTAACATAGCAATGACTGATTGACATACAGATAAGAAGCGTTGACTTTTTGATTCTTAGTTCAGAAATTTCGCCAAAATATCTCCAGAGAAGAAAAGAGTTGATGCTCGCGCAGTAGGCGCGGGCTGAGACTTGTATCTTGGAGAACGGCGTTTGGCGATGCCTCTGAACTGGATGCGGAATCAGACTCGCGCCGATTTTATCAGAACCCAAACAAATATAATCACAAAACGTATATGACAATGAAACATCTGACTTTCTGGGGAAATAGCCTCGTGATGGCCGCTGCCTTACTCGCCATCACCTCTTGCAGCAGCAATGACAACGAGCAGGAAAAGCCGTTTACGACAGACCCTGTGGAGCAGACCAAGTTCTTTGTCTGCGAGGCGAGCGGCGAGACTCGTGGCGCAACCGCCGTCATCGACACCCTCTTCACTGAGGACGACATCGAGTGGTTTAACGTTACCACCCGCGAAGTCCGCTTCAAGAATCAGGATGAGCAGCTATTCAGTAAGCTGATGAAGAACTATCACAAAGAGGGGTTGGAGTTTCGCCTCGGCGAGAGCCTCCTGTTCGAGGTCAGCCGCTTCGTGTCCGACTTTGACAGCCGTGTATTCACCGACCTCGTGCTACACTATTCCACGATTGGCGAGGACGAGGGTAATCCCCGATACTACCTACACGACTGCTATCCCCCGCAGTTCATAGACGACGAATGCACACAGGCCAACATCAAGAAGAATGCCATACAGTGGGAGACCTTTACTAAATATCTTGAAAGCAAAGGCAAACTGAGGAAGTAAACGATGATGAAGAAATTAATCCTTTCCCTTATCCTCGGCTTGGCTACGGTCACTGCGCAAGCCCAGCTGACAGACTGGCGGAACATTTCGAGCAAGAACTTCGTATCGTGTATTATCCACGACGAGAACTATCTGTATGTCGGCACGAAAGGCGGCGGCATCGTGAAGATTGACAAGCAGAGCGGCGAGCAGACAGTACTAAAACGCGCTGACGGGAGCATGACGGGTAATGCCATCGCCGACATGACGCTGCATGATGGCGAGCTGTGGGTTGGTACGGAGTACAACGGCCTGGCTAAGGTGACTGATAACGGCATAGAGAAATTCGACATGAAGAACGCTGGATTTCTGAGTAACCAGCATTTTTCCGGTTTCTATTTTAACGCAGACGGAACCATGCTCGTAGGCGGCATCGCATATTTGTACGCTTTCAATGGAAAGAAATGCACAGCCATGTACGACATCAATCCGCTTAGCCCCTACACCTACGTCAAGAAGATTAGGGCCGACAGGGAAGGACGTATATGGGTGGCTTGTTACGATGCATTAAACAGGTACAACCTCTGTGTTTTTACGTCCAATGATTTGGTTCCATATAACATTCCATACGGTAAAGTAAACGCCATCGAAACAGACAAAAACAGAAACTTGTGGATAGCGACCAACAACGGGCTCGTCAAGTTCGACGGCAACGATTTTACGCACTACACGCCCAACAATTCGGCCCTGCCCGAGGCGAATATCGCGGACTTGACTGCCGACGAGAACGGCAATCTGTGGATGCTGAGCGAACACAATATCACCAAGTTTGACGGCACCAGCTTCACGGCCTATCATCTGAACGTCGCAAACGACTACTTGCTGACCATCGATGCCGACAACGACAACGTCTATGTAGGCTCACACTTCGAGGGCTTGCTGAGGCTCACAGACAACGGATTGGTAGCCGTCGACCTTATCGACAATGTGTTGTATGAAAATGCAATGTCCTTGTCCAGCGGCTGCATCGACGTAGGCGGCAATTTCTACGTCGGCTCACTTTATGGCCTTCAGAAATACAATATTGACACGGGCGATTACAAGTTTGAGCCCATGACGCAGACTGCTCAGACCGAAGTCGACCGTAACGGCAACGTCTGGATACGCTGGGCCTTGCCCACCACCGACACTTGTCTCATGGAAATCACCGCGACAGGCAGAGAATTATACAAGAGAACCGATTACCCCTTCAGCGAGGCTGACGCCAACCTCATCAAGTTCGACCGCAAGAACCGCCTTTGGATAGCCACGAACAAGGGTCTTTACATGCGCGACGGCGAGACGTGGACGGCCTACAACAAGAGCAATTCCAGCCTCACAGAGACAGTCCAGTGCATGGCCTTCGACAGCAATAACCGCCTCTGGTGCGGAACCTTCGGCAGCGGTCTGTTCTGCTTCGACGGCACACGATGGAGCAACTACACCACCTCCAATTCCTCCCTCCCGTCCAATTACGTGGGCACGGTGATCGTCGATAACAACAACGTCGTGTGGCTGAACTGCCGTGACCCTCAGTATCCCGACAAGATGGGGGCAGAATTCGGCTTAGGACTGACGCGCTTCGACGGAACCACATGTACGACCTACAACCACAACAACTCGCCGCTGCCCAGCGACTGCTTCTGGGATGTGCAGGTGGATGCTGACAACCGTCTTTGGATAGCCACCGCCGGTGACGTCGGTCTCGTCTGCTACGATGGAACCGCATGGACGACCTACGACACCGACAACTCTGGCATCGCCCTCAATGAGGTGACGAAAATCACCCTCGATCCAAAGCGCGACCTTATCTGGCTTACCCAATACCCCGGCCTCGGCCTCTCCGTCGCCCGAATGAACTGCCAAGCCTCCGCCGTCCGCCCCATCACGGTTTCCAAGTCCTCCGACACGTACTACGACTTGCAGGGCAGACCCGCCAAACCTACGACGCACGGAATCTACGTCAATAATGGCAAGAAAATCATCAAGTAAGAATACATGAAGAGAAACCCCTGTCAATCATTCACGCAGTTTATTTGCGCCCGAAATACTAACAAACATCATTTTTTTGCAATTAGGGGTATTTGATTTGGCCGTTCGAGGGTCTTATATACGAATAAAAGACCCAAGAGACACTTATGGATTACAGTAAACAAGAGTTTGAACGCCTATTCAAGGACAGCTATCCGCACATGTATCGCATGGCATTCTCGATGGTGGAGAATGCCGACGATGCCAAGGACGCGGTGCATCAGGTGTTCGCCCAAGTCTGGAAGGCTAAACCACAGATAGCTAATGACAGCATTCGCGGCTACCTTTTGGCAGCAATCCGGAACCAATGCTTGCACATTCAACGATCGCGGCAGTTGCAGCGACAACTGGAGGAAGAGTTGCAACGGGACACGGCTGCAAGCGAACACGAGGAACGCGAAGACCTGCTACAGCAGCTCCAGCAAGTTATCGACGACAACTTGACGGAGCAAGACCGGCGTGTGCTGAGTCTACATTATGACGACGAGATGACCTACGAAGAGACGGCCACGGTGCTGGGCATCAGTACCTCGGCGGTGAACAAGCACATCACGCGGTCGTTGGCAAAAATCAGACAAACCCTTAAAATTGCAAAGTAACATGAAAAAAGAAGATATCGACAAGAGAATAGGCATGCCCGACGTGGACGCTGAGTGGGCACGGTTTGAATGCGAGGTTATCGCCAAGGACACCAAGCCAAGGATGCTACGTGTGGCCGCATGGGCAGGCGGTATTGGCATTGCTGCCGCTATCGCCTTGCTGTTTGTGCTGAATATGGGCAAAGAAGAGACGGCAGAGCAGCCTTTGATGGCTCAGCAGCCGCAGCCCGTCCATATTGAAAACACAACCGCAGACACCATCCCTGTAGAAAAAAGCCAAAGTGTGAAATCTGCATACGAGCAACCGCAGCAAAAGCTGGTAACTTACACCGAACCAGTAGTCCGCAATGTAGCGGAGGCTCCCACAGTAGGCAGTACGGCAAATAGCCAGGAAGCATTGCAGGGACGCATCGCCGGGCTGAGCTTGGATGACAAACACATCCGCTTCGTGGCGAAAACCGATCGTCCGTCATGGCCTTACTTATGGGAGCGAGACACCGTACTGGCCTTGGTCAACGGAAAAGAAAACCCGGATTTTCTGAACTATCTGAGTAACACGTCCCATGTATCGATGAGCAACGTTTACGACTACTTCTTTGAAAGAAACCAGCTGTTCCTCATGCAATCCCTTCCCTCCAAGGAATTGCAGGCAGCACTTTACGACCCGTCCCTGTTTGAAGGCCGCGACATCAGGCTGGTCGTAGATTACCTGACCAAGCCGTTCACGCCCGTCAGCCAGCTTACTCCGGAACAGATTAAGTCGCGCCGCCTGGCCTATCTCCAGAACAAGTATCGTGCGGGCTTCAGCAAGAACAGCAATCAGGACTGCTACGCGCCCGACCTTTACGACTCGCCCACCAAGGAACGCCTCTTCGGACTGACGGCAGCTAAGTGCCGCAGTTACGGACAGCAACACGAGTATTTCGGCCCTATGGGCAGCGACAGCCACGGCGTCTACGTCCCCCTGATTCGCGATGTGGTGCTGACCACCCATGATGATGCGTGGTGGGAGAACGGCGAAGTATGGGTCATCAAAGACGACCCTCATTTCAATCAGATCGTTGACAACATCCTGCAGACGGCCACCCGTTCCGAATCGTCTGCGGTGACGAGCGGCGACAGCATCGTCCGGCTGGCATTCATCTTTGGCGGAAAGGTCATAGAAGGACAGCCTAACGACCTGCTAAGTGGCATGCAGAAAAAGCTCTACGAGCAAGTAAAGAAGAGTACCTTCGCGTTCAAACCCGACGAGGATGCGCCGTCCTGGTGGTGGGGCGAGGCCTATTACTCCACCACGTCGCAGCGCCAGCTGTGGATGCATCTGCATTCCGTTGACAAGCTCTACGCTACCGACTGCCCCGAACTGCTTAGCAACCGACGACGTATAGAAGGCACGGTGACCGACGAGAAAGGCGAGCCTCTGGCCGAAGCCAGCGTCGGCATAGGCTTCGTTACACCCTGGGACGCCGTCACTACTGACAGCCAAGGCCACTTCGACCTGTGGATGCCCTTCCGCGACGCCACCATCCGCGTGAACCATGTGGGTTATATTCCCCAGCAAATACAGCCCGCCGACACCATCCTGAATTTCCGCATGAAGGATGCGACGAAAATTAAAGAAGTGATGGTGATACCCAAGAAGGAATCAAAAACGAAATAATGGAAGAAATCAGAATTTACCACACTATCCCTTCATCCTGTTAAAGAAACGGGCGAAAGTACTAAGAAAATGACAAAAAGTTGCATCTTCGCCCGCTTTTTGCATCTTTAACGAGGAAAACGGAGAATATTTGAAAAAGAATGTTTATCTTTGCCTGCAATAATAATAAGATAGTAGCGTATGACTGAGATTCATAAACGATATCGCTTGACTTCCACCGAGGAGCCTACCGACGAAATGTTGCATGCCCTGATGGAGGACGTGGCCCAAGCTGCTCGCGAGTCGAGTGCCAAGGCTGAGGCCGAGAAGAAACGTCGGCTTCAGGCTGTAGCCAAGGAGATTGAAGAGTGGAAAAGTACGGCAGGACTATGACAGAAAGGAAACCTACACTCTGTGTTGTTGCCGGCCCCAACGGTTCGGGCAAGACGACTACCACCATTCAGTTGCTCAACAACGAGTGGGCGGCTGACAGTTTGTACATCAATCCCGATAACATCGCACAGGAAACCTTTGGTAATTGGAACTCTCCAGAGGCCGTATTAAAAGCTGCAGAGGAAGCCACCCGCTTGCGCTATGAATGTTTGGAACAGGGGCATGATTTCGTATTTGAAACGGTCTTTTCTGCTCCTGAGAAACTAGAGTTTCTTCGTAAGGCTAAGGATGTGGGATTTTTCATTCGCCTGTTCTACGTCTGCACGTCTGATCCCACCATCAACGTCGCACGCATTACACAGCGTTATCTGAACGGCGGTCATGAGGTTCCCATCTCTAAGATTATTTCCCGCTATTACAAGTCGCTCGTCAATGCCAACAAGGCCATCACCTTCGTTGATCGCGCCTATGTTTACGACAATTCCATAGATAACCAATTACCCCGACTTCTTTTCCGAACAATCGATGGCCAACTCTTCAAGCAATACACCGATGATATCCCTGAATGGGCAAAGACATTAATATGATGAAGAGAATCATCCTGTCAATCATCCTCGCCCTCGCCACTCTATCCGCGACGACCCCTCTCCTCCTCGGGCTTTGGACGCATTCTTTGCAAGCAAAGCGTCGCAAGCGCCGAGCGGCTGCCTAATCGAACTTGTTCGCTTGCCAAAGCAAGAACAGGACGCTGAACCGATTTTTCTGTGATTTTATATGGGGAATTAGAGTCTATTTCTTATCTTTGCATCTGCATCGCGAAAAGTTCGTCACGAGATTTTCGCGATGCAGATGGTACAACATAACAGTTTTTGTTCTCTGGTAGTAAGAAGCATTTGATGGTTGAGATGTTCTGTTCGCCCCAAAGGCCGGATGTGAGATTTCTCAAGGCGTGGCAGTAAGTTCCTGCGGAGCAGAAATAAAGGTGGTAGCACCGTTGGCGAGCAGGAAGTCTTTGTCGCGGAAGCCCCAGAGGACGCTGATGCAGGGCAGGCCGGCATTACGGGCGGTCTGCAAGTCAACGTCGCTATCGCCGACATAGACGGCGTTAAGGCGGTCAACGCCTAACTGGCTCAGGGCTTCATTGACGGTGTCGGGGGCGGGCTTCTTGCGGATGCCTTCGGCCTCATGCTCGCCAACTGCCACCTCGATGGTGCCGGCAAAGAAGTGGCGACAGAGTTCCTTGGTGGCCGCATAGAACTTATTGCTGACTACTGCCAAACGGCAACCCCGCTGCTTCAAGGCTCTCAGCATTTCAGGAACTCCGTCGTAAGGTCGCGTTCTGTCCAACGAATGCTCCAGATAATAATGGCGGAAAGTGCTGAACGCCTCCCCGAACCGTGGGTTCTGCTCACCATTAGGAATGGCACGTATCATCAACATTCTCACGCCGTTGCCAACGAATCGCCGGATGTCGTCGCGGGAGTGTTCTGGCATCCTGTATGTACGGAGGGCATAGTTGACGGCTGCCGCCAGATCGTCAAGCGTGTCAAGCAGCGTCCCGTCGAGGTCGAATATATAAGTATCGTATTGTTGCATGATATTATAGAGTACTGCAGCTAAGTAAGCGCAGGTAATACAGTCCCGGGTTGGGTGTCTGGCCGGTGGCCGAGAGGCGCACCTTGAACTGCGTCTTCACGTTGCCCTTGCTGTCCTTCAGGAGTTCGGCAGGGATGGGATATTCCACGTTGAAGAAGCCACCTTCGCTGCCGCGGACGCGGTCGGGGATGGTGATGTCGGCAATCTTGGTGCCGTCGACGGTGAGCGTGGCCACACGACGGCGGTCGGAGGTGGTGAAGCGGCACATGATGGCGAGGCTGTCGTTGACGGCGTCCTTATTAAATAAGGTGAACTGTACGTAGCCGCCAGCCTTGGCGTCGCGATAGCTCTCGCCGTTATACGAGCCCTTGCCGGAGTCGGCCGAGTAGTCGTACTCATGGCCGGCCTCGCTCTGCTGCTCGCCGGGAGCAACGAAGTCGAGGGTGCGCGCTTTCAGCGCTTCGTTGGCAGCCTCAGTCAGCGCCATGTCGCTCTTGGCAAAGTTCTCAGGCGTCTGCTGATACCAGTAGCACATGTAGCGCTGATGGTGGATGCCGTAGAAGGGCTCCAGCGTAAGCGTCGTCCAATGATAGTTCTCCACACCGGGACGCGGGGCGTCGATGGTGAAGGTGAGCTTCGAGAGGTCCTTGGTCTTGATGCGGCTGAGCACGTCAGCGCGGTTGCCGATGAGCAGCGGTGCCGACAGGAGGTTCATCTGACGGCCCATAGCGCCGGGGGAGTGGTCCATACGGCCCTCGCCACCATATTCGTTCTGCAGTTTCTCGCCGTTCAGCGGCAGACGGCCACCCAGCAGGATGGGACCGTACTTGAAGGCGATGTAGTCCTCGTAGTTGGGGCACACCTCGTAGCGTAGCGTCATGGGCAGGCTGACCTCAATACGGTCGCCCTTCTTCCACTTGCGGCTGATGGTGACGTAGGAGGCCGCGCCCTGCTTGGCACCGTGGTCAACGACTTCTCCGTTGACCTTCACCGAGAATCCCTCAGATACCCATGCCGGATGACGCAGGGCGATGGCATACTTGCCGGCCTTGCCCACGGTGAGCGTGGTCTTCGGCTCGTAGGGGAACTGGGTCTCCTGGGTGACGACGAAGTTCTTGCTCTCCAGCTTCGAGGCGGTGAAGAGGTTGACGTAGAGCGTCTGCTTGCCGTCGTGGGTATAGACGAAGTGGCCGTACTTGGAGTGGTTCTCCATGCCGGTGCCGACGCAGCACCACATACCCTTGTTGGGCAGGGAGTAGATGCGGTAGCCCATGGGGCGCAGGGTGGTGAAGTAGACGTAGCCGCCGGTCTCGGGGTCCTGTGTCGAGAGGATGTGGTTCCACATGGCCTGCTCGTAGAAGTCGACGTATTGGGCATTGCCGGTGCGGTCGGCCAGCATCTCCGAGAACTTCAGCATGTTGTTGGTATTACACGACTCGGGGCCGTCGGGCTGGTCGATGTAGCGGTTGCCGTTGGCAGCGGCCAGAAAGTGCTCGTTGACGGAGTTACCGCCGATGCAGACGGTACGGTTGGTGGCTACGTCCTGCCAGAAGTTCTCGGCGGCGGTGAGGTATTGTCCGGCTTCTCCGGCAACCTCGCCGATGCGCTCCATACCGATGAACTTGGGCACCTGGGTGTTGGCATGCTTGCCGTCGAGGAAGTGGGTGTCGAGCGTCTGCATGCCGTTGAGCATGGCCTTATGGGTGTACTTCTTGGCAGCGGTCAGGTACTTCGGGTCGCCGAAGAGCTGGTAGGCATCGAGCAGCGACTCGTTCATGCCGCCGTGTTCGCAGTTAAGGAAGCCCTCGAAGGCCTGGTCGTCGACCTTGGCAATGAGGTTGGCACTCCAGTCGGCCAGCTTGCGGAACATTTCCTTAGCCTGCAGGCTGCCGGCGTAGAGATAGGCATCGCGCAGTCCGGCCAGCACTTTGTGCTCGCAGTAGAAGGGTACCCAGCCCCAGTTCTTCTGGATGCCGGAGAGGTCGCCCTGATAGAGCTTGCGCCATGAGTCGTTGATGGGCTGTCCGCCGATGAAGCCGTAGAGACCCTCGGTGTCCTGATTGTACTGGTCCTGACAGTCCTTCATCACCTTGAGCATATAGTCCAGCCGCTCCTTGAGACGGGCGCGCTGGGCCTCGTCGCGGCTGGCGGCCCAGGCCAGTGCCAAAGCCGACACATAGTGGCCGCCAACGTGGCCGCTGAGGTCGAAGCCGGCGTCGCCGCCCCAGTTCTTGAAGTTCGGGTGCTTCGTTTCCCACTGGTAATAGGGACTCTGGCTGTCAGTGGTAGCCGACAGTCCGGCCTGGCGCACGAAGGGCGTCAGCAGCCGGTCGGTGTCATACTGCAGCAGCATGTCGATGTTCTTGTCCATCGCCGTCTTGAACGGCCCGTCAAGTAGTGTTACCTCCTGCAGGTTGAAGTGCTTGGGGTAGAGTTGGCTTTGCGCCCCTGCGGTCATTGTGACGGCGCAGAGAAGTCCAGCAAGTAATGATTTTGTTTTCATGTGTTGTGGTTATTTGATGAATTTCTTTCCTTTCCTGATGTACAGTCCTCGGTGGGAGGGCTTTGCCTTTGTGCCGTAGAGCGTGTAGTACGGCTCGTTAGCGTCGGCCTGCTGCACATCCTTGATGGCCGATGCCACGGCGTCCTTGTTGCCGCTCATCAGTCGCATGTAGTAGAGACCGGGCATGAGGGTTGATGATGAGGCCGACAGCCGCACCACGAACTTCTCCTTCGGGTTGCCGTCCTTATCGACGGCCAGCGCGGCGGGGATGGGGTACTCCACGTTGTAGAAGCCGTTTTCAGCATCCTTCACCGTCTCGGGTATGGTGATGTCGGCAATTTTCGTGCCGTCAACCTTCAGTGTCCCTTTGCGTCCACGGTCGGCAGTGGTGAAGCGGAGCATGACGGCAAGGCTGTCCCTTACACCTTTCTTATTATATAGGGAGTACTGCACGTAGCCGTTGGCCTGGGCGTCGCGGTAGCGTTCGCCGTTATACAGTCCGGTGGTTGAGCCGCTGGAGTACTTCGACTCATGACCGGCCTCGCTCTGCTGTTCGCCGGGAGCAACGAAATCGAGCAGGCGCTGGGCCAGTGCCTCGGCAGCGGCCTCTTCGGCAGCCATCGAACTCTTCTGGTAGTTCTGCTCCGTCTGCTGATACCAGTAGCACATGTAGCGAGCATGGTGAATCTTATAGAAAGGCTGCAGCGTGAGCGTCGTCCACTGGTAGCTGTCTACACCGGGACGGCTGACGTCGATGCTGAACGTCAGTTCGGGAGTGCGAAGGCGGTTGATGCGGCTCAGCACGTCGGTGCGCTGGCCGATGAGCAGCGGGGCCGACGTCAGTTTCTTGGACGAGGCCACACAGCTGGGGGCGTGGTCCATGCGTCCGGCACCGGCATATTCGTTCTTCAGCTTCTCATATTCCAGTCCCGTCTCCTTGGCCTCGGCGGTCGTGGCAGCCGTGGTCTGTGCGGCCAGGAGGATGGGACCATATTTGAAGGCGATGTAGTCCGTGTAGTTAGGGCATGCCTCGTAGCGCAACTGCATGTCGAGGCTGACGACAATCTGGTCGCCGACGGCCCAGTTGCGGTCGATGGTGACGTAGCTGGCCGTGCCCTTCTTCGCACCGTGGTCAATGGTATCTCCGTTGACCGTCACGGCGAAACCTTCACCTGACCAGGCCGGATGGCGCACAGCCACCTTATACTGGCCGGCCTTGCCGACGGTGAGCGTCGTCGTCGGGTCGTCGGGGAAGCGCGTCTCCTGGGTGACGACGAAATCGTCACTCACGAGGGATGACGGGGTGAAGAGGTTGACGTAGAGCGTCTCGCTGCCGTCGTGGGTGTAGATGAAGTGGCCGTACTTGGAGTGGTTCTCCATGCCGGTGCCCACACAGCACCACATGCCTTGGTTCACCTGAGAGTAGATACGGTAGCCCTGGGGGCGCAGCGTGGTGAAGTAGACGTAGCCGCCGGTCTTGGGGTCTTGCGTTGACAGGATATGGTTCCACATGGTCTGCTCGTAGAAGTCGGCGTACTTGGCATTGCCGGTGCGGTCGGCCAGCATCTCCGAGAGTTTCAGCATGTTGTTCGAGTTGCACGACTCCGGACCGTCGATATTGTCAATGTACTGGCTGCCGTTCGACTTGGCCAGGAAGTGCTCGGATACGGAGTTGCCGCCGATGCAGACGGTGCGGTTCTTGGAAACGTCGGTCCAGAAGTTCTCAGCAGCTTTCTTGTAGGTGGTCGCCGTGGCATCCTGCTCGAAGATGCGCTCAAAGCCGATGTACTTCGGCACCTGGGTGTTGGCATGCTTGCCGTCGAGGAACGTGGTGTTCAGCGACTGCATGTTGTTGATCATGTCCTTGTGCGAGTACTTCTTGGCCGCCGTCAGGTATTTCTTTTCGCCGAAGAGCTGGTAGGCATCGAGCAGCGTCTCGTTCATGCCGCCGTGCTCACAGCCGAGGAAGCCCTGGAAGGCACTTTCCGACACCTTGGCCACGAGGTTGACGCTCCAGTCAGCTAACTTGTGGAATAGCTCACGGGCCACGTCGCTGCCAGTGTAGACATAGGCATCGCGCAGTCCGGCCAATACCTTATGCTGACAGTAGAACGGCACCCAGCCCCAATTGCCCTGAATCTTTGACAGGTCGCCCTTGTAGAGGGCCTGCCACGAGTCGTTGATGGGCTGTCCGCCGATGAAGCCGTAGAGTCCTGTGGTGTCATCGTCGAACTGGTCCTGGCAGTCCTTCATCACCTGTAGCATATAGTCCAGCCGTTCCTTCAGCTTCGTTCGTTGTGTCTCGTCGTGGCTGGCAGCATAGGCCAAGGCCAATGCCGACACGTAGTGACCGCCGACGTGGCCGCTGAGGTCGAAGCCGGCGTCGCCACCCCAGTTGGTGAAGTTAGGGTGTTTCGACAGCCAGTTGTAGTACTTGCTGCTTTTGTCTTTCGTACTGGCGAGACCAGATTGCCGGACGAAGGGTGTCAGCAGCCGGTCAACGTCGTACTTCATCAGCAGTTCGATGTTCTTGTCCATGGCTGTCTTCATCGGGCCGTCGGTCAGGGTGACCTCCTGCAGGTCGAAGTGCTTCGGGTAGAGCAGGCTCTGGGCCTGGGCGCTAATGCATAACATGGTGGCCAGACCTATGGTTAGCAATCTCTGTCGTTTCATCTGTTTTTCGCTTTTAGTTACTTGTTTTGGCTACAAAAGTACGCATTTTCTGCGAAAAAGCAAACAATAAGAGGGAAACATTTTGGCTGTTTGCGTGAAAAACAGTAATTTTGCAGCCTGAAACGACAACGAGATACTTCTTTGAGACAAATAAAAATTAGAAAATGAAGAAAGACAAGCTGAGAATGATGGCAATAGCCGCAAGTGCTTTGCTGTTGACGACGGGTTTCACGGCCTGTGGTGGTGACGATGACGACGACCCCATTCAGGAGACTGAGGAGCAGAAGTCGTACTTCGACCGCGAACTGGAAACTGCCGATGTGACCTACGAGGTGAGACTGGGCAAGGACGAACTGAGCCTTTATGATGTGGAAGTGGAATACCGTGGCGATGACAAGAAGGACAACACCATCACGATGACCAATGCCACGTGGAGCAAAACATACCACCTGACCAAGGCTTCGCTGCCCGGTGACTTCGTGCTGCGTGCTAGACCGAAACTGAAGGAAGGTCTGCAGTTGGATAAGGATGCTAAGTTCGAAGTGGGCTGCATCACGAAGATTATCGTGAAGGTGAAAAACAAGTATGGTCGTCTCATCTGCGATGTCGACGGTATGGGATTGGTGCAGACCGATTTCGTGACGATGACCACAGAGCAGATCGTGAATCCGTGGAGCTCGTGGGCCTCAGATTTGATGGGCTCGCTGTTCAGCCAGGATAAGAAAACTGTCGAGGTGTACGACGACAAGATAGTCTACAACGACATGACACAGCGCTACTGGTAATGCCGCAGAGGTAAGACGAAGGGGAGGGAACCGGCCGGTTCCCTCCCCTTCGTCTTACCTCTGCGGTATTATTTCTTGACCTTGTAGATGCGGAACGACATGGCGGGCACGTCGTCGAGCAGCAGGGTGGCCTTCTTGCCGGCGTCGAGCTTCAGGCTGCCGGTCTTCGGCGTGATCTTCTCGGGCTGGTCGAGCGTGTTCTCATCGTCCATCGAACCGTTGTGACTCAGGGTGATGGTCTCAGCCGTGCGCTCTCCCTTCATGCCGGTGAGCTGGATGCTGACGGGCTGAGCCTGCTTCGACGTGTTGACCACCTTGACGATGACCTCGTTGGTGCTTTTCTCAAAGACAGCCGAGGCGAACAGACCGTCCTGACCGTCCTGTCCGGCCACGGGCTTCTTGTTCATGGTCAGCTGTAGCACGTTCGTACCCTTATTCATGGCAAACATCTGCTGGACGTAGTAGCTGACAGACTTGAAGGAGCGCAGGTTGTCGTACCAGATGGCATCGGGGCGCCACTGCCAGCCCTCGACATGGGCAAAGAGCGGGGCATAGGTGGCCATGTGGACGATGTCGGCGTTACGCTCGATGCCGGTCATGTGGGCTGCCTCATAGAGTGAGGTCTCATAGTGGTTCCACTTCTTGCCCTTGCCGTGGCAGGCATATTCGCCGGCAAACACTTTCGGACCCTTGCGGTCGTAGCTGTCGTAACGCAGGCCGTGGCTGAGGAACCACTCCTCGTTGCGGTAGTAGTGCTCGTCGTAGAGGTCAACCTTCAGCTCCTTCATACGGGGCTGCAGGAGGTCAAAGTCCCAGCCCTCAGAGTTAGGACCGGTGGTGCCGATGAGCTTCAACGTGGGATATTTCTTGCGCAGGGCATCCGAGAACTTCTTCAGACGCTCAGTAAAGACGGGGCCGTAGCCGCCGTGCTTCTCGTCGTAGTCCCATTGCTCGTTGCCGACGCCGAGGAACTTCAGGTTGAAGGGTGCGGGATGGCCCATGTCGGCACGTACCTTACCCCACTTCGTCGTGACGTCGCCGTTGGCAAACTCCACGAGGTCGAGGGCATCCTGAATATAGTCGTCCAACTGGTCAACGGGCACATGGACGCCGGGCTTCGTCGGGTCGGGGTTCTGGAACTGGCAGCTCAGACCGCACGAGATGACGGGCAGCGCCTCACATCCGAAGTCCTCGCAGAGCTGGAAGAACTCAAAGAAACCGAGACCGTAGGACTGGTAGTAGTTGGGGAAGTAACGACCGGTGAAGGTGTAGTGCCAGCGGTTCTCGTTCAGCGGACGATTCTCGACGGGACCTACGGAGTTCTTCCACTGGTAGCGGGTCTCGAGGTCGGTACCCTCGACGATGCAGCCGCCGGGGAAGCGGAACACGCCGGGCTTCATGTCATACAGGGCCTGGGCCAGGTCCTGGCGCATGCCGTTCTCACGATTTTTCCAGGTCTTCACGGGGAAGAGGCTGACGTGCTCGAGGTCGGTCGTCACCTTGCTGTCGCCCCACACACGGAGGTGAGCCTTGGCGAAGGTGCGACGGGGCTTGATGACAGCCGTGTATTTCTTCCATTCCTTACCGCTGACGTCGATACCGGCGTTGCCTAACTTCTGGTCGTCGCCCATTGTGGCATTGTCTACGATGTCAACATACAACTTGGCCTTGCCACCGTCGGGGACGCGGGCCCAGACTGAAAAGCGGTACTCCTCGTCACCCTTGACGCCCATACCGAAGAATCCATGATTCTCAATCATCGTGTGCTTGTCGCTATGGCCGGAAGGTGACAGACGGACATAATGGGGATTGCGCTCGAAGGGACCGTCGTCCTTCAGCGTCACCTTGCCTGAAATGTCCCATCCGGCAAAGGCGTTGGGAAACTCGAAAGAGCGGTTCATCACCAGTTCGGCATACAGGCCACCGTCGGCAGCGTAGTTGATGTCTTCGAAGAAGATGCCATACATGGTCGACTGCACGGGAGCCCCCGGCTTTGCGGTCTTAACGTCAAAAACATGGCTTTGTGCCGAAGCACTGAGTGCGGCCGAGAAAACAACGGCGCAGGAGAACAGTTTTAGTGTCATTGTCTTACGTTTTTTAGTATTTAAGAGTTTTTGTGGTGCAAAATTAGTTAAAAAGTTGGGGAAAAGCAAGGAATTACAAATAATAATTGTATTTTTGTGGTGAAATTCAGATTATAGATAATAGCTGATAACCTAATTTAAGTGATATGAAGACGATATTGATAGCTGAAGACAATGACAGCAACTACATCTTGATGACTTACATCCTGAAACGCTCGTATCAGTTTCAGAGGGCCAAGAACGGGCAAGAAGCTGTTGAAATGGTAGACAACGGGGGCATTGACCTCGTGCTGATGGACATGAAGATGCCTGTCATGGACGGTCTTGAGGCCACGAAGCTCATTAAGGAGAAATATCCCGAATTGCCAGTCGTTGCACTGACAGCCAATGCTTTCGACAGTGACCGTCAGTTAGCTAAGGAGGCCGGCTGCAATGCTTTCCTCTCAAAACCCGTCAGCAGCGAGAAGTGTCTGCAGACTATTGAGGAGATCATAGGCAAGTAGGCAACGCTCAGAAATTCCAGAGCCACTTGATGTTCTCAACGGAAGTCGTCTCAACGTCTTCCTCTATCTTGTCGGGCAGGTTGCAGAAAAAGTCTATTCCTGTTCGACGCTCTAATTCGCGGACGCTGATGACGTAGTCGCTCAGCGGATCGCCTGAGTGATCTTCGTTCAGGTTTTCTGCCCAGAAGGCCAAGGCCTTGGGAGGATTCGTGCCGCTCTTTCGTAGCAATGCCATAAAGAAGTACCTGGGCACTGGGATATAGCCTTCCTGACTTGACTTAGAGACTTTTTTGTTAGAGATATATTCAATGATGTCACCAGGAGAGTCGATGGTGCCTCCTTTCACGACGAATAGCGTGTCTTTGTTTCCTGTAGGCCACCATTTGCGTACTTTATTTTCCATTTCCTGCCATAGCCCGGCGTTGAACTTGTTAAACTGTGGCTGCATATTGGTCAGGTAGAAAGTCTGGCGGTTGGCTTCCCGCGAATATTTCCTGTCGGCATTGGGGCAGATATGGCCGTGGTCATAACCTGACGACCAAAAGGGGTCGTAGTTGAAACCGTCAGCGTCGGTCACGTAGTTGATGTTGTGGCTGGGCATATCCTCGTCGAACAAATAACCATCGACCACACGACTGTTGCTGCCGCCGTAGTTGCCGCTATGCATCTGGTAGCACGACCATCGCTGAGACTTCTTCTGACAGTCCCACTCTACACTGTAGTTAATGCCGTATTGGTCGTTGGTGGTATGAATGATGACGATGCTATTGCCGCCCTTCACCTTCGGGAACTCCAGTCGCTGCAGCGCCGGTTCTTGTGATGCATCGTTGCGGTTAGCGTTCAGTTCTGCCTGCGCACCATTGTCGTCGTCATCACTACTACAGGAGACAATGATAGGGGCCGTAAGCAGGAGTGGCAGGAACAGTTTAAGTAGTTGTTTCATTGTTGGTGTTGATTTGAATTCAAAGGCTGCATGTCATTAGGACATACAGCCTTTGAATGAAAAGATATATTTAAAAAGTTATTTCTTGGTCAGCGTAGCGTCATCCACGAGGACATCCTTTCCGGAAGAGTAATTGGACTTTTTCGGGTTCATGACGAGTAAGCATACTGTTGTCTCGGAGTCAAGTGTAAACTCGTGTGTAACTTGGGTCCAGCCGTTGTTATTGATGCTTGCATAATCACCATATTTGTAACCGCTACTGCTGTTAATAGTTCCATCAACTACAATAGCATAGCCGGGCCGCACCTGTGCTGCGTCAGCTGTCGTAGCCTTTGCATAGAACGAGAATACGTATGTGCCAGCAGCGAGTTTGATTTCCTGACTGGCTAAGCGCTTGTTGCTCGTCTCATTACCTTTGACGTTGACCGAATAGCTGCCGCCATGAGCATCAGAACTCTGAGCCAGCGTAGCTGAACTGGCTGAGGACGCCGACTTCCAGCCAGTGGGCAGACCATCGGCCCATGTCTCGAAGTTTCCGTTGGTCAGCGACGATGTAGTGGTGTCACCGCCCTGGTTCTCGTCGCCTTGGTTCTCGTCGCCAGCAGCAGAGTTATTGGTCTTCACCAGATAATTACCCTGTGCCATCTCAGGTACAATCTCGTTGGTATTTGTATTCTTGTACTTCTGCAGCTTTCCATAAACCACGACCTCATCACCTACCTTCAGCTGGTCTGCCGAAGTAAAGTTGCTGTTATTGAGGTTCTTGCCACGGTAGACGTAAATGGTGTTGTTCTCACTGCCGTCTTCAGAAATGTAATAGTTGATGTCATTGTATTTCTTTCCACTGGTGCTGTTCGGACCAATGTCTTCAGCCTTGGTGGAAATCTTGGCCACCTTACCCTTGACAAAGTAGAAGACATCGGTAGTAGCACCCTCTGCCAGCGCATTGATAGCTGTTAGGGCTTCTGCTACTGTCTTTGGAGCATCAATCGTACCTACGTCACCAGACGGCTGGGGGGTAGGCGTAACGTCACCACCCTCGTTACCTTCGATGGAAATGATACTGCTACTCTGGTTAATCTCAGGAGTGACGTTGCCATCCTTGACATATTTTTTTAGCTTACCCTTGACCACGACCACGGCTCCGGGCTGCAGGTCGTTCTTCGAGGCAAAGTCGGCACCGTTGAGGCCCTTGCCGCTATACACCTGCAACTGGTTGGCAGCGGTACCATCGTCAGAGATATAATAGGTAATGCTCTTGTAAGTGCTGTTGTACTGCTGTACGGAGACAATCTTACCCTTGACATAGGCATCGGTCGACGATTCACCGGCATCCTTATAGCCGCTGATCAGCTCGAGGGCCTTGGCTACGGTCAGAGGAGCCTCGGCAGTACCTAACTCGTCAGTAGGCGCAGGGGTAGGCTCTTCGGATTCGCTGGCATAGCCTTCTTCCATCTTGAAAGCCTGCAGCTCCCAAGTAGTAGAACCTGTGGCGGGTGCCTTGAACCAAAAACCAATGTAGATAGCCTCCCTGTTTACAAACTCAATAGGCAGCTGTATCTCGCCCGAGGAATAAAGCGTCCAGTCGGAGTAAGGCGATGCCTTCGGGACGAAGGGCACTTCCTTCCATGTGGCCTTGCTGGCATCGGCACCGTCGAAATCAGCGGATACAAAGATCTTGTGGTTGTCCTCCCATCCTGCGTAATTATTGGTGTACCTGATGGTGTGGTTGAACGACAACTTGACATTATCGTGACCGAGTGTGCTGATGGGAGGTGAGATAAGCCATCCCTCTACGGCCTTATTCGTCTTGGTACTACCACCGTCCCATGCCTGGTAGCCAGTGGCCTGGGCGTAGCTATTACCCTTGCTCCAGGGCTGTGCGCCGTCAGTTACTTCAACGAGCGTCCAACCAGTATTCAGGTTGGCTGATGCGTAGGGCAATACCCCGACGCCGACGGGGACGCCTCCTGCCGTGGGTATGGGATACGGTGCGGGAACGTCCTCACAAGCGGTGAAAGTCATGGCTGCGATGGCTAACGCCATGACGCTGTACAGTATTTTCTTCATAGTTTTATGTTTTTAATTTTCAATTTACAATTTCAATGTCAGACTCCTTACGGATGAGTATCTGCCACGTACTGCCATAGCGGGTGGCAATGCCCGTAATGTTCACCACGTAAGGTTTCTTGTTCACCTCGTCGTAAGGCAGTTTGTTAGCAGCAAACTTGGCATAGGTACTGGTGCGGATGACCAGCTTCGACGTTGAATAGCCAGTGATGGCACGGTTGACGCAGCCGCCCACGAGAGCCGCCGTGCCGTCGCCAGGGGCGAAGGTGGCGATGCCATCGGCCTCGCTGAAGGTGACGTTCTTCAGCGTCACCAGCTTGCCGCAGTGTTCGTTCTTATCCATATTGACGTCGAAGTCGATGGGCTGTACTTGCTGAATGGCGCTGCTCGTAAACTTGAAGTGCTTCTGGAATACATCTTTCTGCATACGTCCGATGCTGTTACCGTTATAGGGCGCACCAATCTCGGGCTGCTGGCGGTAGCCGCCGATGTAGAGTCCTTTCAGGTCGATGACAATTTCCTGACCTTCGGCCAGATAGCCGCTCATGCCGCTCTCGTTGACAGCAACGATGATGGCACCCGTCTCGTCCTGCACCATAAACTGCTTGTAGATATTGCCTCGGATGTCGTTGGCCGTAACGCGACCCTTGATCTTGACATCCTTGTCTACCAATGCGTTCTCGTCAGTACTGGCAAACACGTTGGGATACATCTGCTTCAGCTGTGCAATAGTGACGATATTATCATCCGTTATGCTGTTGTTGCCGTATAGATCAGCACCGTTGGGCGTGATGACATCCCACTCGGTATCTTGACAAGCGGCAAATAGCAGGCAGGCCGCAGCGATGGCAAAATATTTGATTGCTTTCATACGATGGTTCTCCTTTCTTTAGAATTGATAGTTAATCAGCAGCATACCGTTGATGCCGTTGGCATAGAACTTACGTGGACTCTGCTGGAAGCGGTAGGGATTGTTGGTGCGTTCCTCCTCCTGCTTGGTATCGAGTCGGTTCTGCTCCATACCGCCGGTGCATATCTTGATATTGTTCAAGATGTTGGTCAGCATCAGGTTGAATCCAATGCGGCGGCCGTGGCTCAGGCGGAAAGTCTTGCCGATAGAGGCATCGAGCATGAAGCCGCCATCGCCCTTGCTCTGAGCGGGACTGTTGTAGGTCTTCTCACCGTTGACGATGCTTTTGGGGACCTCCGTTTCACGGCGCGAGATGGGGGCGAAATAGAGGTAGATGTTGTCGTAGTAGTTGCCGATGAGGTCAATGTACCAATAGTTGTAGTGACAACTCAGATCGATGCTTCCTGCGGTGAGCGGTGTGCCACCTTCGCGCATTCCGTCGATGATACAGAGTTCGTCGACGTAGCTACCGCTGTTGGAGAGCAGCATCCGCATATTGGCATTGTTGGTGTACTTTGCCTCGCTGACAGTGCCTAATGTCTTGACATTCAGCCAGTCGGTCACCTTGACATTCAGACCTAACTCCACGCCGTAGAACTGCTTGTCAATATCTGACAAAGTAACATAGGCGAAGGAACTCTCAATATCGGAGTAGAAGAGGCTCTGTTCGGTAACGTCAGCCAGATGGGCGTAGTATCCGTTGATGTTCATGCTCAGCCAAGCATTCTTCCACTGGTAGCCTGCCTCGGCCGAGAAGATCTTCTCCTGCGTTAAGTCCTTCACAAAGTCGTTGTTGATCTGAGCGGCTGAGAAGGCGGTGCGAGGAGCGGGGGCCTTCCATTCGAAACCTGTTCCCAAGACGATGGCGTGGCCGTATCCCAAATCGATATGGGTGCCCACCTTGCCACCGCCGTCAAGGAACTTGGCGGTGCCGCTCTTGCCGTAAGAGTTGTCGGGAGCCATACCGTTGCGCATCTTACCGTCGCGCTGCATGGTAATGCCGCTGAGACGGGCAGCTGCAAAAAGGTGAGCCCTGCCGACATCGATGCCCGTAGAGGCCCAAGCCTGAGCCTTGTTGACAATGATGTTATAGTCGTAGGCAAACGTGTCGCCAACTTTTACCTCTTTGGGCTCGCTGCCCTCGTTCATGTCGTAGAAAACCTTCGGTGACAGCGAACCGTAATCCTTCAGGGCGTAGGTGTTGACGTTGTGGAACTTGGCATTACCCAGCAGGTCGTCCATCGTCTGGTAGTGCATACCAATGTTGCGGGCCAGCTGTAAGCCGGCATTCAGCGAAACGGTAGTGCTCAGTTGCTTCTCCAGCTTCGTAGCCAGCGAGAATGTCAACTGGTCGTCATGGGCGCGCTGCAGGTAGTACATAGCGTCCTGTCCGGCGGCAGCCATCAAACTATTGGCGTAGTACATACGTCCCCAGTTCACCTGGCGATTGTCCTCCGAGGCACTCAGATAGTCGTAGGCGGCATGCCAGTTTTCCAAAGCCGTGTCATCGTGGAAGAGCGTGGCATCAGGGTTCCATACATTATAGTTGAAACTCGGCATTAGCGAGTAATAGTCCGGGTCGGGATTTGTACCGCCATTGTAGGCCAGTCGGCTGTTGCTGTACATCGTATAGCGACCAAGGAAGGAGGTAACGAGCTTCGACTGGTCATCAATCTTCCAGTCCCATGTCAGCAGGGCAGCCGGTGCGAAGTCTTTCACGATACGAGAGTTACGCTTCTTGCCGTCCTGATAACCCCAGTTGGGATTATAGTTGTGGGTACCAGCAATCCAGTACATCTCGTCGGTAGCGCCACGCTGTGCGCCACGCTGTGTGGGGTTACCCCAGGTAACCAGGCTTACGGAGTGCTGGTCGTTGATGAGCTTCTCAGCTCCGAGGAAGTAGCTCAACGAGTTATACGACGTTCCCTCAATAGTCCCGATGCCGTTGCCCCAACGGTAGGTCAGGGAGCCGGTCAGTGCCCAGCCGTTCTCCATGACACCTGAGTTATAGGTGTACATGGCACGTATATTGTAGCTGCGGTTGGCAAAGGCCAGTGAAGCCCGCTGTCCGGTGGCGAAGCTCGATGGGCGGAAATTGTAATTGCCCGAGCCGCCGAGGGCACTCATGGAGTAGTTGTTGTCCTCGAAGGGCAATGACGACTCACGGCCACGCGTCTGGTTGTTCAGACCGCCCACAAAGGAGTAGCCAAACTGTCCGCGTTCGATGTCGTTCACGGGGTTGCCGTTGATGTACATGTCAGTGTACTTGGCGTTGTAGGCACGGTATTTGAAGCGGGCGGGGCTGAAACGGTAGCCTACCTCGTTCGCATACACATTCCGATTGGACGAGATAATGGTGATGTTCTGCGTCGAACTCTCGTCATCCTCCAGCTGCGCCTCAGTGAAGGTGAAGGCCGTTTCGTCCTGCAATTCCTTGGCTGTGGAGTCGACAGGCTCCTGAGCCATGGCTGTAACAGAACAGCATAGGGCCATCACTGCAAATGTCAGCGTTTTTCTCATAGAATATTGTTTTTGCGGTTATTGTAATACTTGTTTGGGGCAAAGATACGGAAAAAACATGAGACGACAAAAACTTTTTCGTAAAAAGTGTGAGCAATTCCGAAAAAAATAGTATCTTTGCACAGATTATTACTGACCGATTATGAAAAAATACATGGCTTTTGTGGTGTTCGCCCTTTTGTTAGGAACGAACGCAGCCCAGGCACAGAAGAAGTTTTCTGTGTATGGCATAGGATTCTACAATCTGGAAAATTTGTTTGACACCTGTCATGATGCCGGTAAGAACGATTATGAGTACCTGCCCGACGGCACCAACAAGTGGACGGGGTTGAAGTACACTAACAAACTGAAGAACATGGCTCGTGTGCTTTCTGAGATGGGTACTGACAAACTGCCTGGCGTGGGCTGTGCCGCCATCGGCGTCAGTGAGGTGGAAAATGCCAAATGCCTGACAGACCTCTGTAATCAGGAACCATTGAAAGCCAAGAACTTCCAGTTTGTACACATTGAAGGTCCCGACCAGCGTGGTGTTGACTGCGGACTGCTGTATAACCCGAAGCTCTTCCAAGTTCGTGACGTGAAGCTTGTACCTTATATATATATATTGCCACAGGACTCCTTGAGGGCTACCCGCGGATTCTTGGTGGTCAGCGGTACCATGTCTGGCGAGCACGTCACTATCATTGTCAACCATCTGCCTTCGCGTGGTGCCACCTCTTTCTATCGTGAAGAGGGTGGTCGGCAGTTGCGTATTGTCAAGGATTCATTGGTACGTGAAGACCCCAACGTGAAGCTTATCATCATGGGTGACATGAACGATGACCCACAGGACAAATCAATGGCAGAGGCCTTAGGTGCAAAGCGCAAGATGAAGGATGTCGAGAACGAACCAGGTGGTCTGTGGAACCCTTGGTGGGATATCCTGGCCCAGGGAACGGGTACCTTGCAGTATGATGGCAAGTGGAACCTCTTTGACCAGATTATCGTCTCGAATTCATTGCTCGATCGCGAAGGCAAGAAAGACTATGCGTCGCTGAAACTTTGGAATTACCATATCTTCCGCCGTGACTACCTCTTCCAGAAAGAAGGTCGCTACAAGGGCAATACCCTGCGCACTCATGCCGGTGGTGCCTGGCTTAACGGTTACAGCGACCACCTGCCTACAGTCGTTTATTTAATTAAAGAACAACACTAACAACTCATATGAAAAAACAAATACTAACTACTATGATTGCGGCAGCCCTTTGCTTGGGTTTGCCGCTTATTGGCATGGCTGCCAATACCAAGAAAACTGTGGCACAAGTGACGGAAGCCGTAACGGTTACCGATAATTGGGACTATATCGTAACAGGGGATACACCCTTTGCGGAAGGAGGCTCTGTTGATTTGGTCAACACAGAGCATGCCGTGCTGATATTGAACAAGGTAAAACCCTCGGCAGCCATCAAGCTGTTGGCCAACTATGTCAAGATTAATGGAGAAAAGGCCGTGAACAACACGAACTGCCAGGTGAAACTCTATAACCGGGGTTGTATCATCCTACCTTATGGTAACAGCACGAAGCCACTGACCGTCTACCCGGAGCCGAACTTCGGAGGCGAGGGTGTCAACAACTTTGGCATGAGTAACAGTGGTGGCTATATGAACACGCTGACTGCCGCCCAACTGAACAATAAGATACGCTCGTTCAAGTTGAAGCGTGGCTATATGGTGACTTTCTCCACACAAGCCAGCGGACGTGGCTATAGCCGTTGCTTCATTGCTGCCAGCAGCGACCTGGAAGTGGCTGAACTGCCCATTGTGCTCGACCAGAAGATTTCTTCCTACCGTATTTTTAAATGGTACGATGCGGGTAAGAAGCAGTTGGCCAACGATCTGACCCGTAATACGTTGGCCGCCCTGAATGTGCAGAGCAGCTATACTTGGAGCCAGGGCGAGAATATGGCTCCTGACTATGAGTGTATCCCAAACCATATCTATGAGGACTATCCTTCATCGGCAACTATCGGCGGAGCCACCTGGTCGCCGCATTGCAAGAATAACAACGAGCCGAAGAACTCGAGCGACGATCATCCTCAGGACCTGAAAACCATCCTTGATAACTGGGAGAATATGATGCGTACTGGTATGCGCCTCTGTTCGCCAGCTTCGTGGGACGGCAGTGACTACTGGGATGCTACGGGATTCCTTGCTGAGTTCATGGACTCCATTGATGCCCGTGGCTGGCGTTGCGATATCATCGACCTGCACTGTTACTGGGCTGAAAGCAACTTCGGAAACATCAAGAACTGGGTAGACAAGTACAAGCGCCCCGTCTGGATATCGGAATGGTGTTGGGGTGCCTCGTGGAACAATAATGGCGCCTTTGCCAGTGGAGTGACAGAGGCCCAGGTGAAGACAGCTTTACAGGGCATCTGTACGAAACTGAATGGTTGGGACTATGTGGAGCGCTATTATTACTGGAATGGTGAGCGCGACCCATCACGCCTCTATAAGAATGGCAAGCTGACACCTGCGGGTGAGTATTATGCCAATATGACAACGACGGTAGGCTACAACGGCAAGTACGACTTCGTGCCCACCACACCCCGTCAGTACGGACCGTCGCGCTTCAAGACGACTTCTTCCAGTGGCAAGGTCGTCGTCTCATGGTATGACTCCAATGGTGAGTACAACCAGCTGATGGAGGTGCAGCGCAAGGTGAAGGGCGGACAGTGGGAAACCCTGTCAACCGTTGACCAGAAGGAGGCCGCCAGCAATTACTCATTTACGGATGCCGAGGCTCCCGAGGGTGCCATCTACCGTGTGCATCTGAGAGACCTGAACGGTCGTGACTATTATACCAATAATACCGTGGAGACAGGCGATGCCGTGACTACTGCCGACGGCAAGACGCTCTACGTAGGTGGTAACCTGCTGCAGAACGGTGACTTCGACTTCGGTACTGAAGGCTGGACATCAGGCACTGGCGCAGCCATCGGTCAGCCTTACTTCCAGGTGGTGCCCGTTGGTGGCATCGACGGTGGTAGTTATCTGCAGGCCTACGGTAATGGCAACATGGATCAGGTGTCGTCGCTGAAGAAGGTGGTCGACATCCAGCCCGAAACCGATTATTACTTCCGTGTGGCCTCCCGCAACGGTGGTACCTACCAGAAGGTCAGCCTGACGGAAAACGGAAAGACAGAAGCCAAGAACGTCCTGACGCTGGAAGATACCACAGATTGGCTCTACCAGTCAGGCATCTTTAATAGCGGTACCTATAGTCAGGCACTCATCGCCTTCCGCTGGTTGGGCGCCAAGGCACAGCTGGACAAGATGGAGCTGCGCCGCCTCTTCGCTACTTATGAAGAGGCCATTGCCGATGGTGCTCCGTTGGAGCAGGCCTATCAAGCCGCTAAGGAGGCACGTGATGCGGAGATAGCCCAACAGCGGACTGACTCGCTGGCTCAGGTGAACGAAGCTCTGAAGGCGATGAATTGTCCGTTGGATGTTTCCAACCTTGCTCTCGTGCAGCTGAGTGGCAAGATTAAAAACTATAACCTGAAAGCAGAGACTGGCTGGACTGTGAAGACCGGAACCTATAAGAGTGGTGACCAACGGTTGGCTACCCAAGTCGGAAAGTCTTGTTGGAATGCATGGTGGGCAAATGTCAATGCCTCGACGGGAACCAAGCAGACCATGGAGATTAACCAACAGGTGACGGGACTGCCTGAGGGCGCTTACTTCTTGGAGTGCAAGGCAACGACGCAGCATTATTGTATCTCCGACCAGCACGGCTTTATTACCTATGAGGGCGAGACCGTCAACACGCCGACCCTCCAGGCCGACTACCTCGACCTGCCGACCGTCAGCAATGTGTGGCAGACGCTCACCTCAACACCAATTTATATTAAGGAAGGTGGCACGGCAACCATAGGTTTCAAGAATTCCAAGCAAGGAGCCATCGACAATGCCTGGCATGAGTTTGGCAAGTCTGACAGCAAGGGCGATAAGCGTGAAGGATGGTGGTGTGCCACCGACTTCCGCTTGTATTACCAGCCTGCCTATACCGTTGCCAGCACTGACCGCAGGTGGGGAACCATCTGTCTGTCGCGTGAAATCATCAAGCCAAATGACATCCAGCTGTATCATATAGTCGGCATCACCGCTGACCAAACGAAACTCTGTGTTGAGGAGGTTACTGCACCTGTCGCGGGCGTACCTTATATTTATTATGCTGACAAGGTTAATCCGCGCTTCTTCATGAAAGGCTCTGAAGTTACAAAGCCTGCCAGTGGCGATGGTAATCTACAGGGCTACCTGACTGCTGCTGCCGGCACGAAGGCACCTTTCGGTGGTTATACGCTGATGAATAACGGAGCTTGGATCAAGGTGGAGGATGAAGAGACGGAGGTCAGTTCGAATACGGCTGTCATTACCAGCTTGGAGGGTCTGACCGTCCTTGACAACTGGCAGGGACTCACCATGAATCTTGGCACTGCCACAAAGATAGACAACGTAGGAACGGCAGACAATAGCCCCAAGGCCACCTACACCATTGGCGGTCAGCGTTCAGGAAAAACTCGCGGACTGGTCATTGAGACCGATGGACAACAGACGCGCAAGGTCATCAGGCGATAGACTGCCACAGCCAGCCCATATAGGCCAAGAATACTAAGGTCAGCAAGGCTCCTTCCCAGCGGGCTACCGTGTACTTCGTGTATGAGAAGCCCCAAACCATCAGGACGCTCAGCATCATAACTGAGAGGTCGACAATTGTGATGCCCTGTATCTGCATGGGACTGATGATGGCTGTCAGGCCGAGGATGAGCAGCACGTTGAAGACGTTGGAGCCGATGACGTTGCCAATGGCGATGGCCGACTGCCCCTTGCGGGCAGCTACCACGCTGGTAGCCAGTTCGGGCAGCGACGTACCGCCTGCCACGATGGTCAGACCAATGACACCCTCGCTGATGTCCAGTTCGCGAGCTACTTCTGAGGCCGACTCCACAAAGAGATTACTGCCGAAGATAAGGCCACCTAAGCCAGCCGCAACGAACAAAACACCTTTCCATATACTGATCTGAGCAACCGGGACTTCTTCCGTTCCGGTTGTTTTGTTCTTAAAAGCTACGCGGAAAGTATATATCATAAATGCCGTAAAACCTGTCAATAACAGCAGACCGTCAATCCGACTGATGGTGTTGCCGCTGATGTCGGTAGAAAAAGCGTCTATGCAGACCACCAAAAGCAACACGGCGGCCCCAACGGCGAAAGGCAAGTCCTTCTTGACCGTAGACTTGGTGATAGTCATTGGTGCCACCATTGCTGCGCAGCCCACGATGAGTAGCGCATTGAAGATATTCGATCCCACGACATTACCCACGGCCATGTCGGGCGTATCCTTTAGTGCCGATACCAAGCTCACAAATAACTCTGGTGCCGACGTGCCGGCCGCCACAATGGTCAGTCCTATCACTATTTCAGGCACGTTCATCCGTCGGGCCAGTGCCGAGGCTCCTTCCGTCAATCGGTCGGCACCCCACAATACGAGTGCTACACCGACAATAATCAATATACAATCTAAAAGCATCTTGGCTGCAAAAGTACACAAAAACTATGAGACAACCAAATGCAGAGGGGAAAAAAGCAAAACTGGAAATAGTATGTATGTGCAATAAAAAGCTTTTTCCAACGTTATATAATACGTGTTCAGACGTTATGTCATACTCACAGCGGTACTCTTTGCCGTGCTTTCAGCGTGGGCACAGTACGATCCGTCGTTCAGTCACTACTGGGCGATGGAACCTTCGTATAACCCTGCGGCAATCGGTAAAGACTCGAAATTGAACGTTGCAGGTGCTTACAACATGACGATGGTGGGATTCGAACACAACCCAAGAACGATGTATATCGGAGCCGATATGCCGCTCAGCGTCTTTGGTACTCGTCACGGTGTGGGATTACAGATTTTGAATGACGAGATAGGTCTCTTTTCGCATAAGAAGCTGGTGGGTCAGTATGCCTGTAAGTTCCGGCTGTTGGGTGGTGTGCTCAGCGTTGGTGTGCAGGGCGGTTTGCTGAGTGAGACGTTTGACGGTTCAGGCGTGGACTTGGACCAGACTGACGACCCCGCTTTTGCGAAGGCCGACGTTACGGGCACGGGACTGGACTTAGGCGGCGGACTCTATTATCAGCATCGTAACTGGTATGTTGGAGCATCGGTGCAGCATGCTTTGGCACCCACGATTGAACTGGGTGAGACCAATGAGTTGGAGATAGCCCGTAGTTTTTATTTTACAGGTGGATACAATATTCAGCTCAGAAATCCGTTTCTTATGATACAGACCTCGGTGTTAGGACGAACCGACGGCGTAGCCTACCGTGGCGACGTGACGGGGCGTCTGAAGTACACCCACGAGAAGAAAGTGATGTATGCCGGCCTGTCCTACAGTCCCACCAACTCGGTGACGCTGTTGATAGGCGGTCATTTTCACGGAGTTCTCATCGGCTATAGCTATGAAGCCTACACCAGCGCCATCAACATCGGCAACGGAAGCCACGAGCTTTTTGTGGGCTATCAGACGGACATCGACTTCGGAAAGAAGGGTCGGAACAGACATCAATCAGTTAGATTACTATAAATGAATATGAAAAGACTGACAATAGGATTTTGCGCCATGGCGCTGTTACTGCTCACCTCCTGCTTCGGCAGCAAGGTGTCATCAGGTGCTGGTGGCGAACTGACAGGATCGGGAGGCCGGGCATTTTCTGAGCCGGCTCCCTTCGGCATGATACTCGTCAAGCGCGGTCATCTGCGCATGGGTATTGACCAGCAGGACTCCCTCTGGGGCAAGCAGACACCGGTGCGCGACATCTCGGTGGACGGATTCTGGATGGACGACACGGAAATTACCAACTCTGAGTACCGCCAGTTTGTGAACTATGTGCGCGACTCCATCCTTCGTGAGCGTCTGGCAGACCCCAACTACGGCGGCGACGAGTCGTACAAGATTGAGGAAGACAAGAACGGCGATCCCGTGAAGCCTCACCTGAACTGGAAGAAGTCGCTGCCGCGCAAGCCCAACGAGGACGAGCTGCGCGCCTTCGAGAGCCTCTACGTCACCAATCCCGTGACTGGCGAGAAGATGTTGGATGCCTCGCAGATGAACTACCGCTACGAAATCTACGACTACACGACCGCCGCCCTGCGCCGCAACCGTATGAACCCGGAAGAGCGTAACCTGAACACCGACGTGGCCGTCGATCCGAACGAAAAGGTGTGGATATCAAAGGACACCGCATACATCAACGACGAGGGCAAGATTGTGCGTGAGACCATCAACCGCGAACTCAGCGGCCCGTGGGACTTCCTGAATACGTACATTGTTAATATATACCCCGACACGACGTGCTGGGTGAACGACTTCCCCAATGCCGACAACGAGGTGTATATGCGCAACTACTTCTCGAACTCCGCCTACAACGACTACCCTGTGGTGGGTGTCACATGGGAGCAGGCCAACGCCTTCTGTGCCTGGCGCACGGAGTACTTGCTGAAGGGTCTTGGCCCGGCTGCCCGCTACGTGCAGCGCTACCGTCTGCCGACAGAGGCTGAGTGGGAGTATGCCGCCCGTGGCAAGGATGGTACCGAGTTCCCGTGGGAGAACGAGGATGTGGCTTCAGGCAAGGGCTGCTTCTATGCTAACTTCAAGCCCGACAACGGTAACTACACCAAGGACGGTAACCTGATTACCTCGAAGGTGGGCATCTACAGCGCCAACACCAATGGTCTGTACGACATGGCCGGCAACGTGGCTGAGTGGACATCGACCATCTACACCGAGGCCGGTGTCGACGCCATGAACGACGTGAACCCGCAGCTGCGCTATAATGCGGCCAAGGAAGACCCCTACCGGCTGAAGAAGAAGTCGGTACGCGGCGGCTCATGGAAAGATCCCGAGAGCTACATCCGCTCGGCCTGGCGCAGTAGTGAGTACCAGAACCAGCCCCGCTCGTATATCGGCTTCCGCTGTGTACGCTCATTGGCTAACACCGTAAGCGAAAAAGCAAAAACCTCAAAGAAAAGGAAATAAGCTATGACCAGATACAGTAAATTGAATATTATCTACCGGCTGCAGAAGTGGCTGGATAGTGTCCCCGGACAGACGTTCATGAACTACGCCTACAGCTGGGGTGCCTCCATTGTGATTCTCGGTACGCTCTTCAAGCTGACCCACCTGCCGGGTGCTAACTTCATGCTGTTCCTCGGCATGGGTACTGAGGTCATCGTGTTCTTCATCGCTGCCTTTGACCGTCCGTTCGACAAGACGGCCGACGGCATGGAACTGCCGACGCACGTTGGTGAGATTGGGACAGAAGCCGAAACAGAGATTGAAGCTGCACCGACAACCGTTGTCGGTGGTGGCGGTACCATCATTATTGGTGGTGGCGGTGTCATTGGCGACGGAGAGGCTGCCGTCGGACCGCAGCATAGCGAACAGGCTGCTGTTGACACCGAGGCCATTGCCGCTGTCGCCTCGTCGGTGACGACAATGGCTGGTGGTTCGGTTGTGGCTCCCGTACCTTCGGTCAATCCTGAACTGGAGGAAGCAACCGCTAACTATGTGGATGAGCTGAAACGCCTGACGGAAATGCTGTCGAAGGTGGCTGAGCAGAGCGAACGTCTGACACGCGACTCAGAGGAGATGGAGAACCTGAACCGTACGCTGACCGGCATCTGCAAGATTTACGAGATGCAGCTCAAGGGTGCCAGCCAGCAGATTGGCACCATCGACGAGATTAATGAGCAGACGCGCAAGATGGCAGACCAGATTGCCGAGCTGAACCAGATCTATACTCGCATGATTGAGGCCATGACGGTGAACATGCCCAAGGCCCCAATAGCCCAATAATCCCATTAGTCCAGAGGTCCCATTAGCCCCATAATACAATAATCTATGGCAATTAAGAAAAGACCAGTCTCTCCGCGCCAAAAGATGATCAACCTGATGTACGTCGTCTTGATGGCCATGCTTGCGCTGAACGTCTCGAACGAGGTGCTCAACGGCTTCTCCATCGTGGAAGAAAGTCTGAAGCGCACGACGGCCAACGCCACCAGGGAGAACCTTGCGATATACGAGGACTTCGGAACGCAGATGAAAGCCAACCCCCAGAAGGTAAAGGAGTGGTACGATAAAGCCATGCAGGTGCGCCAGATGAGTGACTCGCTCTACAACATGGCCCACGAACTGAAAATCGCCATTGTGAAGGAGGCCGACGGTAAGGACGGTGACCTGAACAATATCCGCAATAAGGAGGATATGGAGGCGGCCAATCAGGTGATGCTGGCTCCTGGCCGTGGTCGTGGCAAGGAACTGTACGACGCCATCAATACCTATCGTAAGAAGATGTTGGATATGGCTATCTCTACGCGCCAGAAGAAGACCATCTATGAAATCCTGTCGACCACTATCCCTGAGGACAAGCGGACGCTGGGCAAGAACTGGCAGGAGTATATGTTCGAGTCGATGCCTGCCGCTGCTGCCGTTACCCTGTTGTCGACCCTGCAGAGCAATGTCCGCTATACCGAGGGTGAGATTCTGCATACCTTGGAGCAGAATATCGACGTGAAAGATATCCGTGTGAATGCTCTTGAGGCGTTTGTCATCCCCAACTCGCAGACCATCGTACGCGGTGACAAGTTCTCGGCCAAGATAATAATGGCCGCCGTTGATACTACCCGGGTGCCCGACATCTACATCGGCAACCAGAAGGTGACGCTACGCGATAACGTCTATGAGCGCATCTGCGGTTCGACGGGTGACTTCACATTGGCCGGTTTCATAGAGACCGTCAACGGTAACGGTGATAGAATCAAGCGTGACTTCTCTCAGAAGTACACCGTAGTCGACCCAAGTGCAACGGTGAGCGCTGACTTGATGAATATGCTCTATGCCAGTTACAACAACCCCATCAGCGTATCCGTTCCCGGTGTCCCCCTGAATAAAATCCAAGCCTCGATGAGTGGCGGCGGTACGCTGACACCCACGGGTCCCGGCAAGTATATTGCCCGTCCGACGAAGATTGGCGAGACCGTGACCATCACGGTCACTTCAACTAACACAGGCCGTCCGCAGCAGATGGGACAGTTCTCCTTCCGTGTACGAAAGATGCCTGACCCGACACCGTATATCCCGACCAAGGATGAGCAGGGCAACCCCTCTCGCTTCAAAGGAGGCGGCATACCGAAGGCCAGCCTGATGGGCATCGACGGCATTGGTGCTGCCATCGACGACGGCATCCTCGACGTTGCCTTCAAGGTGGTGTCGTTCGAGACGGTGTTCTTCGACAACATGGGTAACGCTGTGCCTATGGCCAGCAATGGCGCCCAGTTCTCGGATCGCCAGAAGGACACCTTCCGCAAGTTGACCCGCAACCGCCGCTTCTATATCTCGCGTGTCGTTGCCATCGGTCCTGATGGTATCCAGCGTACGTTGCAGAATTCAATGGAAATAATTGTAAAGTAGAATAGATATGAAAAGACTATTGTTCTTATTGATGATAACGCTGACGGCCGGTGCTGTCGTTGCACAGCCTAAGAAAAGCCGTGTGCAGCAGACACAGCAGACGCAGGCACAGCAGCAGAAAAAGCAGGGAACGTCGTCAACGATGACGCGTCGTATGCAGATCAGCTATCCCGTGGCCCTCGATATGCCTGAGGACGTGGTTTGGCGCCGTGACATCTATCGCGAGATTGACCTCCACGACGATGCCAACGCCGGACTCTACTACCCTGTGCAGCCTCAGGGCAAGCAGATGAACCTGTTTACTTATATCTTCAAGCTGGCCCAGAACGGCTACATCCCCATCTATGAATACTCTGTGGCCAACGACGGTAACGACGACTTCTCGGACGGGGCCAAGGTACTGTTGAAGACGGTGCTCGACAATTATCACATTTTCTATGAGGAACAGGACGGTAAACTGAAGATTGACAACAGCGATATCCCATCTCAGGAGGTAATGAAGTACTTCCTCAAGGAGAGTGCCTACTACGACCAGAGCAATGCCACTTTCCACATCAAGCCGCTGGCGCTCTGTCCTGTGATGATGCGTGACGACGACTTCGGTGGCGAGTCTGCCCAGTATCCGCTCTTCTGGATTAAGTATAGCGACTTGGAGCCTTACCTGAGCCGTCAGACCATTATGACCTCCGACGTCAACAATGCTGCCGTCATGTCGATGGATGACTACTTTACCCTTAACAAGTACAAGGGAAAGATCTACAAGACCAACAATATGCTGGGCAAGACGCTGGCACAGATTGCCGGTGGCGATACGGCTAAGTATACCAAGGAGCAGCAGCGCATCGAGGCTGAGTTAGAAGCCTTCAAGAACAATATCTTCGGCGACAAGCAGAAGCGCGATTCGCTTGACAGCGTGGCTGACACAAAGTCTGACAAGGCAACGAAGGCCGCCAAGAAGGAACGTAAGGCAAAGGAGAAAACCGAGAAGGCCAGTCGTCGTACCAAGACAAAGTCTTCGTCGGCCTCGTCGGGGTCGTCTCCTGCTGCCGCCCGCGTTACCGTTCGCCGACAGAGACATTAGCGGACTTCGTCCTAGTGAAGAGTGAAAAGTGAAGAGTGATGAGTGAAAAGTGAATAGTGGGAGAAGGGTGATACGACTGGGTATGAAGACGGGTGGTCCAAGGCTGACCATGCGGTGGATGGTGCTCATGGCACTATTCACTCTTCACTCTTCACTTTCCACTTGCATAGCGCAGAACGTGCGGTTCGGCTTTAAAGGCGGACTGGAGCTGACTAATATGGACTTCAGCAGTAGTGCCCTGCGCGACAATAACCGTACCGGTTTCTATATCGGCCCAGTGTTGGGTATTACCCTGCCAGTCGTCGGACTGGGTATCGACGTGTCGCTACTCTACAACCAGCGTTCGGTGAAGGTAGATGAAGAAAGTCTTACCCAGAAGAGTATGCTGGTACCTGCCAACCTGCGCTATGGTTTTGGCATAGGCGATGAGTTGGGCGTCTTCTTAAGTGGCGGTCCGCAGTTGAGTTTCAACATCGGCGACGACATTTACTATTGGAAGGATGCGCTTCATAACAACCATCAGTATAGTCTGCAGAACACCATGCTCAGCTTTAATATAGGTGCCGGACTGCACATCGGCTCACACCTTGAGGGTGGCATCTATTACAATATACCTATGGGTAAGACGGCCGACTTTACTTGGGACCAGTTAGGCTCGGAACTGAAGGATACCTCTTGGAATCGGGCCAAGTCGAGAACCAACGCCTGGCATGTTGCTGTGGCCTATTATTTCTGATAGCATTGAATTTTGCTGATGTCATATTGCCCGTGCCCCTCGACGGCACTTTTACCTACTCCGTACCCCAGCTATTTCAGGAACAGGCGAAGTTCGGGTGCCGCGTGTTGGTACCTTTCGGGCGAGGCAAGCATTATGTGGGCGTCATTGCCCGTCTGCACGACAACCGGCCTGAGGGTTACGAGGTGAAAGACATCGTCCAGCTGATAGATACGCAGCCGATATTGCTTCCTGAGCAGTATCGGCTGTGGCAATGGATAGCCGACTACTATATGTCGCCTATCGGTGAGGTCTACAAGGCGGCCCTGCCTGCCGGACTGAAAGCTGAGGACGGCTACCGTCCGAAGACGGAGACTTATATCCGCCTGACCCCTCAGTTCCGCAACGAACAGTCGCTGCACATCGCCCTCGATATGCTGAAACGGGCACAGAAACAGCTGGACTGCTTCGTGGAGTTCCTGGCTCTCTCAGGAGCCGACGTGAATCCCGAATGCCCGGCTGAAGTTACCCGCGAGGAGTTAATGAACTCTTCGAACGCCACCCTCCAAACCGTTTCAATGCTCGTCAAGCGCGGCATGCTGGAGACTTACGAGGTGGAGGTAGGCCGGTTGAATCACGGTGGTGAACCACATCCGGAACATGTTAAGAAACTGAGTGAGGCTCAGGAAACGGCCTACAACCAGATACTGCTGTCGATGATGAAGAAACAGGTGACCTTGCTCCACGGTGTCACCTCCAGCGGCAAGACCGAAATCTATATCCATCTCATCCAGCGCGAGATAGAGCAGCACCGGCAGGTGCTCTACCTGTTGCCTGAGATAGCGCTGACCGTTCAGATGATGGACCGTCTGCACCGTGTCTTCGGCAACCGCTTAGGCATCTACCACTCCAAGTACAGCGATGCCGAGCGGGTGGAGATTTGGCAGAAACAGCTCTCCGACAATCCCTATGACGTCATCCTCGGTGCCCGCTCTGCCGTCTTCCTGCCCTTCCAGCGCCTCGGCCTCGTCATCGTCGACGAGGAACACGAGACCAGCTTCAAGCAGCAGGACCCTGCCCCCCGTTATCATGCACGCTCAGCAGCAATCATGCTGGCAAGTCTCACTCCACCTTCCACCCTCCACCCTCCACGAGTGTTACTCGGCACCGCCACCCCTTCTATGGAATCCTACCATAACGCGATGACGGGCAAGTACGGCTATGTGCAGCTGACCCAGCGCCACGCAGGCATCGAACTGCCCGAGATACAGGTGGTCGACACCCAGGACCTGCAACATCGTAAGATGATGCACGGCCCGTTCTCACCTCTTTTGTTAGCGCGTGTGCGCGAGGCTTTGGAACGTGGCGAGCAGGCTATTCTCTTCCAGAACCGCCGAGGCTATGCCCCGATGATTGAGTGCAAGGCCTGCGGATGGGTGCCCCATTGCCAGAACTGCGATGTGTCGCTTACCCTCCACCGCCAGATGAACCAGCTGGTCTGCCACTACTGCGGCGCCGTCTATCAGGTGCCCGTAGAGTGTCCCAACTGCGGCGACGTCCATCTGCAGTCGCGCGGCTATGGTACGGAGAAGATTGAGGCCGACGTGCGCGACATCTTCCCTGAAGCCCGCGTCAGCCGTATGGACCTTGACACCACCCGTACCCGCAATGCCTACGAACGGCTCATCAGCGACTTCGCCTCAGGACGCACCAACCTACTCATCGGCACACAGATGATCAGCAAGGGACTCGACTTCGACAAGGTGTCGGTGGTCGGTATCCTCAATGCCGACACGATGCTCAACTACCCCGACTTCCGTGCCTACGAGCATGCCTTTATGATGATGGCACAGGTTAGCGGACGTGCTGGCCGCAAGGGTCATCGCGGACTGGTCATCTTGCAGACGCGCCAGCCGCAGTCGCCTGTCATCCAGCACGTGGTGCGTGGCGACTATCCCGCTCTCTATCGTATGCTCTGTGCCGAACGTCAGCAGTTCCGTTATCCGCCTTACTACCGTCTTATCAACGTCTACCTGAAGCATCGCAGCGACCAATTGGTCGAGGTAGCCGCCCAGGAACTTGGTTTCCGTCTGCGCCAGTGGTTCGGCGGACGGGTGCTCGGTCCTGAAAAGCCTGGTGTCTCCCGTGTAAAATCACTCAGTATCCGCAAGCTCATCCTCAAACTCGAGAATGGTCTCAACATGGTCGATGTGCGCAAATACTTAACCCTTGCCCAACAACAAATGCTGCAGGACAAGCGTTATACCTCCCTCCAAATCTTCTATGATGTAGATCCCTTGTAACCTTTACCTCTTCCTTACACGAGTCGTTTGTGGCGGAAGAACCACCAGCAGCCGACGGAGACAAGGACGGAGATGATGAGGGCGAGGATGAATCCCCAGGGCTTTTCCTCCATGCCGTTGACCAGGTTCATGCCGAAGAGCGAGGCGATGAGCGTGGGGAACATCATGATAATGGTGACCGAGGTCAGCGTACGCATCACCTGGTTCATGTTGTTGTTGATAATCGACTGGTAGGTGTCCATCGTCGACTCCAGAATGTCGGAGTAGATGTTGGTGGTCTCGCGGGCCTGCGTCATCTCGATGTTGACGTCCTCAATGAGGTCGGCGTCAAGTTCGTCAATCTGCAGCTTGAACTTCAGCTTCGACAGCAGGGTCTCGTTGCCGCGGATGGAGGTCTGGAAGTAGGTGAGTGAGTCCTGCAGGCGGCTCAGTCCGATCAGACTCTCGTTGTTCACCTCGCGGTCGAGGTTGCGCTTGGCCTTGTCGATGAGCATGTTGATCTGCTTCAGGCGCTTCAGGTACCAGACGGCTGAGGAGAGGAACAGGCGGAAGATCATGTCGACATAATCGGTAAAACCCTCACCGCGCTTCTGCTGGAACGAGACGAAGTCAATCATCATGTTTGTCTCGTAGAAGCAGACGGTGATGGTGACGTCGCGCTTGTGGATGATACCGAGGGGGACGGTGGTGTAGGGCGTCCGTGAACGTATCTCCTTGACGTACGGGATACGGAGGATGATGAGCATCCAGCCGTCGTCGTACTCATAGCGGGCACGCTCATCGGTATCGCTGATGTCCGACAGGAAGTAGTCGGGTATGTTGAACTGCTCTTCCAGCTGGCGCTGGTCGTCTTCGGTTGGACACGTCACCTGTATCCAACAATTGGGCTGCCACTCTGTGAGCTGGGTCAGTCCGCCTTGGGTGTTCCAGAATGTCTTCATCTTTGCTAATCCTTGTTTAATGCATAATACTCAATGCACAATTCACGATTAAAGCGGCAAGAGGATTAGCGGTCTTGCCATCCTCCGGCCTAACGTTTGTAATAATCCGCCGGGTAGTCGTCCATAATTTTGTTGTTATTTTGGTTTATCGGGTGCAAAGGTACGTAAAAAGTGCAGATTTGCCAAACAAATCTGCACTTTTTCTCTTTACCTTTTTACTTTTTTACCTTTTTTACTTTTTCTCAGGCACGTCTTCGAGCGTCTTCTTCAGCAGCTGCCAGAAGGGTTCGACGGTGGCGATGAGGGCGCGCTCGGTGGTGGTGTGCGGCGACTTCATCGTGGGACCTAACGAGACGACGTCCAAGTGCGGATACTTGCCGAGGATGACGGAGCACTCCAGTCCAGCGTGGTCCACCTGGATGATGCCGTCCTCGCCGAACAGTTCCTTGTACTCCTTTAACAAAAGGTGCAGGATTTCTGAGTCGGGGTTCGGGTCCCAACCGCCGTAGCTGCCGGCGGTCTCTACCTTCATGCCGGCCATCGAGAAGCAGCTCTCGAGGGTCTTCACGATGTAGTCCTTCATGTCCTCACGACTGGAGCGGGCCAGAATCTTGATGCCGGCCTTGCCGTCGCCGATGTTGATGATAGCCAGGTTAGAAGAGGTCTCGACGACGTCGGGGTAGGAGGGAATCATGCGGATGACGCCGTCGTGGCAGGCGTAGATGGCGTCGATGAGGTTGTCCTGAATCTCGACGGGCACTTCGTTCTTGGGCGTCTCCACTTCTTCGGCGATGACCTCGATGCCAAGAGTCTCTATCAGTTTGTACTCGTCCTGGAAGTCCTCCTGCCAGTCGGCGCAGAGTTCCTTCAGGGCGTCAACGTTCTCCTTCGGCAGGGTGAGCACCACCTCAGCCTTGAAGGGGATGGCGTTGCGCATGTTGCCGCCGTTCCAGGAGGCCAAGCGGGCATCCAACTCCTCGATAGCCTCACGTACCAGTCTGACCATCAGTTTGTTGGCATTGGCGCGGCCTTCGTGAATCTCCAGACCGCTATGTCCGCCGCGCAGTCCCTTGATGGTGACGCGTACGGCAGCATCGTCCTTATCGGTCTCCACCTCCTTGTAGTCGAGGGTGGCGGTCACGTCGATACCGCCGGCAGAGCCGATGACGAACTTACCCCAATGCTCGGAGTCGAGGTTCAGCAGGATGTCGCCCTGCAGCTCACCCTCGGGCAGCTCGTTGGCACCATACATCCCCGTCTCTTCGTCGCGGGTGATGAGGGCATCGATGGGACCGTGCTTCAGGTCTTTGGCCTCCATGATGGCCATGATGGCGGCTACGCCGAGGCCGTTGTCGGCGCCAAGGGTAGTTCCTGTAGCCTTCACCCATTCGCCGTCAATCCACGGCTGGATGGGGTCGGTCTCGAAGTTATGCGTTGACTCAGGTGTCTTCTGCGGCACCATGTCCATGTGTGCCTGCAGGATGATACCCTTACGGCCTTCCATGCCTGGCGTGGCGGGTTTGCGGAACACGATGTTGCCGGCAGGGTCCTTGAAGGTCTCCACGCCAGCCTGCTGTCCGAACTCCAGCAGGAACTGCTGTATTTTCTCGAGGTGACCGCTGGGACGGGGCACCTGTGTCAGTTTGTAGAAGTTGCGCCAGATACATTCCGGTTGTAGGTTCTGAATTTCATTCATAGGTTTTACGTTTTTTTATATTGATGGTTTTTCAAAGATGGTGCAAAGATAGGCATTTTTCTTTATTCCTCCAAACAATCCCCGCTTTTTGTGTCGTTAGGCGTTGCTTCACCCGGCTTTTTTTACTTGAGCACCTCCGCCAGCTTGGCGTGCAGGCCTTCTTCATGGAGTCCGCGGGCCACAATCTTGCCCTGCGGGTCGATGAGCAGGTTGTCGGGGATGGCATTGACCTTATAGACCTTGGTCACTAACGACTCCCAACCCTTCAGGTCGGAGAGCTGCGTCCAGGGCATCTTCAGTTTTTCGATGGCCTCCACCCACGGTGCCCTCTGCCCGTCGAGCGACACGCCCACGATATCGAGACCCTTTCCGTGGAACTTCTCATAGGCAGCCACCACGTTGGGCATCTCCCGGCGACAGGGACCGCACCACGAGGCCCAGAAGTCGACAAACACCCAGCGGCCATTGCCTACGTACTCGCTCAACTTGTGTGCGTTGCCCAACGTATCGACCATTTCAAAGTCTGTGAACTGCTGGCCCACATAAGTATCTTTGGCTTTCTTATCGGCAGCTTTCTGTTCTTCAGATTTGGCAGACTTCACGACATAATTTCCAGTATTCATCCACCTCAGGGTTTTCTCATATTCCTTGACTTTTGGGTGCTCGGCATAGGCGGGTTTCTCTTCCAGCATGCGAATCAATTCTTTTGTTCCGAAACATCTCTGCCCTTCTACGATGAGTGCAGCAGGCAGAAGGGTCTCGCGCTCCTCGTCAAACATTTTCTTCGTCATCTTACCCTTATGTCCGGGATAATAGCTGCTCGGCAGACCCGTGATTTCTTTATTGTAGTAGGCCAATCGCTCGTTCAGCGGCGAGCCCTTCAGCGTGCTGTCGTTCATGTTGACGCTGACGGTCTTGCCGTCGTTGAAGAACAGCATCCGCCAGCTGCGCCAGTCTTTCTGGTCATAGGTGATACCAAAGATGGCATCCTTGTCGGCCTGCCCCTTGAACGCAAACTTGCCTTTGGCCACGATGGTGCTGTCCACCGCCTTCGATGTCAGGCGGTCTTCCAGATACACCATCTTGCCGTTTTCATTACTCACACCCTTGACGGTGTACTTCACTTGCATTCCCGAGCTATGCTCGCCTATCCGTAGCCTTTGTGCCTGAGTCGATACACATAGTGCGAAAGCACATACTGCAATAATCAATTTTATCATTCTTGTTTTGGTTTTAGGTTTCTGGTGCAAAGGTACACTTTTCCTGCTTCACTTCCAAATAACGTGGTTGACAAATAGTTTGCTTTTGTCTCAACCGATGAAAACGGAGTTTGCAAATAGTTTGCAAACCTCTCGTAACTGTCTGTTGATAAGGTAGATAATTGTTTACAACGACAAGACGAACTCATCCCAGTATTTTCCGCTTCCTTCCTTGCCCAACACTTTCTTGCAGAGGCGTGTACGGATGCTGCAACGTCCAAGCCATCATTGCCAATAAAAAAAGGAATCTATATACCATTTGTTCAAACTGTTATTTGTGATAAAGCCACACCTAAGGAGCCTGCTTCTTCGTAGTGAACGACAGCCTGAGCCATGCCCAGATGCCTAACAGCATGACGAGCAAAGTCTGCACGGTATGCACGATGAGAACGAAGAAGAGGGCCTGCTCGTCTTGTACGCCGTAGAGGATGAGCATGGTCTTGATGGCGAAGTGCCAGGGTCCGGCACCATTGGGCGTAGGCACGATGACCGCGAAGTTGGCCACGACAAACGAGACCAGGGCGCAGCCGATGCCTAAGTCGGCCGTGAAGTCGAAGCAGAAGAACGTCAGGTAGTAGTGCAGGAAATAGCACACCCAGATGCCGATGGAGAAGAACAGATAGAGTGGCAGGTTGCGGATGCCTCGCAACGAGAGGACTCCCTCCCAGATGCCGCTCAGCGTGGTCTTCACCTTATTATATATAGAGAGCTTCTTCAGCAGCAAGTGAAGCAACAGGGCAGCAGCAACGGCGCAGATGGCCGTGACGAGGTAACCCGTCAAAGAAAAACTGCTCAGGATGCGGTCCATCGAAGTGCCTGTTTTGCGGAAGAAGGAGCCGAAGACGCTCATCTCGACGAGCAGGATAAGTCCGGAGTAGAGCATGACGACGAGCGTGTCGACGGCGCGCTCGGTCACAACGGTTCCCAGGGCTTTGGAAAACGAAATACCCTCCCAGCGCTTCAGCACGCCACAGCGCGTAAATTCGCCGATGCGGGGGATAACCAAGGAGACGGCGTAGCTCAGGAAGATGGCGTTGTGGCATATCGAGGAACGAGGAGCGAGGAACGAGGAGCGAGGTTTGCTTTCTTCCTTGTTTCCGCCTTCAATGTATTCTCCTTCCTCGTTCCTCCTTCCTCGTTCCTCGAAAGAAAAAACTCCTTCCTCCTTCCTCCTTCCTCGTTCCTCGAAAGAAAAGATCGGCTCCAGCGTCTGTTTCCATCGCCAGCCGCGCATCATCTGTGCCAAGATGCCGAACGGGAACGACAGCAGCATCCACGTCCAGTCCATCTCATGGAGCATAACGTGCCCCACGGTCTGGAAGTCGAAGTCGCGGTACATCCAATAGAGAATGGCACCGCCCAGAAAGAGCGGCATGATGACTTTCAGCAGATTACTGCCCAGTTTTTTCCATTCCATAAGTGCAAAGTTACATAAATAATTCATAATACGTCGTTCCCGCCACATTTTTTTATGATTTTTTCGTAACTAACTCGGGTTTAGTTACGGCAAACTAAAGGTACTTGGCTACGTCCTTCTATCGAAATAATATGCAGATTTTTCTTATGTTTCGAATTATTTTACTACCTTTGCACACAGAACATAATATTGCAGAGACCACCTATGACAAAGAAGAATAACCGGATATTGACTATGAATAAAAAGATTCTATTTATATCTCTCTTGACGGGACTATGCATCAGCGGACAGGCGAAAGTCAGACTGCCCCATCTGGTGAGCAACAACATGGTGATACAGCAGCAGACGGATGTCCGCCTGTGGGGTTGGGCAGAACCAGGACGGAAGGTGACCGCCACCACGTCGTGGAGCCAAGAACGCACGGAGACCAAGGTCGGCAAGGACGGTCGCTGGCTGCTGACCGTGAAGTCGCCCAAAGCCAGCTACGAACCGCTGTCGGTTACGTTCGACGACGGTGACGGTCAGGTAACTATAGATAATGTGCTCGCGGGCGAGGTCTGGGTATGTGCCGGACAGTCGAATATGGAGATGCCCGTCAAGGGCTTTGGCAACTGTCCCGTGCTGAACTACAATCAGGAGGTGTTAGGGTGCTGTGGCAAGCGCCAAGTTCGTTCAGCCAAGATTCCCAGCATCATGCGTATGACGCCTCAGGAGGATGCCGAAACCCAGTGGCGCGAGTGTTCGCCACAGACGGTGAGTGAGTTCTCGGCTACAGGTTATTTCTTCGCCAAGGTGCTGAACAAGGCGCTCGACATTCCCATCGGGCTCATCGAGGCCAACAAAGGCGGAAGCCGTGTGGAGAGCTGGCTGACGAAGGAGAATCTGGAAAAATACACCACAGAACCTACCGACACCATGGGTATCGTCAACTTCAAGAAGGAGTGGGACTACCATCGTGCACTAGTATGGGGCAACGGCACCTTTAACCCTATTCTGAACTATACTGTCAAAGGCATCCTGTTCTATCAGGGCTGTTCGAATGTGGGCGACCCCGGCAACCAGTACTCTGAGCGGCTGAAGTTGTTGGTGGAACAATGGCGACAGCAGTTCCAGCTTGGCGAGATACCTTTCTATTTCGTCCAGATAGCTCCATACGCCTATGACGGCGACGACGTGAACGGTCTGAGCGGAGCCTTGTTGCGCGAACAGCAGTTCCGTGCCTCGCAGATCATTCCCAACAGCGGGCTGGTCTGTATCAACGATGCCGTCTATCCCTACGAGCCACTACAGATTCATCCGGCACAAAAGCAGAAGGTGGGCGAGCGCCTGGCATTTTTAGCCCTGAACAAGACCTACGGATTCAGCACCATTATCTGCGAGAGTCCGTCGTTCAAGGAGATGCAAATCAAGGACGACAAGGTGATGATTCATTTCAACAACGAGTGTGGCGGCATGAACCGCTTTACGGACATCAGAGGTTTCGAGATTGCAGGCAGCGACCGTGTGTTCCATCCTGCCCGTGCCATGCATTTCTGGCAACCTGGCGGCGGTCCTTGGGACGAGTGCATCATAGTCAGCAGTCCAGAGGTCAAGCAGCCCGTTGCCGTCCGCTACTGTTTCCGCAACTTCCTGATAGGCAACATGGCAAATGCCGGAGGCTTGCCTTTGTTCCCCTTCCGCACAGACGACTGGGAATAGGAGATAGCGATGCTAACTCTCCATCCCTCCCGTCATCTCCGGAAATGCCTTTGTAGATAGGGGTTTCGGCATGGGAGAGATAATTTTTATCCCTCCCATATCTCTCCTAAATCTCTCCCATCACCACTCCCTTGATACTCCGAGAGAAGGTGGGGATCACGGGAGAGATATGGGAGAGAAAAGGGAGGGATGACGGGAGGGATGAAATTGGCGGAAACCCTTTGTAGATAGGGGCTTGCGGTATACGAAGGGAGGGATGAGGAGGATTTACGCTTTGCGATTGAACCTTGCACTACATTCCCAGCGTGGGAGCGTCAGACTCTCAGGCTGGGAACAAAACATTCCCACGCTGGGAACACCTCTACTAATCCTTCTCAACGGCTCGTCTGAAGGGCACTATTGCTCAAACGAGCGCTTTTCTATAATATTGCTCGAAGAATCAAAAACCTGTCCATATGATTCCTGTGATTTCGATTTTTCTTTTTTTCTGCCCGTTAAAAGTGACGTTATTACTCTAAAACTTTTGGTTTTTCGCCCGACTTTTCGTAACTTTGTCACTTCGTGACGAACTTCCATGGCACTCGGAAGAAAAAACAAACGGGTTTGTTTTGTTCTTCTCTCGTTTTTTTGTAACTTTGCACCATCAAAAAGCAGAAAGAACTATGAAAGTAGGTGTTATCGTGGCGATGGATAAGGAGTTGCGCCAGCTCCAGTCGCTGTTTACTGACGGAAATGTGGTGGTACAGAAGTGTGGCATCGGCAAGGTGAATGCCGCCCTTGGTGCCCAGCGTATGATTAACGAGTTTCATCCCGATGTCATCATCTCCAGCGGCTGTGCCGGCGGAAATGGCGAAGACGTGAACATTCAGGACGTGGTGGTGAGCTCCCAGCTGACCTATCATGACGTGTATTGCGGAACGGCTATTGATGACTGTACGCAGTATGGTCAGGTGCAGGGTCTGCCTGTCCGCTATGAGCCGGCTCCGTGGCTGTTGGAGAAGGCGCTGTCGTTGCCGTGCGATGTCAAGGTTCATCCCGGCCTGATCGTCACGGGCGACTGGTTCGTGGACTCCAAGGAGAAGATGCGCGAGATTGTCGGTCATTTCCCTGAGGCGAAGGCCGTCGATATGGAGTCGTGCGCCATTGCCCAGACCTGCTATATCAATAAGGTGGAGTTTATCTCGTTCCGTGTGGTGAGCGACATTCCTCTTCGTGATACCGATGCTTCTCAGTATCATAACTTCTGGGACACCGTGGCTGAACACTCCTTCGAAGTGACCAAGAACTTTGTCGCTACGCTAGTGAAGAGTGAATAGTGATGAAGCAAGTACGTCCTAAGAAGAACCTCGGTCAACACTTCCTAGTTGACCTGAACATTGCCAAGCGCATCGCCGATACCGTCGATGAGCCTTACGCCGACCTGCCTGTACTGGAGGTGGGGCCCGGCATGGGTGTCATGACGCAGTTCCTCATTGAGAAGCCCCGCCCGCTGAAGGTGGTCGAGATTGACCGCGAGTCGGTAGCCTACCTGAACGAGCACTATCCCCAGCTGCGCGAGAACATCTTAGGTGCTGATTTCCTGCGCATGGACTTGCAGGAGGTGTTTGGTGGCGCACAGTTCGTGCTGACCGGCAACTACCCCTACGACATCTCTTCGCAGATATTCTTCAAGATGCTCGACAACAAGGACCTGATACCCTGTTGTACTGGTATGATTCAGCATGAGGTGGCCGTGCGCATGGCTTCCCAGCCCGGTAACAAGCAGTATGGCATCCTCTCCGTACTCATTCAGGCGTGGTACAATGTGGAGTATCTTTTCACCGTTGAGCCTGATGTCTTCAATCCGCCTCCCAAGGTGCAGAGTGCCGTCATCCGCATGACTCGTAATGAGGTCACCGACCTCGGCTGTGACGAACAGCTCTTCCGTCGCGTTGTCAAGACGGTGTTCAACCAGCGCCGCAAGATGCTCCGCGTCTCGCTGCGCCAGCTGGTAGACAAGGATTCTTCACTCTTCACTCTTCACTCTTCACTTCTTACCCTCCGTCCCGAGCAGCTCACGATACCGCAGTTCGTTGAACTGACAAACCTTGTGGCAGAGGAATTAGACAGAATACAAAGCAACAAACAACAGTAGTATGGGATTATTGGCTAAATTGTTTAACGACTCCTCCGATACAGAGTTCCGGCTGGCCCAGGACTTGGTGGCCATTGCCATTGCCGATGGCGTCATCACACCCGAAGAGCAGAAGATGTTGGTGGAAATCTGTCAGAAAGAGGGAATCAGTCAGGAGGAACTCCAAGGCTGCCTGATGGGTAATGACGACAGTTCGAAGCCGACGGTTCCCCGCTATCGGCGCGACAAGAATGACTATATCGTACAGTTGATCAAGGTGATGGGAGCCGACGGCTACAGTTCGCCCATGGAAATCTATCTGTTGGAGATTATTGCCTCCAAGATGGGACTGAGTAGGCTGGAACTGGTCTCATTGGTGCTGACCACCGCTACCCGCCGCAACTTCCCCGGCGATGTAGGCGTCCGTACGCTGACCAGTTTTATGTCGAACGTCATTGACCCGAAGTCGAAGACCATCGGCGAGAATCGCTGTACCCTCTCCGAGTTGTTTGATATCATATCCAAGAATATCCCTCAGGGCCCTGACCAGAAGACCGATACCGAGGCTTTTGTCCAAGCTATCAGCCGCGCAACGGAGATGTTGCACGAGAATACAATCCTTGACAACGAATTCCGTGCGATGGGCATCGACTTCGAAACCGTTTTGGCCGATGAGCGCGAAAGAGCCATCCGTAGGTGGCTCGTTTAAGCCGTTTTCGCGCACAATTGTGCTGTGTGCGGGCACAATCACTTGATTTACGTCAAAAGAAATGGGGTTTTTCTATAGATTTTGGGAATAATTCATTGTCAGTTCCCAAAATCGTCGTACCTTTGCATTGTCAAAAGGAAACAAGTAGACATCTTCAATAGAATAGGTATTAGAAAGGTAAAAGATTAGTTTTTCATAGGATACAGTGATTCCGTCGTGAGACGTCCATCACTTTTTAAGAAGGTTTTTGGTTATTTAATATTGGTGTACTGTTCACGGGCTTTGGGCTAGTGAACAGTATTCTTTTTGTGTTTCGCCATCCTGCCGCTTATGGTCAGTCTTTCTTCTGCCAGTTGCCTCGGAACAGTCGGACGAGGAAGATGAAGCCGCGGAAGGTCAGTTCGATGGCCATGGCTGTCCAGACGCCACGCAGTCCGAAGCGTGGGGCGAGGGCGGCGGCTAAGGTAAGACGCACGGCCCACATGGAGGTGAGGCTCATGATGGCGGCAGCGATGGTGTCGGCGGCTCCGATGAACACACCGTTGCAGACGATGGAAGCGGCAAACATGGGTTCGGCCCATGCCTCGATGCGCAGGGCATCGGCACCTTGGGCGATGATATCCTCGACGGGCGACATGATGCCCATCAGTTCGGGGGCAAATATCCACATCAGGACGCCCATGACCGTCATGACGACCATGCCCAGTCCGACAGACATATAGGCGAAAGAGCGGGTAAGCAGCCGCTGTCCGGCCCCGATGCCCTGTCCGACGAGGGTGGTGGCTGCCTCGGCAATGCCGAACCCCGGCATATAGCACAGGCTCTCGACGGTGATGGCCAGCGAGTTGGCGGCAATGGCGATGGTGCCGAGGGGTGCAACGATGATGGTGCTGACAATCTGGGCTCCGCCCATCAGTAGGTGTTGCAGTCCCATGGGAGCGCCGATCTTGAAGGCGGTCTTGACGATGTGGGGTTGAAAAGAGGAGAGAGGAGAGAGGAGAGAGGAGAGAGAAATGCTGATGGGCGACCTGGCCAGCAGGAAATACAGCATAAGGGCGGCAGTAATCAGTTCGGCTACACCCGTTCCGAGGGCGGCTCCCATCACCCCTAAATCCAGTATATATATAAATAGGTAATTAAAGGCAACGTCCATCAGGCACATCAGGATGTTCAGGGCCGAGGGTATCTTCATGTTGCCCGAGCACTTCAGCATGGAACCTGCCAGTCCCTCCATCTGGAAGAAGATGCCACAGATACCGATGAGCATGAAGTAGAGCGAGGCATCGTGGGCAATGTCGGCTGAACCGCCGAGCCAGTAGGGTAGGTGGGTGTGTATGGCGATACAGCCGATGGAGAGAATGAGGCTCCAGAGGAAGCAGCAGACCAGTGCCTGTCGCAGTACTCGGCGTGCTGCTTCGAAGTCGTTGGCTCCGATGAAGTGTGCCACCTGAACCGAAAAGCCCATGTTTGCCGCCGAGGCCAGTCCGCCCATCAGCCAGGTGGTGGTCTCTACCAGTCCGATGGCTGCCGTTGCCCGTGCTCCGAGGTGTCCCACCATAGCAGCATCGATGAAGAACATGACAGTGGCGGAGATCTGTGCCAGGATACTGGGTATACTAAGGCTGACGATCAGCCTGAGCTTTTCGCCTTGTGTCATCGTCCGTCCTTGGCGGATGTATGCCAGTAGTTCCTCGCTGTTTCTTGCCATTACAGGAATATCTTCGTGTGGTTGTTTTCGGCTGCAAAGATACAAAAAAATACTTGAAACAAAAAGGAAAGTACATGAAACATTTTCCCGAAGGCCTTTTATATAAAGAAAACGGAAAAGTACAATTATTAACGCGCGTTAATAAAATATTTAGTACCTTTGCATCCGAAATTGATTACTAAGCTAAAATTTCATTAACATAAAATTCGAAGTAAACGTATGAAAACCGAAAGACAATTCGTTCACGGAGCACTTGCAAGGCAAGGCTTCTGGAAACGAGGCCGGCGTTTAGCGCTGGCTGCCGGAGTGCTGTTGATTGGTTGCGGTTCCTTCTTGTCGTGTTCTGAATACGACCTTGATGAGCGTACCCCAGCAGGTTGGGGAATGAGCATCTACAGTTGGATGGATGGACAGGGGAATTACACCAACACGGTGCGCTTGATTAACGATCTTGGCTACCGGGAGGTATTGGACAAGACAGGTTCGAAGACGCTCTTTGTGGCAGATGATGCTGCCTTCGAGCGGTTCTTCAAGAAGAACGACTGGGGAGTTAGCCGCTATGAGGACCTCTCGCTGGCACAGAAGAAGATGCTGATCTTCGGTGCCATGATTGACAACAGCTACCAGGTGCAGGCCCTTTCGAGTACGGAAGGTCCCATCGAGGGTAACTGTATGCGTCGTCCGTCGTCGTTGTCCATCTATGACTCGGTGCCCATCCTGAAGAAGCAGGACGTGCCCGACGCCATTTACTGGCAGATGTATAAGGACCGTGACGACATGGTCATCATGCACGACATGACGACGGTGCCGATGATTCACTTCATCGAGCGCTTCATGGCCAACAAGCAGATTACCAACAGCGACTACGACTTCCTGTATAACAACACGACGAAGCGTCAGAGTGGCGATGCCTCGGTGAACGGCTCGCAGATTGCTGAGCAGAACATCAAGTGCATGAACGGTTTTGTGCATCGCATGAACGAAGTGGTGACCCCGCTTCCCAATATGGCCGACATTATTGGCTCGAAGCCCAATGTGAGCATCTTCAACCACCTGCTGCAGCGTTATAGTGTGCCTGATTATTGTGGCGACGAGGTGACCCGCAACTACAATGTTAACCGTGGTACGGATGTGGACTCGGTGTTCCAGCGTCGTTTCTTTGCCAAACGCTCCATTGACGGAAGAAACTTTACCACAACCCATAACCAGAAGAGCCAGGCCAACGGTGAGTTGAAGTATGATCCGGGATGGAACGGTTATTTCATCCTCTCCAACGAGAGCAATGAGACAGCCCTCCAGCAGGATATGGCCGTGATGCTGGTGCCGTCTGACGAGGCATTGTCCGACTATTGGGAGAACGGTGCCGGTAAGGTGCTCAAGGAAAACTACGGTTCGTGGGACAATGTGCCGTACAGCACCCTGACGGAGTTCATGAACGCTAACATGCTGGAGTCTTTTGTCAGCAGCGTACCGAGCAAGTTCCCTAACATCCTCAACGATGCTGCCGACCCGCTGGGCATTACTACCAATGATGTCGACTCAGTTTGGCTCGCCTGCAACGGTGCCGTCTATCTGACCAACCGCGTGTTCACGCCGACCTCATTCGTCAGCGTTATGTATCCTACGGTGGTCGACCCGAACATGAGCATCATCCTCTGGGCTATCAAGCAGTTGAACTATGAGGCTTACCTGAACTCATTGAACTCACGTTACAGCTTCTTCCTGCCGTCGAACGATGCCCTGCAGAACTATATCGACCCCGTCTCCTACGGTCGTCCGCAAAAGCAGGTGCTGCGTTTCCACTACGATCCCAGCAAGACGGATCAGAACCGCGTCTATGCCAGTGTTCACCCCTATAACCCTGAAACGGGCGAGGTGGGCGACTCGGTCGGTGTGCTGACCTACCAAAATGGCATGGAACTGGAGAAAAATCCCATTTTGAACCGTCTGTACAACATTCTGGATGACCATGTGGTGATTGGCGATGTGGAAGACGGTCATGAGTTCTATCGTACCAAGGGTGGTTCGGAAATCCGTGTCCGTAATACTGCCATGGGTGCCAATGGCATGACGGTCGAGGGAACCTATCATGTGAATCAGTCGGAACCGCTGGCCGTCAGTTTTGTCTACGACCAGACCAATGGTGGTAACGGTAAAACCTATATCTTGGACAAGGAGCCCGTGATGGGAACGAGCAAGAGTGTGTTCAATATCTTAGGCGAGCATCCGGAGTTCAGCCGTTTCCGTGAGTTGTTGGAGGGCAGTAACTTGATGGAGCCTACGGTGCATGACGGACGTTATGCTACCAGCGATACCTGTCTGAGCGTGTTCAACAGCTACCATTATACGGTTTATGTCCCCACGAATGAGAGTATCGATGCATTGATCAAGGCTGGTAAGCTCCACACCTGGGACGAGGTGGCCGATTTGGACACCATGGATGCCAACCAGAACAAGCTCTACCATGAGATTTCGCAGAATATTGAAACCTTCCTGCGCTATCATATCCAAGATAACGCCATCTTTATCAACGCCGACAACAGTACGGGTGTTGAGACCATTAATGAGGACGGTTCTTTTGACAATTCCTATGAGACAGCCTATATTGACACCAAGAAAGGTACGTTTAACAAGTTGACGGTGAAAACCGACAAGAACGGCAGTTTTATCAAGGTGTATGACCAGGCCGGCAACGAGCGTACGGTACAGTCCACTCGTCCCGGACTTTACAATCTGATGGCGCGTGAGTACACGTACAATAATGCAAACCGTACGAATGCCAATGCCGTACATAATTCGTCGTCGGCAGTGATACATCTCATTGACGGACCACTTATGATTGAAAATTGAAGATTGAAAATTGAAAGTTATGATGAACAAGAGACTATTAAAAACATTGGGACTGATAATGATCAATTGTCAATTGTCAATTGTCAATTCCTTTGCCCAGAATGCCGGTGACATTATCAGCGGTACGGTGACCGATGCTTTCGGCCCCGTGATGATGGCCAATGTCATTGAGATTGACGCGGCCAACCGTATCGTTGCCGCTGCTACTACTGATATGAATGGTAACTTCTCCTTCAAACTGAAGAACCCCAAGGATAAGCTGAAGATTTCGTATGTGGGTTATAAAACGGTTATCCTGCCTTTCAACAAGACTCACTTCGCTATCCGTATGGAAGACCAGACCACGCTGAAGCCCGTTGAGGTGGTAGCTAAGCGCAAGGCCCAGGGCTCAGGTCTGCAGGTGCCGGTGAAGGAAATCTCTACTGCTCGACAGAGTATTGACATGAAAGAGTTCGACGGTCTGGCCATCACCACCGTCGACGAAGCCCTGCAGGGTCGTATCGCCGGTCTTGACATTGTGGCCAATTCCGGTAACCTGGGTAGTGGCTCGTCCATGCGTCTTCGTGGTGTGAGCAGTATCAACGGCTCCAGCGAACCACTGATTGTTGTCGATGGTAATGTCTGGGAGACGGGTAGTGCCACGAAGGATTTCGACTTCCAGTCAGCTAATGACGAAAAGTTTGCCGAGCTGCTGAATGTGAACCCTGAGGATATCGAGAGCATATCGGTGTTGAAGGATGCTGCCGCAACGGCTATCTGGGGTTCCCAGGGTGCTAACGGTGTTATTGAAATTAAGACCAAGCGTGGTGCCCGTGGTAAGACAAAGGTGACTTATAGCCTTCGTCTGACGGCCACCCACCAGCCTGAGGGTATGAAATTGCTGAATGGTGACGAGTACACCATGATGTTGAAGGAAGAGTATTTCAACCCCCATCTGAGGGCTGGTGCCAGTGATAACATCAACGAGATCAACTACAAATCCGGTGGTGATTTCTCGGAATACCAGATGTATAACGACAATACCGACTGGGTGGATGCCGTGAAGAAGACGGGTTGGCGTCAGAACCACTACGTTGCCTTGAGCGGTGGTGGTGAGAAGGCTAACTTCCGTATTGCTGCCGGTTATGACCATGAGACGGGTTCTATCATCGAACAGAAGTTGGACCGTTTCACCACCCGTGTGGCCCTCGACTACTTTGTCAGTGACCGTATCAAGATTGCCACCAATGTGGCTCTGACCTATACGGACAACAAGAAGAACTATTCCGATCTGCTTTCCGTGGCTTACCGTCGCATGCCGAACCTGGCCATCTACGAGCAGGACTGGGAAGGCAATAGTCTGGGTACCTATTATAATATGTTGCCTACGGTGAATGAGGTGTTCCGCAACAACCAGCAGAACGACTACAACCCCGTCGCCTTGGCTCATCTGGCCAAGAATGAGGAGACGAGCTATAACATCGAGCCAGAGTTCAAGCTGAACTATGAGTTGCTGGGTATCGAGGAAGCCAAGCATCGTCTGACCTACGAGGGTAAGATCGTGTTCAACATCTTCAACCGCTATAATGATATGTTCCTGCCGCTCTCCCTGAATACCAAGGGCTGGAACGACACGAGCGCCAACAAGGCTACCAATAATGCCTATAAGAGCTTAGGTGTGACCACGACTCATACCATGACCTTTGTCCCGCATTTCAACAATGAGGACCATTCGCTGATGATGATGGTGCGCGGCCAGCTGACCAGTGGTACCAATACCACCCAGAACACCAGTGAGTATGGTCTGCCTTCCGGTAGCATTATTTCTGCCAGTGCTCCTGGTATCATTTCGGACTTCGGTTCCTTCCCGGGACGTTGGCGCAGCATCTACTTGACTTATTCTGCCCACTATGCCTATAAAGGCCGTTATGTGGTTGACTTCTCCGTCCGTCGTGACGGTACGACCAAGTTCGGTCCTGATGAGCGCTGGGGTAACTTCCCCGCCTTGTCTGGTAAGTGGATTATCAGTGACGAGCCCTGGTTCAAGAAGGCACTGCCCTGGTTCAGCATGCTGGCTGTCCGTCCCGGTTGGGGTATCGTCGGTCAGCAGCCTGGTGCCGAGGCCTTGTTCTACAGTAAGTATGGCCCGGGTAAGGGTTATATGGACTATAGCTCTGCCTATCAGCAGAATATTCAGCTGAAAAACCTGAAGTGGGAGGAGAAGCAGACCTTCAACCTCGGTTTCGACTTCGGTTTCTGGGATGACCGCATCAACGGTAATGTGGAAGTCTATAAGCAGAAGACCACCGACCTGCTGATGGGTAACCGCGCCCTGCCTTCGTCTTCCGGTTTTGCCTCACTCGACTATCAGAATGTGGGCGCTATGGAGAACGTAGGTTGGGAGTTCAACCTGAATGGTAACCGCCTGATTAGGATTGGCAAGTTCTCGTTCGACTTCAATGTCACCTTTGCTAACAACCGCAACAAGCTGACCGAGATGGACGAGACGGTGCTGGCATCCCTCAACAGCGACTTCGACCGTGACCCGTCGAAGGGTAGTTATCTAAGCCGTGTAGAACTCAATCGTCCATTGGGAGGTATCTACGGATTTCGTTACAAGGGTGTTTACCAGTATAGTAAATACTCCGAGGTGGAAGTTCCTGGAGTAAGCGGACCGAATGCTCCGGTGGCGCGTGATGCAGAAGGGAAGGTTATCCTTGACAACTACGGTCGTACCAAACCTATGATGTTCTGCTATGATGGAGTCGAGGATGAAGATAAGGAGTTCAAGGGTGGTGATGCCATCTATGAGGATGTCAACTACGATGGTCAGATCAACGAGCTCGACATCGTCTACTTAGGTTCTTCACTTCCGAAGTTCACTGGCGGTTTCGGCTTTAAGCTGCATTTCGGCCGTCTGACATGGAACAACCAGTTCAACTTCCGCTACGGTAATAAGATTATCAATCGGGCGCGTATGTTGGCTGAGAATATGTATTCTAACAACAACCAGAGTCGTGCCGTGTTGTGGCGCTGGCGTGTGGAGGGCGACGATATGCCCATTCCCCGTGCTCTTTACGATTATGGCTATAACTGGTTGGGAAGTGACCGCTTTGTCGAAGACGGTTCTTACATCCGTCTGAACTATACGCAGTTGAGCTATGCACTGTCTCAGAAGACTCTGAAGTCCTTAGGTCTGAGCCAGTTGAGCCTCTATGTGTCAGCCAACAACCTGTTTGTGCTGACCAAGTACTCTGGTGCTGACCCTGAGGTGAGCTATGGTGGTTACGGTGTGGTGACTGATAATGCACAGACACCGCGTGCCAAGTCGTTCACTGCCGGTATTACCGTGTCCTTTTAATTGAGTAACAAGTAATTAGTAATTGGAATTATGATTACCAAAAGCATCAAAAAATATATCATGGCTGGTTTCCTGGGCTGTGGCATCATGGCTACGACAACCAGCTGCAATGACTTCCTCGACCTCCTGCCTCAGAACCAGGTGGTGCTCGAGAACTACTGGACTCAGAAGAACGACGTAACCAGTGTGCTGATGAGCTGCTACGAGAGCCTGCAGTCAGAAGACTGCGTTACCCGCATGGGACTCTGGGGTGAAGCACGTTCCGATAATATGAAGTTAGGCGTGTCACCTTCACAGGATTTACAGCAGATCGTCAAAGAAAACATTCTGCCTTCGAATACTTTCTGTGACTGGAAAGTCTTCTATCAGGCTATCAACCGCTGTAATATCGTATGTTACTATGCTCCCAAGGTGCAGGAGATAGACCCGAATTACAGCTACAGCGAGATGCAGGCCAACGTGGCTGAGGCAGTCTATATCCGCTCGCTCTGCTATTTCCATCTGATCCGTACCTTCCGTGATGTGCCGTTCTCGCGTGAACCCAGTATCGACGATACACAGAACTACCGTGTTCCAGCTGACTCTTTCAATGTGGTGCTCAACAACATCATTACTGATCTGGAGGCTGTCAAGGATCAGGCACAGCTCTATTTCCTCAAGCCCAATCCCGACAAGGTGCAGGAACTTGAGCGTAACAATACGGCTCGTGTCACCCGTGCTGCCGTTTATGCCCTATTGGCCGACCTCTATCTGTGGCAGGGCAACTGGCAGCGTTGTATAGACTGCTGTGATTATGTCATTAACTTCAAGCAGACGGAGTTTGAGAATCTGAGACGCAGGTTGAAGGATGAGGTTAATCTCTTCAATGACATTCCTCTGATTGTTGAGAAACAGCAGACCATTTCGGGACATGCCTATGAAGAGATCTTCGGCAAGGGAAACTCCTTCGAGAGCCTCTTTGAGTTGAACTATGACCAGACGCTGAAGAAGGACAACAAGAATACCTACATCAGCCGTTATTATATCAACTCCTCGAATAATCTGACTGCCGGTATGCTGGCTGCCGTTGAGGAGTTCTACGAGGGACTGCCCACCAAGAGCACCGAACTTTTCATGAATAGCGACTGTCGTGCCTATGAGTCGATCTATCAGGCCAGTACCACGCAGTACTATATAGGCAAATATGCAGCTTCGAGGGTCTCTATCGACAATTCAAGAAGCAACTGGCAGCCTGCCTACACATGGCGCAGCGGTGAATCCGACTATTCCAACTGGATTGTTTACCGTCTTTCCGACGTGGTACTGATGAAGGCTGAGGCGCTCATTCAGATGGGTAATGACCGTTTTGAGGAAGCCTTTGACTTGATTAATGCTGTCAACCGTCGAGCCAATAATGTGCTGACCTCTGGCACCGGCGAGACCCTCAAGATAGCTGACTATAAGGACTCCAAGGAGAATATGGAACAGCTGGTGATGGATGAGCGTCACCGCGAACTGATGTTCGAGGGTAAGCGCTGGTATGACTTGGTACGTGTGGCCCGCCGACAGGGCAGCACCCGCGACCTGGCCAAGACCGTTGTCAAGAAGCAGCTGACGAACACATCGGGTATCCAGATTCGTCTGGCTGACCCCAATGCCCTCTACCTGCCTTACTATCGTAATGAACTGAAGGTCAATCCTTACCTGAAGCAGAATCCGGCCTATAACACCGGCACCGATGCTGACCTTTCGAAGAATTAACAATCCATCATAAAGAACAAAAGCAATATGAGTAACAATAATATCAAACATTTTCTGATAGGACTCTGCACCTGTTTAGGTCTCGTCACCGGTTTTGTAGCCTGTACCGACGATGAGTCTGATCAGCCGCTGAACTTCTATTCTTCGGTTCGGCTTACGGCTGCTGGCTTCATCGAGGCCGATAATGACAGATTCAGCGAGTTTATTGCCGTACTGGAGCGCTCCAACTATCTGTCGATGTTGAAGACCTACGGTCATTATACGGTCTTTGCTCCCACCAACGAAGCCATGAAGGATTATCTGAAAGAGAATGGCTATGGATCGGTGGCCGATATACCCCAGGAGCAGTGCGACACCCTTTCGCGTGCTCATATCGTTCAGGACAAGGCTTACTTCACTACCGACATGGGCGGTGATGTGGCTCCTGTCAATATGAACGACGACTTCATTGAGATGACTTCCGACTCCGACGTCACGAATAATAACGCCTTGCTGGTCTATGTGAACAAGAATTCGCGCCTGATCCAGAAAGACGACTCGGTGACCAACGGTGTGGTCCACGTCATCGACCATGTGATTAAAGCCAGCAGTCAGTTTCTTCCATCGCTCATGGAGGACAACCCCAACCTGACAATCTTCTGTCAGGCACTCCGTCTGACAGGTATGGCCGACTCGCTGACCAAGTACATTGACGAGACTTATACCGTCGATCCCGACTCTGCCGTAGGCGGAAAGGGCTTTGGTGTGGTCAATTCTACTGCTGGAGACGGCTCTGGACAGAAAACAACTACCTATTACCCTGACCACCGCTATTTCAAGTTTACGGCTTTCGTTGAGCCCGACTCCGTCTATCATACTCATGGCATTCATAACATCGATGACCTCAAAGCTTATGCCAAACAGGTTTACGATGAGTCTTATCCTGAAGATGCCGGCAAGTACGATGAGGACTTCAAGGACCGTCGTAACCCCTTGAACCGTTTCGTCAGTTATCATCTGATTAACCGTATTGGTCCGCGTGATTACTGGGTACATTGTAAAGGTCCTATCTACGAGCAGAAGTTTCTGACCAATGTGGCTGATCCCGAGGAATACTTCGAGACCATGGCTCCTCATACCATTATGCGCTTCTGCAGCAATCCCGGTGAGGAGATTTATATCAACCGCAAGGGCTTTCGTACCAATTATACAGTTCGTGGCATCCGTGTGTTGAAGACTGAGGAGAGCGGCGGCTATCAGCAGTCGTGCAGCAATGGTATGTACCACTATATTGACGATATCCTTGTTTACTCTTACGATGTCCGCTGGAATGTGCTGAACCGCCGTCTGCGTTTCGACGGTAGCACTCTGAGTCCCGACTTTATGAATGCCCGTGCTCGTATGTATTATATGAATAAGGATAGGATGATGATAGGTTTTAAGCATGGTTACCTGACCGACTTCAAGATGAACAACTCCAATACCTTTATTGGTTGTGGTAACGAGCAAACTGGATGGGTTCATTATCAAGGCAGTGGCGTATGTATCACAGGTGAAAAGTACGATGCTTCTGTGAAATTACCCCCTGTACCCCACGACGGTACTTACGAGGTGCGTATGGGCTATTCTCAAGGAAATGATCGTGGTATTGCCCAGGTTTACCTGAACAACGAGCCTTGCGGCATTCCCGTCAGCTTCCGTATTTTTGACAGTAACACGGGTTGGGAACCCGATACTAATGACGAAGAAGAGAACAAGGCCATGGACAAGGCACTGCGTAACCGTGGTTTTATGAAAGCCATGGACAGTTATGGTAGCACAGATACTCCCTTGCGTAACCAGTCCAATTGCATACGCCGCATCTTGGTACGCAAGTTCCTTTCTGCTAATCAAGAGAATTGGCTGCGCTTCCGTCAGATTTTGTCGGGAAGCTCTCTCTATATGTCTTTAGATTACATTGAGCTTTGTCCGAAGGACGTCTACGACAGTCCGCAGGGAGAAGATCGTCACTAATGAAAAACGAATCAGTAATTACGAACGAATGATGAGCAAAAATATCAAGAAATATGTTTTAGGGATTGGCGTGTGCTGTGTCACCGCCGTTTCCCTTCCGGTACTGACCGCCTGTTCGGAGTGGAACGACCACTACGAGGATGACGCTGTCAGTCCTGCCGGTAATATGACGCTCTGGCAGACGATGAAGCAGCAGCCCGAACTGAGTGACTTCTGCGAGGTGCTCAGTCAGACGAAGTTGTTACACCAGCACAAGAAGACCATCGTCAGCTATGCCGACCTTCTTGACGGTGTGCAGGCTTTTACCGTGATGGCTCCTGTCAATGGCACGTTCAAGAAAGACTCTCTGCTGCAGTTAGTGGCTACCGACCGTGGCGACTCTGCTGTAGCCCGTTCCTTCGTGGGCAATCACCTCTCCTACGGTCTTGTCTCCGATGTGGCTACGCCTAAGGACTTCTTCCTGCTGAGCAGTAAGCGCACCACCATCGGTGGTGGCAAGGTGTCCGACGTTCCTATTGTTGCGGGACGCTCTAACCTCATGGCCAAAGGTGGTATCCTCCATGTGCTGACAGCTCCGCTGACCTACCGTTATAATCTTTATGAGGCCTTGGTCAATAGTCCTGCCTATTCTCAGGTCGGCTATCAGCTGAACAGTTATGAGCAGGATGAGTTCAACCCTTCACAGTCTGTTCCTGGCGATATGGTCGATGGTGAGCAGCATTATGCCGACTCCGTCTTCAACGAGCGGAACATCATGCTTGAGGAGGTGGGACGTATTGCCGACGAGGACTCTTCGTTCCTGATGGTGGCTCCTACCAACGATGAGTGGCAGCGTGTCTTCACCGAGGCGATGGATTATTTCCGATTCGATTCCAGCGTTGAGGGAGCTGACTCCCTGCAGCGTTATTGGGCTAACCGCTCGATTTTGTGCGATGCTATCTTCAGCCGCACTATCCAGCGTTCGCCTCAGGACTCAGTCGTCACTTATGATTACGACAAGCGTTATCCCCAGTACCATGTCTTCCACCGTCCTTTCGACAAGGGTGGCATCTTCTATGGGGCTAATGCCGTTGAGTACAGCAATGGAGTGCTCTACACGCCGGAGCGCTGGCCGTTCACCCCTGAGCAGACTTACTTCCGTGAGATTAAGGCTGAAGGAGAGTCTACGGGCCTGATTATGACCTATGAAAAGTGCGACTATGCTTCCCGTGTTCTGGCTGCCGACAGCGTGTCGCGGAGCGGCTATCTGGACATCACACCTAAGAAGTCTAACGATAACTGGAACATGACCTTCAAGCTTGAGAATACCCTGGCAGGCACTTACGACGTTTATGCCATTCTCCTGCCTATGTCGGTCTACAATCCTGACGTAGTGGGTAAGGCCTGCAAGTTCAAGGCCGCCATCAACTATGTGAACGAGAAGGGTGAGAGTCAGTCGTTCAACTGTGACAACACTACGTTCATGTCCGACCCCTTGCGTGTTGATACGATCTTGCTCGCTGAGAATTTCAAGTTCCCGGTGTGCAACTACGACCAGAACAACATGAAGGTGACGATTACGCTGACTTGTAATATCCTGCAACGTGAGTCGAACACTTACTCACGTGAGATGTTCCTCGACTGTATCTACTTGCGTCCGAAGAGTACACCTCAGAAGGAAGAAGAATAATGTTCAATGCTAAAGGAAAAACGAATATATGAAACAGCATAGCATAAAAAGACCAAGCAGATGGATGGTGGTGACCTTCCTGTCATTCATCATCTGTCATTTGTCAGTTAGCGTGGCGTTAGCTCAGCGCACGGTGGGAGGTATCGTCACCGATGCTGCTACGGGCCGTCCGCTGCCCGGTGTTATTGTCGAGGCCTACGGCCAGCACCAATATACCTCTATGACCGACGAAGACGGACGTTATGAGTTGAAAGTTCCTGAGTATGTCAGTAGTGTCTCCATGCGAGTGGAGGGTTATCAGCTCCTACAGACAGCCATCGGCAGCGATCCCAATCGTGTTGATGCCCGTCTGTATCCCAATACGTTCAGCCCGATCTATGAGCGCACTACCCAGTCGGCTGAGAGCCGTCGTGCGGACCAGTTTGACAATACGGCAGAAGTGAGCATCGACCCGCTGATTGCCCGTCAGCTCGGTGCTGACGTCCATTCTGTCAGCCGCAGTGCTCAGTTGGGTATTGGTAATACGATGTTTATCGGTGGTATCAACAGCCTTCAGGCCAATGCCCAGCCGTTGGTGGTCATCGATGGTGTCATTACTGATATGCAGTACGACCGTCAGATGCTTCACGATGGTTACTTCAACAACATTCTGGCTAACCTGAATGTCAACGACATCGAGAGTGTCACCGTCCTTAAGAACGGAACAGCCCTCTATGGTGCCAAGGCTGCCGGTGGTGTGCTGCTCATCAAGACCAAGCGTAACCGCAGTATGGCTACCAAGATTGACGTGAACATCAACGCCCAGTACCAGCTTCAGCCGCGTCTGCCCAAGATGATGAGTGGCGATGACTACCGTCTCTATGCCACTGAGTTGCTGGCAGGGCTTACCGATAATATCCAGAACATGGAGTTCGTCAATAACAATCCCGCCAACTATTATTATAATACCTATCATAATAATACGGACTGGACTGAGGAGATTTACCACAATACATTTGTCTCTAACTACGGCATCAACGTGCAGGGTGGTGACGATGTGGCCAACTACAACCTCTCAGTAGGTTACTCTCTGGGTGACGCTCCGATGCGTGGTAATGACTTCTCGCGCTTCAATATGCGACTGAATACCGACATTAAGGTGTTCAAAGGCCTGGACGTACGTTTCGACGCTTCCTATAGTGATGTCAACCGCGACCTCCGCGACGATGGTGCCAAGGAAGACCTGACTGTGGGTACCGTCACTGCCCCCGGTTTCCTCTCGCTTATCAAGTCGCCGTTCCTCAATCCCCATGCCTATGATGTCAAGGGTAACCTGAGTCACTATCTCTCAGGTGCTGACGACTACTTAGGCAAGGCTTTCGAGGCCGATGGCAATGTCATTGCCAACTCCGTCCGCTTAGCCAACCCTGTGGCTATCCTGGAGTTGGGTGATGGTGAGAACCGTAACCAGGCAGGTAACCGTATGGTAACCTTCAGTGTGACGCCGAAGTACGAGTTCAACAAGCACCTGTCGCTGAGCGAGCACTTCAACTTCTCGCTGATTAATACCAATGAGAACTACTATCTGCCGCTCGAGGGTACGCCGCCCTTCCGCCTCTTGGCTTCCGACGATATCCTGGTCGAGAATATGTCGCAGAGTAGTGCTGCTCGCCAGAACTCTATCATGAGTGACACTCGTCTGGCATGGGGTAACCGTTACGATGCCCATAAGATTGATGTCTTTGGTGGCGTACGCTATCAGAGCAGTAACTATAAGTTGACAGCCCAGCGCGGTTACAATACCGGTAACGACAAGTACCCCAGTACCAACAACGCAACCAGCTACCGTTCCACATGGGGTGCCGACGACAAGAGCCGCGACATCACCTGGTATGCACAGGCCGACTATAACTGGGCTGAGAAGTACTATGTGGAGGCTGGATTCTCGGCAGAGTCCAGTTCACGCTTCGGCGATGATGCCGATGGCCTGAAGTTGGGTGGTGTCGTCTGGGGACTCTTCCCCAGCGTCAATGCCGCTTGGGTAATCACCAACGAGCGCTGGATGGCCAACAACAAGGGTATCAACTACCTGCGCCTGAACCTGGGCTTCGACATCACGGGTAATGATAATATTGACTACACCGCCTCTAAGACCTACTTCGTGGCTAATAACATGCTGACGCAGAAGGTTGATGGCAAGTCCATGGGTAATATCGGTAACACCTCGCTCAAGTGGGAGACCACCAGCCGACTGACCGCAGGATTGGAGGGAAACTTCATCGACAACCGTCTTAATGTCCGCCTGAACTACTTCAAGAGCTGGACCAAGAATCTGGTAACGCTGCGTCAATTGGCATGGACCAGTGGTCTGCAGCAGAACTGGAGCAACGACGGTAAGCTCCAGAATGAGGGCTTTGAGGCCGGTGTTGGTGTCAAGGTGCTTAATCTGAAGGACTTCACCTGGGAGATGGGTGCTACCGCCGGACACTATAAGAACAAGATTACGGCACTGCCCGACAATGACCAGTCGTTCGAGACGGAGGCTTACGGAGCCACCATCCTCTCGTCGGTAGGCAATCCTGCCGGTGTGTTCTATGGTTATAAGACCGCTGGAGTCTATGCCACTCAGGCTGATGCTGATGCAGACGCCTACTACGTTGTTGACGAGCGCGGCGACCGTCAGTTCTTTGCTGCCGGTGATATGCGCTTCATCGACAAAGACGGTAATCACATCATCGACGAGAACGACCGTTTCATCATCGGCGATCCCAATCCCGACATCTATGGTAACATCTATACGCAGCTGAACTACAAGAACTGGCAGTTCAACGCGGTGATGCGCTATTCGTTAGGCAACGATGTCTACAACTACCAGCGTTCGCTGTTGGAAGGCGGTTCACGCTTCTACAACCAGACTACGGCCATGCAGAGCCGTTGGTCGGCTGAGCATCAGCAGACCGACATCCCCCGTGCCACTTACGGCGATCCCATGGGTAACTCTCGCTTCAGCGACCGTTGGATTGAGGACGGTAGCTATCTCCGTCTGAGCAACATTACGCTGAGTTATGCTATTCCCATCACCAGCACCTACCTGCAGGGTATCACCCTCTGGGCCGGCGCCAACAATCTCTTCACCATTACCCGTTATCTGGGTAGTGATCCTGACTGTGGCGTCAGCGGCAGTGCCCTGCTTCAGGGTATCGACCGCGGCCTGCTGGCCAGTGGCCGTTCCGTGTCCTTGGGTGTAAAGATCAACCTGTAATCAATTAGGAATTAGTAATTAGAAATTAGAGATTATGAATACCAAAAGTATAAAGCACCTTATCATTGCAGGTTTGCTGTGCTGTGGCGCTGCCACAGCCTTCACCTCCTGTTCCGACCTGTTGGACACTGACTCCGAACTGGTCGAGTTCCAGGATGCCAACCGTCTGCAGTCGCCTACTGACAGCGTCTACAGTGTGATGGGTATTGTCTATAAGATGCAGGCCATTGCCGACCGCACCGTCCTTCTGGGCGAGTTGCGCGGCGACCTGACCACGGTCACGGGGGCTGCTTCCAAGGACCTGAAGGCCATTGCTACCTTCAGCATTGACCAGCAGAACGCCTATAACCGCATCAGCGACTACTATGCCATTATCAACAACTGCAATTATTATCTGGCCAATATCAATACCACGCTGGTGAAGAACGGCCGCAAGGTCTTCGAAGGCGAGTATGCCGTCGTCAAGGCTTTCCGCGCCTGGACTTACCTCCAGTTGGCTCAGATCTACGGCAGTGTACCCTTGGTTGTGGAGCCGGTACTCACCGAGGAGGCTTCACGCAAGGCCATGCAGCAGTCACCGATGGACATGACGGCCATCTGTAACTACTTCATCGACGACCTCAAGCCCTATGTCGATACCAAGCTGCCTGCCTACGGACAGATTGATGCGATGAACTCACAGAAGTTCTTCATCCCGGTTCGTGCCCTCCTTGGCGACCTCTGCCTCTGGGCTGGCCGTTATATGGAGGCTGCGCAGTACTACCACGACTATCTGGCCCTGCGCACCAGTCCCATACCGACCAGTGTCAGTGCAGCCAAATGGAGTGATGACGATATCAGGACCAAGGAGTTCCGTCGCGAACCTTCCAATGGTATTAATTACACCTTTGAAAGTGCTGAGTGTCTTGCCTTCATTCCTATGGAGAGCGGCGAGTTCTACGGCATCAAGAGCGACCTGCTGAACATCTTCAACTCTACCGACCTCAACTTCCAGTATGCCCAGGCAACTCCTGCGGTCGGTATTCGCCAGCTCTCGGCAGCTCAGGACTACTGTGCCACTTACACCTTGACTGACGGTACGCCTGATACCATCTATGCGCCCAAGGAGAATCTGGAGCGCTCTGAGTTGGCTGGCGACCTGCGTTTCGGCACGATCTATGACTACGATGTCAGGTCGCAGGAGCGCTTTGCACGTGTCTCAGAGAACTTCCAGCAGATTAAGAAGAAGTTCTATAACCGTGGCGTGACAATCTATCGTGTCGGTATGATATACCTGCGCTATGCCGAGGCCCTCAACCGGGCTGGTTATCCGCAGTCGGCCTTTACTGTGCTGAAGTACGGCCTTTACCCCACGAACGTCAGCAAGTATGTTGACGAAGAGGAGCGTAAGGCTGCCAGTCCTCTCATCAGTTTCGATGCCGACTTGTTCACTCAGGCCAATACCATCGGTATCCACTCCCGTGGTTCCGGCAATGCTGAGTGCGATCTGGGCTATGCGCTGCCGATGCCTGCCGAACAGCTGGCTACCCGTCAGGATACTGTCAACTACCAGATACCGTTGGTCGAGAATCTCATCATCAACGAGATGGCTCTGGAAGGTGCCTTCGAGGGTTACCGCTTCTACGACCTGATGCGTGTGGCCCTCCGTCGTGGCGATGCCTCTTACCTGGCCGATCCTGTCAGCCGTCGTGACGGTATCGTCAACGAGAGTATCCGTTCCCTGTTGCTCGACACCAAGAACTGGTATTTGCCAAAATAGGCAATAAAATTATCGAATTTGTCTAATTCTTCTAAAAAAGTAACTTTATATACGAATAATAAACGAAGCGAAACATACGAAATAACCTGATTGGCAAAAAATGCCTATCTTTGCAACGTGAATCGTAAGACACAGACATAAAAGTATTTAGACTCATACGCATTAAGGTTATTAGTTATAGTTAGTAGTTATAGTTAGTAGTTAGTTTTTGTAGAAAGAATTAGTTATGGTAAAACTATTCTGAAGCAGTTGCCCGTATGTGAATACCGGCAACTGCTTTTTTTTACATTTTTTCTTTGTCGTTCATGAAATAATGTGTATCTTTGCACACAGAAAACGACATTACTACTATAACTATGCATAGAATAGTACTCATTCTTTTGGCTATATTCCTGTCATTTGGCACTGTTTCAGGCCAGACGGGACACTTCATACCCTCCGAACGATTCTCCAGTGGTCTCATTGCCGACTTCTGTCAGGATAAGTATGGCAGCCTGTGGATTGCCACCGATTACGGCCTGAACCGCTACGACGGCTATCGTTTCGAGATGTTCCTCCACAGCGACGACAATCCTGCCTCCATCTGCAACAATGTGGCTGTCAGTCTGCTTTGCGACCGCGATGGTCAGATATGGGTAGGCACCAACCGCGGACTCGACCGTTTCGACGAGGCTATTCAAGGTTTCGTTCATTATCCATTTCCTGAGAACGTTCGTCCGCGTATCAGCGACTTGTTGCAGCTTTCCGATGGTTCCATCTTGGTAGCCACGGCGGGCTATGGTGCTTTCATCGTAGATAAGGAGGGAAAGGTTACACCTACTGACGACTATGCCGACAGGAACAACAACCAGTACTTCGCCCATATCTTCAAGGACTCACAGGGCCGCTTCTGGAAAACCGGCTATGACAATACGGTTGTCATGAAGTCGGGTGGTAAGGTACAGTTGCTCCAGGCTAAGGGTGAGCCGGTGGGCATCATTGAGCGCACTGGCGAGGTGTTCGTCGTCGGTGTCCGTGGTATCATGTCTTTCCGTGACGGTCAGTTCTCCGATGCCGGTATTGACATGAGTGCCCTCTCGGGCAAGGATGTGCTTTTCAGTACAGTTGCTAAGGATGTCAAGGATAATATATATATAGGTACGCGAGGCCATGGTCTGTTCCTGCTGCCGGCAGGTAGCCGGCGGTTGGAGCGCTATGAGGTCAGCGTATTCGGCACCGACCTTAGAACGGCCAAGGTGTGGAGCATCCTCTCCGACCGTCATGGTAACCTGTGGCTTGGCCTTCAGCGTAAGGGTCTGGTGGTTGTACCGCAGCGTCCGCAGCAGTTCCATAACTGGAGTTTCGAGGTTCAGAATATCAGCATCGGCTCGTCTATCTCCTCTGTCTGCGAGGGCGACGGTGGCATCACCTGGTGTACGGTGCAGGGCGTCGGTGTCTATGGCTTCGATGCCAATGGCCGTGTGGTGGCTCATCCGAAAGCCCCTGATGCTGTGGAGTTCATCTTCCGCGACAGTCAGCACCGTTACTGGATAGGTACCGACGACGGCCTCCATGCCTATGACCCTCAGTCGGGAGCCTCGTCGCGGAAGGTTACCTTCGAGTGTGACAAGTTCAACGACATGACCAGCGACTCCAACGGTAATATCTATATCTCCACTTTCTCGCGTGGATTCTGTGTCTACAACACCCAGACCGGCGAGCTTACCAACTACCGCAACGTAGGCAAGGATACTGTCAAGACGGGGCATCTGTGCAATGACTGGGTTTTGTGTATGAGTCCTGATCGTCACGGGCGTATCTGGATGGGTACTTCGTCGGGTGTGTCCTGTTTCGACCCCAAGACGCGTAGTTTCCTGTCGAATGGTTGGAACCAGTTGCTCGACAATATCATGTGTTACTCCGTCTGTGAGCTGCACGACGGCAATGTCGCCATCGGTACCGACCAGGGACTCTATCTCTATGACCATGAGAAGCGCATGGCGGTTCCCTTCCCTGGCGCCGAACAGCTGGCCAATAAGACGGTGAACTACATCGTACAGTCGAACGACGGTGACATCTGGTGCTCCACCTCTATGGGCATCTGGCAGTATGATGCTTCCGACATGCGGTTCATCGGCCATGTCAATGGCAATGGCCTCGACAAGAAAGAATATCTCTACGGCGTGGGCATGCACTCCGATAACAACATGATATACTTCGGCAATAACGACGGTCTCACTGTCTTCAGCCCTTCCAACGTGAAGAACGGCAAGTCGGCTACTGACCCTGTGGTGCTGACGGCCTTTATTGTCGGACGTACCTATGCCAATGCCCAGAGTGAGTTCAACGGTGTCCATGTCACCGACCGTGCCGTCGTCGAGTCCGACCACTTCTACCTGTCCTACCTCGACCACACCATCACCATGTGCTTCTCACAGCTCAACTTCGACAACCCCATGAATGTGTCGTTTGAGTACAGCGTCAACGGTGGTGAGTGGATACGCAAGCCGGAGGGTGTCAACGAGATAACCCTGAGCCATCTGCAGTCGGGTAACTATAAGATAAAGGTGCGCGCCCTGACAGGCAATATATACTCGCCCGTCAAGGAGATTACCATCACCGTCCAGACACCCTGGTATCGCTCGACGGTGGCCTATGTACTCTATCTGATGGCACTTGTGGCGCTCTTAGGACTCCTGGCTCTGATGTGGCGCCGCCGGGCTGACGAGCAGATGAACGAGGAGAAGATGAAGTTCCTCATCAACGCAACCCACGACATCCGGTCGCCGCTGACGCTTATCATGGCTCCCCTGAACAACCTGCGCCGCCGGCTCACCGCCGACCAGACAGACGCTCAGCGCGATGTGGAGACCATCGAGCATAATGCTACCCGCATCCTCAACCTTGTCAGTCAGATCCTGGATGTCCGTAAGATTGACAAGCAGCAGATGCAGTTGCATTGCCAGCAGACAGACCTTGTAAACTTCATCGAGGGTGTCTGCAAGATGTTTGAGTATAACGCCGAGGAGCGCGGCATACAGTTCAACTTCCTGCACGAGGGCTTCGACAGCCTCGATGTGTGGATTGACCGCGGACAGTTCGACAAGGTTATCACCAACCTGCTCTCCAACGCCTTTAAGTATAGCTTCGACGATGGACAGATTGACGTCCGGTTGACTCGTGATGACACTAATGTCATGCTTGAAGTCATTGACTCGGGCATCGGACTTGACGGCGACGGCCAGAAGCACATCTTCGACCGCTTCTATCAGGGCAACAACTCACGCCGCCTCCATATTACTGGTACGGGTATCGGCCTGAACCTCTGCAAGATGATTGTCGACATGCACCACGGAACGATCGAGGCACACAACCGCACCGATGCCCGCGGTGCCGTCTTCGCCGTCACCCTGCCTCTGGGTAATGCCCACCTCGCTCCCGAGGAGATTGACAACACTCCGGAGCCGGTGGTGGTGCCCGACGCAGCTCCTGCTGAGACCAAGAAGGGTGGCAAGTACCGCATCCTCATTGTCGACGATGATATGGAGATTGGCCGTTACATCTCTACCGAGCTGGGCCGTTACTATAAGTTCACGCTCTGTCCCAATGGTAAGGAGGGACTGCGCGAACTGCTTTCTACGGAGTACGACGTTGTCGTCAGCGACGTCATGATGCCCGAGATGGATGGCTTCACCATGCTCCGTATGATCAAGACCAACATCAACATCTCGCATATCCCCGTCATCATGCTCACCTCCAAGGCCGATGTCGCCAACCGTCTCGAGGGACTCGAGCGCGGTGCCGATGCCTTCCTGGCCAAGCCTTTTGATATGGAGGAACTGCGCATGAACATCGAGAACCTCATTCACAACCGCCAGCGACTGAAGGGTAAGTACAGCGGTGCCCAGCAGCAGACGGAGCGGGTGGAGCAGCCCGAGGTGAAAGGTAATGACGAACTGCTGATGGAGCGCATCATGAAGGTCGTCAACAAGAACCTCTCTAACAGCGACTTCAATGTCGACATGCTGACTCAGGAGGTAGGCATCAGTCGTGCCCAGCTGCACCGTAAGATGAAGGAGATGACTGGTATCTCCACCAGCGAGTTTATCCGTAATATCCGCTTGGAGCAGGCCGCCCGCCTGTTGAAGGAGCAGAAGATCAATATCACCCAGGTGGCTTACACCGTCGGCTTCTCCAACCTCGCCCACTTCTCCACCATCTTCCGCAAGCATTTCGGCATCTCACCCTCCGAGTATGCCGAGCGTGAGGAGTAAGAAGAATCAGGGGATGCACACACGGTGCATCCCTAATAGTCCCACCCCTGCGTTTAAATGTTCTCGGCAGCTCTGCGTATACGGTTTGATAGGTCTATTAATGCGCCTCGCATCTGTTCTGCCTCTTGCTCATTGAAGCCACCTTCGCCACCGTTGCCGTCTATCCCGTCCATCTTGTGATAGAACCAGGAAGATGACTTTTGGAAATAAGTATTTGCAAAGTCCCTCCATGACACGCACATAAGAATATCCTTAACTTTCTTCTTCATGTCGGTAACGACTACGGGAGCCGTCAGGGTGATTTCCATTGTTTCCATGACGTATATCTTTGATTTCTCGCTGCAAAGATAAAAACAATTCCGATAACTTCCAAACTTTTTCACCGTTTTTCCGACCGAAGCAGAAGCAAGGTTACGAAAAGGAATGAAAAGCCAAATAATTTCTGAAAAATTTTTCGATTTGCGTTATCACTTATCACTTTTTGCAGTTAACCGTCTCATTACTAGAGTGTTGATATGTGATAAGTACATATCTAGCTTATCACTTCTTGTCACCTTTTTCGGCATTTTTAGCTTGTTTTTCGACGTTTCGAGGCTCCAGTCCGTTCGGATGGAGGCTCCAAACTGGTTGAATAGTGCCACTTTGCTGGTTGAATAGTGCCACTTAGCATTAGTCCCACCCCCTGGGACTATCCGCTACCCGGCACCTACAGGGGCGCTACCCGGTAGGTATAGACCCGCTACCTACCGGGTAGCGGGCTGAATGGTGGCGGGTATTGAGAAGTGACAAGAAGTGACAAGCTGGAGGGGTGCTTATCACTTGTTAAAGGACTCATTATCAGATGAATAGCTATAAAAAGTGATAAGTGATAAGCGATTTCAAACTTTTCAGAATTTTTTTGTGCTCTGATCTGCCATTTTTTCCCAATCTAAGCGACAAAAACAGGGGACACACCGTATGCGGTGCATCCCCTGCTTCTGTTATGATTAGCGTCTTGTTTGACGCTTTGGAATTACTCTTCGTCGAAGAACAGGTTGTCCTCAATGAGGCGGCTGTCACCAGAGGTAATTGAATTTCCGCTGGTGGTTCCCTCATTTGTAAGAGATGCACAGATCATTGCTGTCTCGTCAACGGAGACTGACTCCGTCAGCGGTGCTATATATGTCTTTTTCATAATCTTCTGATAATAATATGAATGTTTAATTGTGAATTGTCAATTGTGAATTACTTAATGATCACCTTCTTGCCGTTAACGACATAGATACCCTTTGTTGGATGAGATACCTCGCGACCAGAGAGGTCGTACATCTTGCCGGCATTCAGTGTCTCGCTTACAGCCTTAATGCCTGTAGCCTCGTCGAACGCGATAAACTTTGTACCACGTGCACCGTTATTTACAACTTTGTTAGGTACAATCCAAGCCTTATTTGCACCAACGGTAACTTCAGAGTTAACCGTGTACAGTTTGTTGTTGCTCAATACCCATGTATCTGTGGGAGCCTTCATTTCACTGAATGTACCAATGAGACCATTGTTTTCTATGGGAGCATTAGCTTTCTTGTAACCTGCCTTGAAGAAATAAATGTCAGTCTCATCATTCATATCACCCTTTTTAGCCTCAAGGGTTTTATACATATAAGGCTTGCCAGCTTCCATTATGCCTTCGTATTCAGCGAGTGAAATACCGTTGTCACTTTTACTGACAATTTCATATAACTGAGCCCCGCAGCAGACTGCAGTGAAAGGCAGACAGATTGTCCCAAATTTGTCGAAGGAGTCGAATGTGCGTCTGTAATCGCCAGCAGATACTTCAGGCATTGTGTTTGTGAAGTAGATTCCGCCAATGGTGAAGGAACCGCCAATACCAATCTCTGTGATTTTTGTAATGTCAAGGACTTTGCATTCTGAACCATCACCATATTTATCAGTGTTTGCAAGCCACTGAAGGTCTATGACCTTTGCTCGCTGGTCTCCCCATTTGTTCATCCACATACTTCCAGAAATATTAGGATAGGATTTGGCGTTTTCATCACCTTCTTTCTTGTAACGATCATAATCATCCTGGCGGAATGTGACATTATTGCTGTCTTTTATAAACAATGTTCCCCCGGTTTCTGAATCGTCATTGCCATATTTCGAGATATTTCGTTTTGCGTAAAACACGAGGTAGCGATATGCTGATGCATCAAAAGGAGATCCAAATTTCCATGATGCGGTTTCTGCCCAGTAGGGTGCATAGCCTCGTTTGTCTACTACCAAGTGGGTCTCGTCATCTTTAATCACATTGGCATCGTTAGAGAAACTCATTTCATCCCATCCAAAATATACAGGATCGTTTGCCGTCTGCTGAGAAGTGGTAAGCGTGTAGAATTCCCATTCGCCAGAAGTGTTGTAGTGAGTAACGTGATTTTCCCAATAACCGTTTGTCGTGATGGCCAGATAACCTTCTCCTCTTGCAACTCTGTCACCTTCATTTCCATTAGGAACATTGTTATAATTACCCTCAGAAACGCCAAGGTTTCTAATCGTGTACTTTCCATTACCAGCGGATGTAATTGTCCAAAGAGCTCCGTCCTGCTTCTCGCCTTTCGTAGTTTCCTTATTCACACCGGAAAGAAAGGTGTGCGACCAAACACTGGCGTTGATGAAACCTTTTGAACCACCATTTGAGTTGAACAGTTCCATAAAGTAACTTCCTTTGTTAACTGCGTCTTCCTCAAACTTAATCGTCCAAGAATAATCACTAATTTCAGACACGTTCTTAAAAGTCAAGGAACCGTCAGTTACAGACAGCGGACCACACAGCACTTTCCCATTCTGCACAAGCACAAAGGGGGTGGTAGATGCTAATGCATCTTCAAAAGTAATGGGACTGCCAAGGGCGTAAACTTCATGATATAACGGGTCTGGCCCCTCAAGATATGCATTTGTCAGGGTAACTGAGCCAGCATTACTGTTACCTCCAAAGCTGATATGAGTGATGGTAGACATATCCAGGTTCTTAGTCTCGACACGGTCTGCAAAGTTAATGTCTTTCTGACCGGCAGAATAGAAAGCAATGGTAGCCTTTGCTGTGCTGCCATTCATGAAGCAAATACGATAAGGTTCTCCCGTTAAGTTTGCCGTTGTCAGGTGGATGGACGTATAGTTAGCCAGTTCACCATTGGGAAACTCGAAAATGGTCATAAGGTTATTGTTACCTGCTGTCCATGAGTAGATGTTGTTGCTCCAACTTCCATTTGGTGCAGGAGTACTGAACGTGGCGTTCAGTGTTAATGCATTCATTCCTCCCACTCCGACGATTAGCATCGCAAGTGTGAGCATCAGTTTTGTAAACTTTTTCATTTTACTTTAGAATTTAAATTAATAATATTTGATTAAGTGATTTAGCAGTCCCTATAGAATTGCGGGTGCAAAGTTACTATATTATAATAATATACGGTTTTCTAAATGTCTCATAATCTCGCCCAAATGTTGCAAATGTCTCATTTTGGAGGAAAAATAATAAATAGTGGAGGTGAAATAACGAAAAACCGACCTCGGATTCTTGGACGGCGCTCAAGTAGGATTAAGTTGCACCTGTGAGCGAAAAGAGAGGAATGAGCAAGAAACTGAGAGAAAAGCGTCAGCTCTATTATGCGATAAGCCAGAGACGCATCAGCTGGTCTGCGATGTAGTATTCGCCGGCATCAAACGACACCAATCCAAACTCAAGTAGCTTTTTGATGGAACTCTGGACGCTATGGCGTCGTATCTTGTTTCTCCTTGTGGAATTATTCTTTTTGAATTATTTAACTTGCATAATGTGATTTGCATAATGGAATAAAAAACTCCCAGCAAGCTTGGACTTGCTGGGAGTTGAGAAACAAAACTGTGGTGGCGTTACAGCTGGTACTCCAGCATCGTCATGGAGTAGGGGGGCAGGTCGATGTCGAACTTCTTCTTGGCCTTGATGGTCTCCGTCTTCGGGGCGATGGGCTGGGCGTCGTAGTTGTTCTCGGCGTCAGGAGCACCTGTCAGGACGGTCTTCGTGGCAGTCTTCTTCAGCGAGAAGCGGTTCAGGTTGACGTCGGCCTCTATCTCCTTGTCGGTGGCGTTGACGAGCTTCACGAAGAGGCGGCGCGTCTTGACGTTGAGTACGACGGACTGTCCGTAGTGTACGTCCTCACGGGGCTGCTCGACGCCGGGGGCGTCGTCGTTGAAGCTGACGCAGTCGCTATAGTAGAACTGTCCGCTGGACTTACCGAAGAGCTGCTGCACGTAGTAGCTGCAGGTCAGGTAGGGACGCTCGTTGTCGAAGTAGATGAGGTCGGGATTCCAGCTCTCAGCCTTCTTGCGGGCGAAGAGGGGAGCATAGGAGGTCATGCAGACGACGTCGCCGTTGCGCTCGACGTGGAGCAGGTAGAGACCCTCGGCCAGCGCGTCGATGAGCTTCTTGTCCTTGGAAGCGTACTCGCCCAGGTAGACCTTCGTCTTGCGGTCGCGGGGATAGCTGTCGTACTGGCGCTTCGAGAGGAAGTAGCTGTTAGGCTCGTAGTAGTGCTCGTCGATGATGGGCATACCCAGTTCCTCGGCCAGTTTCCAGCCGTTCTCCAAGTCGGGGTTGCCGGGGTGAGAGCCGGGGCCGGCAGTACCCACGATGACGATGTCGGGATATTTGGCTGTCACCTTATTATATATATAGCGGAAGCGCTCGGCAAACTCTGGCGTAATCTTTTCTTCATTGCCCAGTCCGAGGTACTTCAGGCCGAAGGGCTTCGGGTGGCCGGCATCGGCGCGCATCTTGGCCCATTTGTTGGTGGCGGGGTCGCCGTTGGCCCACTCAATGAGGTCGATGGCTTCAGCTACCCACTCGTCCATCTCGCCCATGGGGACGACGTCCTGAGCCTGGTTCTTCATGCCCCAGCCGCCGTTGGTTCCCTGACAGCTGACGCCACAAGGCAGGATAGGCAGCGGCTGCATACCCAGATCCTCGCAGAACTGGAAGTACTCATAGTAGCCTAAGCCCATTGACTGGTGGTAGCCCCACGTGTTCTTCAGACCGCGGCGCTGTTCCTTCGGACCGATGGTGGTCTTCCAGCGGTAGGTGTTCCAGAAGCCGTCGCCGCCGCCGTGAACGACACAACCGCCGGGGAAGCGCATGAACTTCGGCTGAAGGTCGGCCAGCGCCTGGGCCAGGTCCTTACGCAGACCGTGACCCTTGTAGGTGTCCTGCGGCATGAGCGACACCTGGTCGATGTCGAGGTCGCCCTGATTCAGAACGAGAATCTGGAGACAGGCATTCTTGCAGTCCTCCGAGGGAGTGAGTACGGCGGTGTACTTCTGCCAGTCAGCAGAACTGACTGACACGGTGGCTTCGGCCAGCAGTTTCGGATCCTTACCCCAGCCCTGCGGTTCGCCGAGGACGATGCGTACCTGCTTGGCAGCACCGATGTTGCGGAAGAACACGGAGAAGTCGTACTTGGCGCCGGCCTTGACGCTGATGCCGTCGAAGCCGTCGTTCTGCAGTCCGTAGCCCTTCCATCCGGCATAGTCATAATACTCCTTGACGCGTTCGGTGTGGAGTCTCATGTAGGTGGGATTGTTCGGGTGGATGGGGTTGTCCATGCGGGCTTGCATGGTGCCGAGTGAGTGTCCTGGGCGTACCTGTTTCCAAGCCGTGCCAGGCCCCCAACCATCGCGCTCGGCGGGGCTGAACTCGAAGGAGCCGTTCTGCAGCAGTTCGGCGTAGAGACCGCCGTCGGCACTCGACGAGATGTCTTCGAAGAAGATGCCGATGAGTTCGTCACTAATGGCCTTTCCACCCTTCGGGGCTTTCATGGGCTTTTGGGCGTTGAGGCCCACGGTGGCTGCCGCAAGAAGGGCAGCGAGGATTGTACGTTTGTTCATTTTGCTTCTTTTTGGTTAGTATTTTGTGCAAAGGTACGAAATAATTGACAATTGACAATTGATAATTGACAATTATTTCTTATCTTTGCGTCGAAATTTAAAACAAATGTTACAAAAACCATTAAAACCTATGATGAAAAGAACTTTATTATCAACGATTGTGGCTGTCTGTGTGCTTCAGATGTCGGCACAGCCACAAGGAGGATTCGGCGGCTTTGGAGGTTTCCAGCAGCAAGCCAAGTTAGAAACTTCACAGGAGTGGAAGGACGTGAACTATGCCGGCGACGACAAGGCGTTCCACACCTGCGACATCTATCTGCCCAAGCAGGAGAAGGCAAGTTATCCTGTGGTCATCCACATCTACGGCAGCGCGTGGTTCAGCAACAGCAGCAAGGGTGCCGCCGACCTGGGTACCATCGTCAAGGCCCTGCTCAATGCCGGCTATGCCGTGGTGTGCCCCAACCATCGTTCGAGCATGGATGCCAAGTGGCCTGCCCAGATTCACGATATCCGTGCCGTCATCCGCTTTGTGCGCGGTGAGGCCAAGAAGTATAAGTTCGATACCTCGTTCATCGCCACCAGCGGCTTCTCGTCAGGTGGCCATCTGTCGTCGGTAGCTGCTACCACCAGCGGTATCAAGCAGACAAAGGTGGGCACGGTGGACATCGACCTGGAGGGTAATCTTGGTGCCTATACCAAGGAGGCCAGCACCGTGAATGCCGCCTGCGACTGGTCGGGACCTGTGGACTTGACGGCTATGGACTGCGGCGAGGGTATGAAGATGGGCGAGAACAGTCCTGAGGACGTGCTGCTCGACTCGAAGCTCTCAAAAGAACCTGACAAGTACAAGAGCCTGAGTGCCACCTATTATGTAAATAAGAAGAATCCCCCGATTATCATCTTCCACGGTGAGAAGGACAACGTGGTGCCTTGCTGCCAGGGTAAGATGTTCTATGAGAAGCTGGTGGCTGCCGGCGTGAAGACCGAGGCTACGTTTGTGCCTGAGGGTGGTCATGGCATGGGCATGTACAGCGAGGAGAACCTACAGAAGATGGTGAACTTCCTGAATGAGGTAAGAGGTAAGAAGTAAGAGGTAAGAAGTGATAATGAATGAAGGCGGGCCAAGCGGCTCGCCTTCTTTCGTCATTATTTGATGATGACTTTCTTGCCATTGATGATGTAGATGCCCTTCTGCGGCGAGGTCACCCGTCGGCCGGAGAGGTCGTAGACGGCTTCGGACGAGGGATTGGTCGTAGCCATGACGTCGCTGATGCCAGTAGGATTGTTCTGGTCAACGTTGACGACGTAGCTCGATGTGATGTTGGCCTTGGCAATGGTGGGCACGTTCATGACGTAGACCTGACTGCTGCCGTCAGGATAGCGGCCTACGGTCTGGTCAGACGTGTGGGCAGCATAGACGAAACGGTCAGTCCACGATTCGTCGGCAGCTGTGAGCAGCAGTTCATCGCCCTCGTTGTCAAGTTTGAACGAAGCGTGGAGCTGTGACAGCGGGTCTTCCTTATCGCACCAGATGATGAGATGGCCGTGAGCGGGGATAACGGTGTTGGTTGTTGTCATACCTTTGGTAATCTGGTATTTCTTCGGCTTCTCTGGGTTGTCGCTGAGGTACATGCCCTCTACGTCAACAGGCTTGTCGGTGGTGTTGTAGAGTTCCACCCAGTCCTTACGCTTGAAGTATTCGTTGACGTAGATACCGTCGTCGGCACTCACCTCGTTGATGCGGACGGGCGTGATGCCCTGTTGGGCGAGGTCGTTATCGCCGAGCTTGGCGAACGTGGCGGTCAGGCTGACGGTAGCGTCCTTTGGCAGACTCATCTCGGCCTCGGTACTCACCACATTGTTTCCGTTCTTCCATCCTGCGAAGCGGTAACCGGCAGGAGCCTCGGCACGGAGTGTGACGGGTGCAAAGAGGTGACCGTTGAAGTCGGCATAGGGCACGTCGAGACCGTTGACATAGAGGTGGGCGCCCTCCGTGTCAGCGCTGAGCGTGACGGCCTGAGCCTCGGCACTGAGCTTGGCATACGAGAAGTTTTTGAGGTGACCGGCCATCTTCTTCGAACGTCCGTTCAGTTTACTCTTGATAGTGCTGGCGGCGCGGTTAGGCTCGGTGCCGTCGGTGATGCCCTGATTTCTCATCAATTGGCACATGGGCTGGACGACGACCAGCAGTTCGTCGACAATCTCTCCGGCACGGGTAGGCTCGAAGACACTACCGCCGACGAGACAGAAGGTGTCAATGAACTTGCGGCGATAGTCGTCGCGACCTAAGAGGTTGAGCAGCAGGCGTACAATCTCACGGTTCTTGTTGCCCTCGTCATACACCTTGTCAGCATCCTTGAAGCGGACGAAGTACTTGAAGGGGTCGTCGTTGTCCTTGTTGAAGTTGCGCAGGGCGAAGGCGTAGTCGAGGTCGAAACTGACAAAACGGTAGCGGCCATCCAGTCGGCTGCGGTAGCCCTTGATGTTGTTGTTGGGCCAGTCGTCGTTGTCGAGGAACATGGTGACAGCCATGTAGTTGGTGAACTCATCGATATCCAGGAGCGTCTTCAGTTCCTCGTAGGCAGCGTCGTCCGTGCAGTTGCGGCCCAGTTCGAAGATACGGTTGATGACAGAGTCGTTGCCATTCTTCATCTCCATGTTCTCGAAGGCGTCGAGCTCCTCGTCATCGTAACCCCAGTTGGCGTAGGCAAACTTGTCGTTGTTCGGCTCACGCATATTCAGCACGCCGCGCAGCTGACCGTTCACATATTCAATGACGGGCACGTAGGACTGCACGTCAATGTCAATGCCCGAACGTTGGATAATGGTCTCCAAGGCAGGGTCTAGGAAGCGGGCGTTGTGGGTCCAGATGTCGTTACCGCCGTTGCGGATGAGCAGCACCTTGCTGCGGATATAAGGTTTTTGTGGGAAGAACGAGTAGTCAAAGCGGTTTTGGCCGTCGAAGACTTTGCTGGATTTCAGTTTGAACGAACGATGACTCTGGGAACGCGTCCATCCGCCTGAGGCGCTGATATTGACATCCTGATTGAAGAGCATCTCGCCCTTGGGGCTTAGATAGCTGAAGTTCACAGGGCGATCCCAGTCGCAGTTGTAGTTCTTGGGCTGGTCCTGTCCGTTGCCGGTCTTGCCGTTGGTGCCGTCACCGTCGCAGTCGAAGCCAATCTTCGGGTCGGTGAAGTACTTCTGGTCGCCGACGATGGAAATGACGGGGAGCGTGTACTTGTTAGAGGTTTGGATATAGCTGCGGGTGACGGGGACGCTGGGCAGGTAGCCGTCCTGGAACAGACGGACGGTAAGATTAGTGGTCTCTTTGACGGTGAACTTGCCGTCCTTACTCTCCTTGGTGGATATCTCCTCGTATGACTCCCACGAGATATCGTCGAAGTAGAAGTTGTTGTCAGTCGTCTTGTCGTCGTTCAGGTTGAAGGCAATGGTCTGCAGGGCGTAGGTGGTGACGACGGGGTTCCACCAGCCGCCCCAGCCTCCCCAGCCTCCGCCACCGCCGCCGGTGGTCTGCTCGTCGGCCTGTTCCTTGGTGACGGTGCCCTCGAAGACGAACTCCTTCCACTCCGTCGTGACGTTGAACGAACCGCCCATCATGCCGCCGGTGATGTAGTCGCCCGGCGTGCGGTGCGCCTGGATGTTGACCTTGGCGGCCTTGTCGGCACGTACCATCATACGGAAGCGGTAGCGCTCGCCCGTCTGCCAGATGTGGTCGGGGCTGTAAACGAAGAACTGCGTGGTGTAGTCCTTTTCAGCATTGGCCACGGAGTGAACCTTGATGCCGCGTGAGCCGTTGAAGCCTATGCCATCGGTGATGCGGTTTACGTCGCCATTGCCGTTACCGTCGCGACAGACGAAACAGGAGGCGTCAGTGCCTTCGCAAGAGCTATTAATGACGTTGTTCTTCCAAGGTGATTCAATCTTGGGCAGACTGCCGTCGGTGGTATATAGCAGGGTTGTTCCCTCAGGAATATCCACTTTGACGTTGAGCGTACTGGTGAACAACTTGCTGTCAATGCTGACAACCGGCGCATCCAGCCGTTTCTCAGCAAACTTAGCCGTGGTGTTTGTAGCGCCGGGTGTGGCATCGTCCGTCCAGCCCCATTCCTCGCCGCCGTCGGTCTTGCGGGCATAAGAGGTGCGGCTCTTGCCTTCGGGGTAGGTCATGCTGGTGATGAGCGTACCGTCTTTATCGGTGAGGGAGATGGAACCGCCGTCGCAGTCGAGTTTGAAAGGAGCTTGCGTAGCCTTACTGTCGTTGGAGCCAAGCCATACCACCTTGAAACCCTTGGCGGGAACACTCCCTATGTCGGCGGGCATCTGCCAGCGGTTGCCATAGCCGTCGCTGAGGATCATGCCTTTAAGGTCTACGGTCTGGTCGGAAGGATTATATAATTCAATCCAACTGTCGAAATTGATGGCGGGACTCATTGCCTGCCCCGCGTTGCTGGCCATCAACTCGTTGATGACCAAGATAACTGAAAACAATGCCGAAAACATTCTTTTGGTTCTTTATTAATGGTAAATTTTGGGGCAAAGTTACAAAAAAGTGGTGAGTGGTGAGTGGAGAGTGGTGACTTTTTCGTATCTTTGCACCGTATTATAAAACTTTTGAGATAAAAACTATATGAACTACAGACTACTAACCACGTGCTTAGCACTTGTACTGGCCATGGTGACCAGGGCACAAAACATGACTGACGTTACGGCTACTTACCTCCGCAATGCTTCGTTTGAAGGCGACAATATCGCATCGTTGCAGGCAGAAAACAATAGTGCCGACGGACTGCGCGGTTACAAAGTCAATGCCCCGAAGGACTGGACGGTGAACAACGGCGCCAACGCCGTCAGTCTTATCGTGACCAAAGACTGCTATACCGATAACAACTTCGGAAAAGTGACGACACTGGCCGACGGCACTCAGGCTTACTATCTACGCATGGGATGGAGCACCGGGACAACTACTGTTCGTCAGACCATTGCCTCGCTACCTAAAGGTAAGTACCGGCTGGCGGCTAGTTTACGTTCGGGCTATGCCAATAGTGCCTTCTCTACCATCGCATTGACGGCCGGTGTTAAGCGCGTAGACGTTGCCTTCGATCAAGGCAGTACGGGGTGCTTTGTTGTCACGATGCCGTGGAATACCAATACTGTGGACTTCGAACAGACCGCCGAAGGTAGTGCTACCATCGGTTTTGAAGTGACATGGCTGTCGGGCGGCTCCTGTGTCATGATAGATAAGGTACAGCTTTTCCGTTTGTCAGATGACTACGAGATCCCCACGGATCCCACAGAGACCGATGTCAACAGTCCAACAGAGGGTGTCGTGCTTGGCGATTTCGTTGCCGAAGGTGCCATGAAGGCCGACTTGCTGCAGATGCTGGCCAACTTTGCCACTTATCTGAAGAATGACTTCCAAGACTGCCAATGGCCTAATGACATCAACGAGGTTTGCGGCTGCTTCAAGGGTGAAAACACCATGGCCAATGACGAGAAGGGTGTCCGTCCCAATGCCGACCTGTCGATGATCTGCGCCTTCCTCGTGAAATACGGCAAGGGAAAGGTGACGCTGCCCAGTGGCGTGACGTGGAACGACCTGGAGACGATGGCCATGAAGAGCCTCGTCTTTGCCTACTCTACCCATAAGGCCAACAAGCTGAAAGTCTGCTCGGGTAACAACTACTGGGGCTCGACGTCAACGGGCGACTTCGCTTGGGAATCGTCCCTATGGGCTATGTCGGTGGCCTACAGCGCCTTCTTCCAGTGGGACAAGCTCAGCGACACCCAGAGGAACTATATCTACCAGCTGCTGAAGGCTGAGTGCAACTACGAGCTCAACCGCACGATACCCACGGGCTACAGCGGCGACACGAAGTCAGAGGAGAATGGCTGGGAAGCCGATGTGCTGGCTGCCACCTTGGGACTGTTCCCCAACGACCCGCTGGCTCCGCAGTGGTTTGCCCGTCTGCGGGAGTTTGCCATCAACAGTTATTCCCAGAAAGACGATGCCACGGATAATACCGTCATCGACCCCGACTACGACACGAAGACCGTGAAAGACCTATATAAGGGCAATAACCTGTACGACGACTACACGCTGCAGAACCACAACTACTTCCACACCTCCTATCAGAATGTCGTCATCCAGGAGTTAGGCGAGGCCGCCTTAGCCCTGAAGCTGTTCCAGCAGGGACTTCACGGCACCGAGAAGTGGAAGACCAACGCCCTGATGCACAACAACGACAAGGTGATGGAGGAGGTGCTCTACTGGCTGGCACTCGCCGACGGCGAACTGGCCATGCCCAACGGCAACGACTGGAGCCTGTTTCTCTACGACCAGATAACGTCGTACTCGACCAATGCCTGCTTCCTGCGCGACCCTCATGCGCTGATGCTCGAGAACCTGGCCTACAAGATGATCAAGGCCCGCCAGACCACTACGCAGGACGGCTCGTGGCTGCTGCGGGCCGACGTCGGTGCCCGCCGTATGGGCGTTGAGGCTCATCGTGTCATGATGACCTGGCTGATGCATGAAGTACTCTCTACTACCGACATGACCGCTACTACGTGGGATGACTTCAACCGAAGTTATTCGCAGGCAAAGCATTTTGCTTCGCAGAACATTGTCCGCGCCGCCACTGACGACCGTTTCACCTGCTTCTCCTGGAGTACGGGACTGAAAAGCTATACGGGCTATATTGCCGCTAACTCAGTCGACAAGAACAAAATCATCGTACCTTTCCGTGCCAATAACACTGGTAACTTCCTCGGCTGGTATGAGGTGCAGGGTAAGGGAACCAACGCTACGCCCGTGGTCAGCGGCCATTATCAGCTCGACGGCGATAGCTATATCATGAATGGTGAACTCAATACCAACGACAACACGCTGAACAACCGCTTTGCCATCTACTCTACGCTGGGCAATGCCGTTATATATATAGATAATGTACGTGCGAAGGCTGCTGCTACGATTACTGCCGAGAAAGGAGGATTGATGGCTATCAGCGTCGACGAACTGACTCGTACCAAGCGTACCCTTTATACCAAAGATGGTCACCGGCAGTTGGACGGTGCCACCTTTACGCGGATGGACGGCCCATGGGTGAATATCGACAACACACTGGGTATCAACGCTCTTGGCGATAAGCAGATGGCTTTCGGTGAAAGAGCCAGTAACAACTCCATTATGACGGCCAAGCTCTACACGTCGTATAGCAACACGACACGCAACGTCAGTCAGAATGAGGTCGTCGACCGCCGTGCCATCGTCTATTACTCGAACGTCGATGCAGAGACTACCGCCCGACTGTCGGCTCAGAATCAGCAGTTGACAACTCCTGAAGGTTGGAATGGCGTCCTCGTCTTTGACCCCGACAAAACGGCCTATCTGTTGCTGTCGAATTTTAGCGGAAGCACGACAAGCTGTCCGTTAAGCGGTGTCGTCACCGAACTTGGTGCTCCCGTTTTCAATGTCAAGACCACCGTCAGCGACAGCCAGTCGGCAGCCACCTTCACGGCCTCGCAGAATCGATCTGTTGCTCAGACCATCCTTTTCTTTATCAAGGGAACAGGTGTGGAGACCGTTGTTGACGACAATGACCCAACTACCGTCACCTTGATCAACCTCATCAAAGGCCAGAATCCCATCACCATCGTTACCGCCAACGAACAGCGACAGCTGACCCTTGGCAAGCAGACGGTGAAGGTAAGGCTGGTGAATGGCAAACTGCAGGTACAGACCACTATTGACCGCAAGCTCTCCAGCAGCTACTGGAACACGTTGTGCCTCCCTTTTTCGTTGACGGGGGAGCAGGTCAGGGATGCATTGGGGGCTGATGTGGCTCTGAAGAAGTTCTCCTCGGTCAATGACTATACGATGGCATTTACTGATGCACATGAGATAACGGCAGGCAAACCCTATCTTGTCAAACCCGTCAACGACCTGAAAAACCTTACGTTCAGCGATGCTTGTGATATTGTCACAGAGGGTAGTGCCGATGGTAATGAGCAATTCAAGTTCGTGGGTCTTCTTGAGCAGAGAGATTATGACAAACTCATGGAAGCGCCTGCCTACCTGGCTACTGACGGTTCACTCAAACGACTCACTTCCGGTTCGTTGCCCGCCTATTGCGCTTATTTCAGTGTGACGAATCCTTCTGAGGCCCGCATCCTGATTGATGGTGTGCCTACGGCCATTCAGACGATAGATGGAAGAAACTCTGACGCTGCAGTCCCCCATTACGACTTGAGCGGAAGGCAAACGAAATCACCCAGGGCAGGTATATATGTGGAAAAGGGTAAGAAGGTGCTCGTTAAATAAATACGACAAGTGGGAAGGAAAAGATATATTACCCCTGAGTCGGAGGAAATAGAAAACCGATTGGAACAAGCTCTGTTGACTGGTTCCAATCGGTTGGATGATGATTTTGTCATCAGTATATCGCCCGCCACTATGGATGAAGGCAACGGAAGCGATGCTGCCTCAAGAGTCTTTAGTGACTGGGCCGATGAGCAATAATTACTTTACCGTAAAGTCGAAGCTCTGCAAATCCTTGTCGAGCGAAGACGTTCCATAGAGGATTTTGTACTGTCCGGCTTTTACGCTCAGTTCGTCGATGGCCTCGTCGTAGTATTCGAAGGCCTCGCCGTCCAGCGTGACGGTGGCTGTCTTGGTCTCACCGGGCTTCAGACTCAGTTTCTGGAAGCCCTTCAAGGCCTTGATGGGAGCACCCTCATCGTTGAGGCGCTTCACGTAAACCTGAACGGTCTCTGTACCTTCACGCTTGCCGGTGTTGGTCACGGGGACAGTGACGGTCACCTTGCCGTTCTTCTTCATTGACTTGCCTGACAGCTTTCCCTTACCCAAGGCAAAAGTGGTATAGCTCAGACCGTAGCCGAAGGCATACTGGGGCTGACCGGTGAAGTAGCGGTAGGTGCGGTTCTTCATCGAGTAGTCCATGAAGTCGGGCAGGTCGTCGTTCGAACGATAGAAGGTCACGGGCAGTTTGCCGCCGGGGTTATAGTCGCCGAAGAGCACTTCTGCTAATGCCTTGGCGCCACCCTGACCGGGATACCAAGCCTGTAGCAGGGCGTCGTACTGACCTTCGACCGAACCGAAGGCGATGGCCGAGCCTGAGCAGTTGACGAAGATGACGGGCTTACCAGTCTTGTGCATAGCCTGAACGAGCAGCTGCTGCACCTTCGGCAGTTCGATGGTCTGCTTGTCGCCGCCCTCACCCTCCATACGGGCAGAGATACCGCCGATGATGATGATGGCGTCGGCCACGCTCATTTCCTTGGCCAGGTCAGTAAAGTCAGCCAGCTTGCGCTCGCAGATGTCGCCGCGCAGCATGGCGAAGTTGCCATTACCGCGACGGTATTCAATGACGACATCGTAGTCCTTGCCCTTCTCCACATTGAACGACTTGTATTCCGCGCCACGGCGTCCGAAGCCAAAGCCACCACGACGACCGCCGCCACCCTTGTTCTCCTCGACGACTTCACCGTTGATTTTCAGGATGTAGCCATTGTCGGTGGAGAGCGTGTACTTCATCTCACCGGTAAACGTAGCCGTGTACTTACCGCTGATGCGGACGGCAAGATTATCGTTGTTGATGCCCTCGGCAAAGCCCCAGGCACCGAAAGTCGAGAAGTTCAGCTCGTTGTAGTAGCCGGTCTTGTCGGGATTTTCGAAGTTGGTGTCCCTGTTGTTCCAGAACTCAACGAGTACGCCCTTACCGTCGTTAAACTCTTGTAGGTGATGGACAGTGGTGTATTCGTCGTTCAGTTCACAAGCCTTCTGGTAGAGAATCTTGGTATTGGGCAGAGCAGCCTTGATACCCTCGAGCAGCGAGTGCTGGTGCTCCTTGGTGGGCGTACCTCCGTAATTACCATTTAGCAGTTCCACGTCATCAGCATTAGGACCGAGAACGGCCAGCGTCTTGATGCTCTTCGAGAGGGGCAGCACGCCGTTGTTGTTCTCCAACAGCACCATCGACTCGCGGGCAGCCTGAGTAGCCAACTGGTCATGCTTCTCGCTGCTGATGACGTCAGGGCCGAGCTTGGCCCAGGGCAGCATGTCGGCAGGGTCGAACATACCTAATTCAAAACGACCCGTCAGTGTGCGGCGCAGATGACCATCGAGATCAGTCTCCTTGATGAGGCCCTGCTTCAGACCATCGGCCAGGTTCATAAAGACCTTGCCACACTCCAGGTCAGTACCGTTGAGTACGGCGTCGACAGAAGCTGACAGCGGATCCTTATGCGTCTCATGCTGACCACGGTTGAAGAAGTTGTTGATGGCGTCGCAGTCGGTGACCACCAAACCGTCATAGCCCCATTTGTTGCGCAGAATGTCGATGAGCAGGCGGTCGCTGGTGCAGCATGGTTTTCCTTCGAAGCGCTGGTAAGCACACATCACTTCGCGCACGTTACCTTTCTTTACCAAAGTCTTGAATGCCGGCAGGTAGGTTTCCCACAGGTCGCGGTTTGTCGGCTCTACGTTCATCGAGTGGCGCAGAGGCTCCGGACCGCTATGAACGGCGTAGTGCTTGGCACAGGCGTGGGTCTTCAGGTAGTGTGGGTCGTTGCCCTGCATGCCGAGGACGGTCTGCAGTCCGAGAATAGCGTTCATATACGGATCTTCGCCGCAGGTCTCCTGTCCGCGTCCCCACCGTGGGTCACGGAAGATGTTCACGTTCGGACACCAGAATGTCAGTTCCGGGTTGCCGGGGTAGTAGGTGACGCCCTGCGGCACGTTGAACTGGTTGTGGTCGGAGCGGTTCCAGTTGGCACGGGCCTCGTCGCTCACCTGCGAGAAGACGTCGTAGACTAACTGCGCATTGAAGGCTGCGGCCATGCCGATGGGCTGCGGATAGACGGTGTAGCCGCCCTGGCGCACGCCGTGGCAGGCCTCGCTCCACCAGTTGTAGCTGGGGATGCCGAGGCGGTCAACGGATGCCGACTTGTTCATCATCAGTCCGACCTTTTCGTCGGGTTTCAACATACCAAGCAGGTTTTCTACGCGGTCTGCGGTAGGCATCTTCGGATCCTGCCAGGGATACTTGTTCTGGGCCGACGCGCTGGTCAAGGCCATCATGGCGGTCATGGCCGCCAAAACTGTTTTTTTCATATTGGTTGTTTAATGTTAGTGTTTCGTATTGATTTAGAAACCGCCGCCACCGGGGAATCCACCGCCACCACCGGGGAAGCCGCCACCGCCGCCACGACGACCACCGCCGCCACCGGGACGGCCGCCGCCGAAGCCACCGCCACCGCCGAAGCCCGGGAACTGCGGGTCGGGTTGTTTCTTTATGTCAAGCAGCAGCTTTACCAATGCACGACGACGCTGTGTCCAGGTGGGATAGTCGTCGGCCTTGAGGGTGTTGATACGGAATCCGGGCATCTGCATGCCACCACCGCCACCGCCCATGAAGTCCATCTGGCTGGTGGTGATGATACAGGGCTTGGCCTTGCCGTCGGCGATGAGCCGGTCGGTGATGGCGTCGGCTCCGCCCACCTTGAACCAGCTCTCCATGGTGTCGCCTTCGCCGGGCACCAGCTGGATGAAGACGGGCATCGTGCGGCCCTGCTGAGGCATGGGAGAGGTATACCACGCTTCCTGACGCTCCAAGTCGTAGCCTACACGTCCATGCTCGATTTCACCTTGCGAAGCAAAGTTGAAGGGTGAATGCGGGTTGTCTGCCACACTGTATTTGAAACCGCGGTCGGGTGAGAGATACATGTTGCTGGGGTCGGCCACGGGTGTGCCGTCGACGATGAAGCAATATTTGAAGGTCTCAAACAGATACTCATGCAGCGTGGCTGACCAGACGCCGTCGGAGTCGCGAACCATCACCATGTTCATGGGGAGCATCTCACACTCCAGTTCCACCTGCTTGGCTTCAGGAGCCTTGAAGCGGAAGGTAATCCCCTCTTCAGAATATTCCGGCGAGATAATGGGACGCGGGAACAGACGGGCCATGACGCTGGGCGTGAACTGCTGCTCCTGACCGGTTTTGGCCGGTGCCGGCTTGCCCTCCTTCATGGCAGCCTCGGCAGCCTTCTTGTTGAACAGCAGGGGCAGTGTCTTGTATAGGAAATACTTAGCGTTCATCCAGGTATGGCCGAACTTGTTGGTGGTAAATTCCTTGACGCTCTTAATGCCTTTCGTATCAAGAAATTCCATGTAGTCGCGGGCATTGCCGTAGAGGAAGTCATCGGTTCCTACGCCGAGCCAGAAGAGGTGAATCTTCTTGTTCGTGGCATCGGCATTGTCGTAGACGTTGGGAAGGGTCGTCGATGTGAACGAACTGTAGCTGCAGAGATACGAGAACTTGTCGAGGTTCGTCAGTCCGTTGTACAGCGCTTGGTTGCCACCGCGTGAGAAGCCGCCAATGGCGCGGTTGTCGCGGTTGTTGACGGTGCGGTAGTTCTTCTCGATATAAGGCATCAGGTCGTTGATGAGATCTTTGCTGAAGATGTCGCCGCCAAACTGTGTCTGAGGCATGCCGGGAGCCGGTGGTGTAGCTAACAGCTTCGTCGGGTTGCCGTAAGGCAGCACGACAATCATCTCCTTTGCCTTGTTGTCAGCCAGCAGGTTGTCGAGGATGTAGTTGATGCGGCCTACCTTGTAGTACACCTCCTCGGTGTCGGTGGTTCCGCTGATGCAGTAGAAGACGGGATACTTCTTCTGGTCGCCCATGTTGAACTGCATACCCATGGTGTTGTAGCTGGGTGGCAGGTAAACCACAGCGGTGTTCGTGCCGCCCAGGCTCTTGGAGTAGTAGTGTATGTATTCTATTCGGCCATGGGGCACGTCGCGTATGTCGTGGGGCAGCGGGCCGTTCTTCGACTTGATTTCGAGCAGGCTGTTCTTAAAGCCCTCGTTGGGGAAGTACTGCGGGTTCTCGGGGTCCATGATGCTCACCCCGTCAACGATGTAGCAGTAGGGGTACATATCGGGGGCGACCGGTCCGAGGGTTACCGTCCACAGACCGTCGGTTCCGCGTGTCATCTCCTTGCGGCCGGCAAACTGTACGTCAACCATCACCGTCCGGGCAGAGTCATTCTTGTATTGGAACGTCACCGTTCCGTCATCATTACAGCGGGGCTGTGCGTTAGCAGTCAGAGTACACAGCATTGTCATCAGACAAATAGATAGTTTCTTCATAGTCGAAAGTTTTAGTTGATAATATTTGCAGCAAAATTAGTGAAAATATTCCAATGTTATACATTTCTTTAAAGTTTTTTTGTTTTATAACACTATTTTGGAACATGTGGAAAACAAAGTGAAACATTTGGAAGGTGCTCTGTGCTGTTTCTTTTGTAACTTTGTACCCGTAAAACCTATGATATGAAAAAGAATCTTTTTTTGCTGTCTATGACACTGCTGCTTGGCTTGAATGTGCAGGCCAAGACTATGCCCTTTGGAAAAGGGCAACTGACGGTGACGACCGTCGCCCGTAATGCCGTTAGGGTACAATATGCCGAAGGCGAAGTGAAGAATGAACTGCCCGACTGGCTCTATGTGAAGCATGGAGAGGTGAAGTCGGCGGATGTCAAGGTCGATGTGGATGCCCGTCGGCAGTTACTGACGGTGAAGAACCGCCAGGGTAAGGTGCTCTTCAAGGCTACGAGCCATCAGATGAGTAATGGTGAGGCCTCGTTGGCTTTTGCGTCACCTAAGGATGAGTTCCTCTTTGGCTTAGGACAGTTTCAGGACGGCTATTCCAACGTCCGCGGTCTCAGCCGTCGGCTGACGCAGGTGAATACCCAGATCAGTCTGCCCATGTTGCTGTCGAGCAAGGGCTACGGTATTCTGTGGAACAATTACGGACTGGTGGATTTCAATCCCTGCGACCGTAGCGTGTCCTTGGTCCGCCGTGAGGGACAGGGGGCCAGCGAGGTGGTGAACGTCACTACAACCGAAGGTGGCCGGCAGGAGGTACGTCAGCGTAACCTTTATGAAGGAACCATCGAGGTGGCCGAGGCAGGCGACTATTCCCTGCTCTTGGATGTCGGTCAGAAGATGGCTCGTCGCCATAATCTGCTGATTGACGGCCAGAAAGTCATTGATATGCAGAATACGTGGTTGCCGCCCACGACGTCGGCTATCGTCCACCTGACGGCAGGAAAACATCAGCTTTCAGCTGAATTGTCGAGAGGCGACCATCCTGTTGTTTACTATAAGAAGGTAAACGATGAGACGGTGTTCCGTTCGCCCGTTGCTGTCAGTGTCGACTATACTGTGTTCATCGGTTCGCCCGACGAGATTATCGCTGCCTACCGTGAGCTGACGGGTCCGTCACCGCTGATGCCCTCCTGGGCGTTAGGCTATATCCACTGTCGTGAGCGTTTCCACTCATCACAGGAAATACTTGAGACAGCTAATCGTTTCAAGAAAGAACAGATGCCTGTCGATGTGCTGGTACAGGACTGGCAGTACTGGGGCAAGTACGGTTGGAACTCCATGCGTTTCGATGAGACCCACTATCCCGACCCGAAGGCGCTGACCGACAGTCTGCACCGCATGGGTATCAGACTGATGCTCTCCGTCTGGTCTAAGATTGACAAGAACTCTGAAGTGGGCCATGAGATGGTTGCCAAGAACTACTATATTCCCGGCACTGATTGGATTGACTTCTTTAACCCCGATGCCGCTGCTGACTACTGGAAGAATTTCGCCCAGCGACTGGTGCCACTCGGTATCGACGCGTGGTGGCAGGACGCCACCGAGCCAGAGAACGATGACCTCGTCGGTCGCCATGTCAATAACGGCAAGTGGGCCGGCGAACAGGTTCGTAACGTCTATCCGTTGCTGGTCAATAAGACCGTTTACGAAGGGTTGAGTCAGACCCCCTCTGGCTCCCCCTGGTTAGGGGGAGAACAAAGCACCTCCCCTAAACAGGGGAGGACGGGAGGGGTCTTCATCCTCACTCGTTGCGGATTCCCCGGCATCCAGCGCTATGGCTCTGCCCTGTGGAGTGGCGACGTAGGAAACGACTGGGAGACCTTCCGTCGGCAGATTGTGGCCGGTTTGGGTGTCCAGGCTGCGGGTGTCCCCTGGTGGACCTACGATGCCGGTGGCTTCTTCCGTCCCGGCGACCAGTACACCAATCAGGACTACATCGAGCGTATGCTCCGCTGGATAGAGACGTCCGTCTATCTGCCGCTGATGCGTGTCCACGGCTATATGAGCAATACCGAACCGTGGAACTATGGTCCTGAGGCGCAGGCCATCATTGCCGAGTGCCTGAAAGAGCGGTACAAGCTGAAACCGTATATCGAACAGTGTGCAGAACGTATAGCCAAAGAGGGCTACACGCTGATGCGTCCTCTGATTTTCGACTTTGCCGACGACCCTGTAGCCCTACAGCAGAAGTATGAGTATATGTTCGGACCGATGCTGCTTATCAGTCCTGTGACCGAGGCTGGTGTCAAGGAGTGGAAGACCTATCTGCCCAAGAACAAAGGTGGCTGGGACGACTACCGTACCGGGCGTCACTATGCTGGGGGCCAGACCGTGACGACGGCTGTCGACAAGGCTCATATTCCTGTGTTCGTTAGGAAGTAAACAGTGAAATGAAGAAAAAGTCCTATTTACTCTTGTGGGGCGCTGCATTGCTGGTCATTGCCGGTGCCCTGCTTTTCTTTGAGTACCATCTGCTGTGGAAGATTCAGCAGATGAACCTGTTCTTAAGTACGTCGCTGTTCTTTAAAGAACTGACGCTGGTGCCGGGTGGCTTGCTCAGTTGGGTTAGCACCTTCTTTGTTCAGTTCCTTTACTGGCCATGGATAGGTGTATTGCTGCTTTGTGGCTGGTGGCTGTTACTGATGTGGCTTGTCAAACGGACGTTCCGCGTCCCCGGCCAATGGGCCAGTTTGATGCTTATTCCCGTTGCCCTGCTATTGTTGGCTATTGTAGATCAGGGCTATTGGATTTACGTACTGAAACTACCAGGTCATTTCTTTATGGCCACCATTGGCACAACGGCTGTAGCAGCATTGTTGTGGGTATATCGTCTGTTGCCTTCTAAATATTATCTGCGTACAATATTCGTTTTTCTTACCTGTGCCATCGGCTATCCGTTGATGGGTATTTATGGCCTTGCCGTCACCTTACTGATGGCTATTTGGTCGTGGCGTCTGAAGGAGCATACGTTGGTTGACACGGTGGTAGCTCTCCTGAGTGTTGTAGCCGTACCGCTGTTCTGCTACCGTTTTATTTACTACCAGACGAACTTGGCGAATATCTATTATGCTGGACTTCCCCTTTTCTATGTCACCGAGGAGTATCACGCCTATTATGTTCCTTATTATCTGTTGGCGCTGTTCTTCGTGGTGCTGGCCTTGGTTCCCTTGAAGTCGGCTGTCAAGCCCCTGAAACCTATCATTGCTCAGGTTGTCATTTTGGTTGCTGTGGCATTCGGTGTGTTCCATTTTTGGTTCAAGGACGAGAACTTCCACCGCGAACTGGCCATGCAGCATCATATAGAGAAGCTTGCCTGGGAAGATGTGCTGCAGGAGGCAGCCCGTCAGCAGGATGAGCCTACCCGTGCTATTGTGATGATGAAGAATCTGGCCTTGGGACGCCTTGGCCGTCAGGGTAGTGAGATGTATTTGTATAAGAACGGCTCCAAACCATATAATGCGCCCTATGGTATGCGCACCATGTTGGAAATAGGCCCCCTCACCTATTACCAGTACGGAATGTTGAACTATAGTGTCCGTCTCAGTACTGAGATGGGCGTCGAGTTCGGTTGGCGGGCCGAACACTTGAAGACGCTGGCTAAGTGTGCCATCCTGAATGGAGAGAAAGCTTCTGCCCGTAAGTATTTGGGACTGTTAGACCACACACTGTGTTTCAAGGACTGGGCTGAACAGAATAGAAAACTTATTGGTGATACGGCGGCTTTAGCCCGTCATCCGGAGTATGGGCCTGTCCGCCTGATGATGCACTACGATAATGACTTGAATGCTGACGAGGGAAATGTGGAGCGTTTCCTGATGAACCAGTTGGCCAGTAGTACCTATGCTGGTAACCCGCTATTCATGGAACAGACACTCCTGGCCTCGCTCTGGACACGCAATGCCAAGCAGTTCTGGTATCATTTCTATGACTATGTCAACCAGCATCCAGACGATGCCATACCTGTCTATTATCAGGAGGCTGCCTATCTCTTTGGCTATCTGGAACATCGTCCGAATCTCGATAAGATGCCTTTCGCCGCTGGCGTGAAGGACTCCTTCCAACGTTTTATGGAGGCAGCTTCGCGTTATAATGATGCAGACATTGAGGTGGCCCGACAGGGATTGTATCCCTTCTTTGGTCAGACCTATTATTACGAATATTATGTGATGAATCACCTGCCAGAGTATTAAGTTATACAAGAAGAGTAAAGGTTATGAAACATCTGTTATATATCGTTTGTTGTTGCTTGGTGGTGACGGGCTGTGGCCCTTCCGTTCCGACAGACTTTGCGGAGAGCGACCAGTTGCCCAAGATCTATCCTGATTATAAGGAGGTGACCATCCCCGTGAACATTGCTCCCCTGACGTTTCAGCTCGATGAGCAGGCTGACGAGATGGTGGCCCGCTATTCAGCAGGCGACGAGGAGATAGTGTGCGCCGGTAAGATGCAACCGTCGCAAAGTGAATGGCGCTCGTTAGTGACGAAAGCTGACACCATCCAAGTCGACGTCTACGCCCGCAATGCTGACCAGTGGACGCACTACAAACCGTTTAATATCTATGTGTCAGGCGATAGCATTGACCCTTATCTGAGTTACCGCCTTATTCCGCCTTCTTTCGTCAGTTACGAGGCGCTGACCATCAGCCAGCGCTGTCTGGAGAACTACGACGAGAGCGTCATCTACGACAATATGCTCTGTGGCTTCGAGAAGGAGGGACAGTGCATCAACTGCCACCATTATCAGCAGTGGAACCCGGAGCGTATGCAGTTTCATGCCCGTCAGAAGAGCGGTGGTACCGTCATTGCCTATGACGGCAAGTTGAAGAAGGTGAACATGCGTAATGACTCCATCCTGTCGGCAGGTGTCTATCCCGCTTGGCATCCTTGGTTGAACCTCATCGTCTACTCCACAGACAAAACTCATCAGAATTTTCATACGGTTCATCCGGACAAGGTTGAGGTCTATGACTTAGAGAGCGACATCATTGCCTACGATGTGGAGCGGGATGAGGTGACCAATCTGGAGAACGACACCACAGAGTTTGAGGTATTCCCGGCCTGGGCTCCCGACGGACGGACGCTCTACTACTGCAGTGCCCATTTCAACCGTGATACCACATTGACGAGAACCCGTGACGTCATTAACCACTATGACCAACTCAAGTATAACCTCTATAAGAAGAACTTCGATCCCGATAGCCGGCAGTTCGGCCCTCGTGAGTTGGTATTCTCTGCCGACAGTCTGAATCAGAGTGCCGTCCTGCCCCGCATCTCGCCCGATGGCCGTTTCCTGGTCTTCACGATGGCCAAATACGGCTACTTCCACATCTGGCACCACGATGCCGACCTCTGGATGCTGGACTTACAGCGCGATGTCGTCGGACCGCTCTACGAGGCCAACTCCCGCGATACCGAGAGCTATCACACCTGGTCGTCCAACGGCCGTTGGCTCGTCTTCAGCAGTCGCCGTGACGATGGCACCTACACCCGTCCGTTCTTTGCCCATATCGATAAGGACGGTCGTTGCAGTCGTCCTTTCGAGTTGCCGCAGGCCAATCCTGACTATCACCGCCAGTTCCTCAAGTGTTATAATGTCCCGGAGTTCATGCGTGGTCCTGTCACTATCAGCCCGCAGACCTTTGCCGACATCCTGAAGGGCAACGGCGAAACGGTGAAATACGTTAATCAATTATCTAAATAACAATGAGAAAATTTTTACTCGTGACGGTGCTGTTGGCCACCGTGCTCCTTGGAGCGAATGCCGACGTTGATCCTAACTTCTACATCTATATCTGCTTCGGACAGTCCAACATGGAGGGCAATGCCCAGCCAGAGGCCGTCGACAAGACCGGCATCGACAAGCGTTTCCGACTCCTGGCGACCTGCAAATTCGACAGTCCATCGCGCACGGCGGGCAACTGGTATCAGGCCACACCCCCGCTGGTCAGTCCCGCCGGCGGTCTCGGCCCTACCGACTATTTCGGGCGCACCATGTGTCAATACCTGCCCAAGGAGGTGCGCATCGGCGTCATCCCCGTGGCTATGGGCGGCTCCCCCATCGAGATGTTTGACAAGGACAAGTACCAGCAGAAGATGCAGCAGAACCCCAACGAGTGGTGGGCAATCCTGGCCAAGAACCACTACGGTGGCAACCCCTACGGCCGCATCATCGAGATGGCCAAGAAGGCCCAGCAGGTGGGTGTCATCAAGGGCATCCTGCTGCATCAGGGCTGTTCGAACAACGGCGACCCCAACTGGCCGAATATGGTGAAGAAGATTTATAACGACATGCTCAAGGACCTCGGTCTCGGTACGGACAGTGTGCCTCTCTTCGTCGGCGAGACGCTGCGCCAGGATCAGGGCGGTGCCTGCTGGGGCCATAACACCCAGGTGGCCCGTATGCCCAGCGTCGTCCCCAACAGCTACGTCATCAGCTCCGAGGGCTGCCCCGGCAATGGCAAGGACCCCTGGCACTTCAACGCTGCCGGCTACCGCACCATAGGCAAGCGCTATGCCAAGGCCGCGCTGATGCCCATGGGTAAGTATCCCCTGTTCTCGCTCCTCTCCGACGACATCACCGTGGCTCCCGGCGGCACCTACGAAGAGTCTAACCATACGTTTACGGCAACGAAAGCCCTCCTGATGGGCTGGACGTATACCAATCCTGTCGATATGTCGGGCTCTAAGTACCTGGTGGTCAAGTTGAAGGAGCCACAGACCGCCAATGGGGAGGTCAGGCTGATGAAGAAGAACTTGATAGGCTACAAAGAGGCTATTGGTGACAAGACAACGATAGTCATTGACCTGCACGACATGACCTACAATAACACAGTAATGGATCCTTCAGCCGTCTATAAGGTGCTGTTCCGCGCCAATCAGGCAGGAACCATTGCCGTTGAAGATGTCTTCCTGAGCAATGACGACCAATATGCCTCGATGGTGACTTCCGTCCGTGATGTGGATAGGTCAGGTGTGACTGACGGCTCCGCGTCTGACGGTGCAGTCTTCGACATGCAGGGCCGCAGGGTCGGCTCACAGTTCTCCACACCCGATTCTCCGTTAAGGAAGGGACTGTATATTCGCAATGGCAAGAAGGTTATTGTAGAATAAGGCTGAGAAAAGTTCAAAAAGCGGTGGGTTTCGTTCAAAACCCACCGCTTTTTTACATCCGTCACCACTATCCGTCACTACGTAACACGCTAAGTATGAGGCAGATAAGGCGAAGGTGACGGAATGACGGAAATCAGAAAAGTAGGTCTCACTGTGTTCATCGTTAACGTATCACCACCTTCTGCCCGTTGATGATGTAGATGCCCTTTTGTAGCTGAGTGCGCGGTATGCGCCTGCCTGACAGGTCGAAATAGGTATCATTTGTTGATGTACTATTTGCGAATGTGTCTCCAGGGGTCTGACTTATTTCCTTAATCCCGTCGGTGACCTCTGAGGCAGTCAGCGGCATGAGCATCCACTGGCGGTGGATGGGGGTGGGGTTGCTGTCCTGATACTGCCAGACGGTGACCGTGGTGCCGGCGGCCGTCGATTCGTTGCTCAGGTCGAAGCCGTGGCTGCGGCCCCGGCTGGCCAGAATCTTGAAGAACGGATAGTCAACGACGTCGATGTAGAAGTCCTGTTCGCTGGCCTCGGCCTTCTGTGCTGTCAGCGACGAACTGCTGCTGTTGCGATGGGCTGTGAGCCGTAGTCCGAGGGCGTTCTGCAGCCCGTAGGTGCCGTTGCCCATGTCCTTCAGCGTCCAGCGCTGTGCGTCGCTGTAGTTGAGGTCTTCGATGGTCACCTTGCTGCCTGTTGCCGTGATGGCGCGCGTCGTTTCGTGACGCGGTATGATGAGGTATTCGTCGCCGTCGCGCAGCAGTTCTTTCACCCCTCTCTCCGTACTGTGGGCGGGAATGATGAGAGTGACGATCGACTGGGTCGGCATGATGACCTTCAGCTTCCTGTCGTTGAGAGTGATGCCTGTCTTGGTGCTTGCTAAGTTCTCGTTGGCCGACGTGCGGTAAGCCTTGATGCTGCTGAGCGTCGGCAGGTCGCTGAAGAGCGAGAGGTCAATGTTGTGAATGCTTTTAGCCCCTTCGTTGAGCAGGACGAGTACCAGCGTGTCGCGGTCGGCATTGACAGCAGCCAGCGACTGTGCACAGGGCGAGGTGACGATGTCGTAGCCGTGACGGATGAAGCGCGAGCAGTGCTGGCGCACGTAGAAGTTCTTCACTTTCTGGTAGGTCTGGTTGGCGAAGCTGCCGCGGATGGTACACCACTGGTCGTTAGCCTCCTCCATGTACTGCCAGTCAATCCAGGCTTCGGGCTGTATGTAGCGCATATCGTCGATGAGCCGCTGTGCCAGTGCGAGGTTGCCGCCGATGCCGTTGCCGCCCGAGCCGGTCTCGCTCATCCAGAGCGGCTTCTTGTTCTGATGGGCCAGCAGGGCCAGGCGGGTGCGGTCGGCATTGTTGCCCGAATAGGTGTGGGTGTTCCACTGTCCCACCAGCGGCAGTATGCCGGCACTCTTGTACTGCTTGAAGCCCTCGACGCTGAGTCCGATGTTGGTCTCGTCGGAGGCCGAGATGACCGTGTTGAGGCCCGACTCGCGGAGGATAGGCTCCAGCACGCGGATGAACTTCACCTGCGACTGGTAGTCGAAGTGGCAACCCTCCTGCGGGCCGTTGGCAAACCAGAAGTTGGTGACCGACTCGTTGAAAGGCTCCAGCGTCTTGAACTCTATGCCGTATACATCCTTGTAGTGCTTGCAGACATCTACCAGGTAGTGTGCGAACTCCTCGTAGTACTCGGGTCTCAGGTTGTCCTTGCCGCCGTCGGCGTTGCCGCTGACGCAGCCGCTGTAGGTCATGTAGTACGGACATGAGTTGCTGAACGCCTCGAAGACGGCATCAGGCCGTTTCTCCTTGATCTTCAGCATGATCTTGCGCTGGGCGGCATCGCGGTCCCAGTGGTATTCGTCGCCGCTGAAGTCCTTGAATCCCTCCATCTCGGCGCGCAGACCCTTGCCGCCACCCATGTGGTGGAGGTTGCAGTGGCGGTTCTCGGGGTCGTCGCCGCCGCCGATGTTATAGCGGAAGTGCGAGTAGTTCAGACCTGTGGGACTGACCAGCAACTCTACAATCTCGTCGATTTTCTTGTCCGTCCACTTGCCGCACTGGCCGGCCCACCAGCAGAGCGAGACGCCCCAGCCGTCGAAGTGCTGGCGAACGAGCTGCGGACAGACCGTGTAGTTGAGGGTGTCGGTAGGGGGTGCCTGCTTCACGTTGTCGCTGAAGTACCACATGTGCTTCATGTCGTTGCCGTCCTTGTTGGTATAGACCTTCTGGTGGCCGTCGTTGCTGTCAGAGCCTAAATATTTGCTGTTGGCCTTGCAGCGCAGTCTCACGTACTGTCCCATGGCCTGCTCGATGGTCCATTTGGCCTCGTCGCCCGCTGCGTCGGCTATGAAGAGCGAGTTCCATTCACCCGTCTTCGACAGGAACTTCTCCTGCCCGGCCACCTGAATGGTGTAGTAGCCTTTTCCGTCGGGGGTCAGAGTCATCTGTTGCGGACTGGCTTTGGTGGAGGCTTCTATCCATCCGCCGTTGTCGGTTCCACATTCCAAGTGGTTACCGCTGCTGTGCAGCAGATAGAGTGTGGTGGCTTTCGTAAAACTGGTTTGCCCGTAAACCGTGGCCCAGGTTGCTATTGCAGCAACCAATAACAATAGTGTTTTCTTCATTGTCGATGAGTATTATAACAGTTATTTCTTCATTGTCGATGAGTATTATAATAGTTATCTGACTATCCGCTTGCGGCTCTGTCCGTCCCGGTGCTCGATGATGAGACCGCGGCGCTGGGTGGCGTTGTTGACGGGCGAACCGTCCAGGCGATAGGAACGGTCAGGAAGCGTGACTGCCGGGGCTGTGGGAGCGGTAACGGCATCGGGAGTCTCTCTTGAGAACTGCCAGGCATCGATATAGGCGGTGGTGGCTGCTGTGCAGACGAGAAAGACGGTCTTTACCCCTTTGAAGACGGCAGGGTCCACAGGGATATTGAAGTCCTGGTAGGCGGTCGACGTGAAGTCGAGCGAGGCGGCGGGCTTTGCCGTCTTGGTGCCTAAGCGTATCTCCACGGTGCCCGTGCCCTTGGCGCGCAGCATGAACGAGCCAGCGCCCTCGGTGCCGAAGTCCACCTTGCGCAGCTGGGTCCAGGCGCCGGCCTTCAGCTTCAGCTGCAGGGCCCGTGAGGCATCGTTGCCCAGGGAACTGATGCCGGTGTTCTTGGTGATGTTGCTGAAGTCCTCGTAGGTGAAGCCGCCGCAGGTGGCCATCGTCTCAGCCTCCTGCAGCTGGTAGGGGTCGAGGTTGCGGATGGCGGTGACGCCCGTCTTGTTGAGCGTCATCTTATTGATGGTCTGCTTCGACTCGTTCACCGTGGCTACGTTGACGCCGATGGAGCGGTAGCCCGAGGCGCCGCCGTCCATGGCCTTGCCGTCCTTCATGGCCGACTCCAGCACCGTGGAGTGGTAGAAGAGGTAATATTTGCCCTGGAACTTGTGGAGGTGGGTGTGGTTGTTGCCCCAGCCCATGCCGAAGTTGCCCTCGTTGGGCACATATTCACCGCGATACTCCCAGGAGTTGGGGTCGAGCGGGTTGTCGCTCACCATGTAGCACATACTGCACGACGAGGGGGCCGGCTGGCCGTTTCGCTTCTCGAACTTCGACCAGTCGTTGCGGTCGCTCCACGACGTGTTGTAGGTATAGACGAAGCGTCCGCCGATGATGTTCAGCTCGCTGGCCTCAAAGAGGTAGGGCGCCGGCATGTTGACGGCACTGCCGTCGATGGCCGTCATCGAGGGCTTCAGCTTGGCGATGCGCGAGTTGCCCGGCCACAGCTTCGAGCCCGACGACTGCGGGTCGCCGCCGCCAAAACCTATCCATCCCTGACCCGTAGAGTCGATGACGGCACCGGGGTCGAACAGCCAGTTGCAGGGATCGACACCGGCCATGCCGTGGCGGATCATGGGCTGGCTGTTGGGCGACGTGAAGGGACCTACCGGCGACTTCGTGCTCTTCATCACGCCCACGCTGCTGCCGCCGTTGGCAAAGTACACGAAGAACTCATCCTTGCCCGCTGCTGTAGTGCGCCAGACGGCCGACGGTGCCCACGAATTTCCGCACCAGTTGCCGCAGACCTTGCCCACGTCGATGGTGCCGTGGAACGTCCAGTTCACCATGTCGTCGGTCGAGAAGACCACTAACGACTTGATGTTGCCGTAGCCGTTGGAGCCCGTCTTCTTGTTGACGATGTACTGCTGATGGTCGTTGGTGCCGTAAACGTAGAGACGGCCGTTATAGTCGATGGCCGTAGGGTCGGCACAGAAGACGGCGGCACTGATGGGGTTGGCATTGCTGGTACCCTTGTAGTCGGTAGCCAGTGTCTGGGCGTGGGATTGCAGGCTTGCTGCCACGATAGCGGCAGTGGCAAAGATTTCCTTACACATGAGTTTCAGGTTTATAACTTGGTGCAAAGGTAAGGCTTTTCACCGATATAGAAGACTGTCGAAACGTTAAATAGACTTAATTCTTGGCAAAAACTAAGTACTTTGTATTGCAAGGTACTAAAGTTTTACCTATCTTTGCAGCCGAAAACCAATTCAACCCGTAAGACATGAACATTGAGAATGCCAAGTCACAGATGCGCAAGGGGATGCTGGAGTACTGCGTACTGCTGCTCCTGAAGCACCGCCCCTCGTATGCCAGTGACATCATCCAGCAACTGAAACAGGCCGAGCTGCTCGTGGTGGAGGGAACGCTCTATCCGCTGCTGACCCGCCTGAAGAACGACGGACTGCTGCAATACCAGTGGCAGGAGTCGACGCAGGGACCTCCCCGCAAGTACTATGCCCTCAGTCCTGAGGGCGAACAGTTCCTCGAAGGGCTCGACGCGGCCTGGAAGGAACTCTCTAACACCATCAATTATCTACAAACCATCACCCCCAAACTATTAGAAGCAAAATGAAGAAGAATATCACCATCAACCTGTGTGGGCGCCTGTTCCAGATTGACGAGGATGCCTACGAGCTGTTGCAGCAGTATATCGAGTCGCTCCGTGCTTCCTTCGGAAAGGAAGAGGGTGGCGAGGAAATCGTGAACGACATTGAGGCCCGCATCGCCGAACTCTTTGCCGAACTGCGTCAGCAGGGCATCGAGGCCATCACCATCGACCACGTGAAGGACATCATCACCCGCATCGGCCGTCCTGAGGAACTGGCTGACAACAACGAAAACGAGAACAAAGACGAGAAAAGCGGACATAAGTATGACTCCTTCCGTTCGGCAGCCAAGGATATATGTGATAATGTACGCGCGAGGACAGCCGGCAAACGGCTCTATCGTAATCCGAAGGACAAGATGCTGGCGGGTGTGTGCTCCGGCTTTGCCGCCTATACCAATAGCGACCCCGTCGTCTGGCGTCTGTTAGCGGTGGTGCTCGTATTGGTATATGGCGTGGGCATCATCGGCTACATCGTGCTGGCCATCATACTGCCTGAGGCCCGTACGCCTGAACAACTACTGCAGATGGAAGGCAAGGACGTGACGCCGCAGAACCTGGCTGATGTCGTTGTCGACGATAAGCAGTCCGCCCAGTCCCGTCGAAGTCTTCTTGGCAGCATTGTCTCTGTAATGTTGAAACTGCTGGCAGGACTCCTTTTCGTTCTTTTTGTCATCGTCGGACTGGTGTTGCTGGTCTGTTTCCTGCTCGCTGCAGGCAGTCTCATCATTGTCTTCACCGTACCCGGGGCATCGCATCGCAGCCTGCCCTTCGACCTCGGCTACATGAACCTTCCCGAGCTTTATGCTGCCCATCCTTGGCTGGTCGTTATCTTCATCGTCAGCCTGCTGTTGGCCTTCATCACGCCCCTCTACGCCATCGTTCACGGACTATTCGCCAAGGCCGGTAAGATAAAGCCTATGGGCACCTGGCAGAACGTAGCGTGGATTGTGCTTTGGCTGATTGCCATGTTCAGCCTGTTCCCCAGTCTCTTTGCCTTACAGGACCTGCGACAAGCAGAACGACAGGCAGAGCAGGAGGCCCGGTATTCTGGCAGTATAACACCCTGCGCCATCAACGGCGTACCCATGATGGAGCAGGACTTCAACTACTTCTCGCAGAACGGCTGGGTGATGGTGGAGACCAGCAATACCGAAGATAAATATGCCACCCTCACCTCTAAATACGAATACTGTACCGGCGACTCAACCGTGTGGTATCTAAATGGGCATGAGTGGGAGAATGACCGACCGCTCGTCTATCAGGCCGAGCATGCGGAGTGGGTCGAGCCAGGCATCTACTCGCTCAACTGCATAGTACGTGCCGACGGGCATGGAACCTTCGTCTATACCCAAGTCGACGGCGAGAAGACGCTCAAGGAAATTCCACCTTACGGCATGAAGGGCGGTGAGCTCTGGTTAGGCATCACCAAGGCGATGAAGGAAAACGGGAAAGACATGCAGGAGCTGAAGGCCGAACCCCAATGGAAACAGGACGAGTGGCTCAAGATAGCCAAGGCCAATCACGGCCGCGGCTACGGCTGGAGCGATGTGCAGATTGACAGCATCGTGGTCACCGCCGACTCCATTCCCGTTGTCTACGGCGTCTCCACCGTTCCCGCCTTCACGGGCCAGCCCTGCCGCGCCAAGCAGTTCTCAGCCACCGACTTTGTGCTCACTCGTATCGGCGACCTGCCGAAATAACCGGCGCAATGATCGTGTGAAATAGAAAAGTTCCCCCTATACCTGTAAGTTCCACCCCCTTTGCTCCGACCAAAGGGGGTGGTTTGGTCGGAGCAAAGGTCGGGTTTACCCGGACTAAACTCCCGCTTACCCACAACACACACCGCATTTTGATACAGAATACAGAATACAGTTTTCAGAGATGCAGGTCGAAAATCTACCAATCAAAATTTTACTATATATATAATATATATATTATATATATAGTAAGTATTATATAGTATAATATTCCTTTTCTTCACTTGCATACCGCTCCTGAGAAAACTGTATTCTGTATTACTGTATCAACATGTCTTTTTGCACAATCAGAATCGTCCTTCGGTAAGCCACCAGACGGAAGGGACCGTTGTCGTGGACTTCGCAGACGATGTGGATGGTGTCATTAGCGGGCGCATCAGCAGGGATGTGGATAGTGGCTATCGACGGGGCGGTCTGGTCGATGGTCACTTTTGTCTTGCCTATCTCCGACTGCTGCCACCAGCTGAACGTGAGGCTGTCGCCGTCGGGATCAGCTGACTGTGAAGCATCGAGACGGAGGGACTGGCCCGGCTTCACTTTTATCACAGAAGGTGAGCGCAGGACGACCTGCGGATTGCGGTTGCCGCGTCCTTCCTCGGCCCATTGCATTCGTGCCATGAAGTCGTTGAGCTCGTCGGGATAGAAGCGGGTTTTATAGCCTACGCTGACACTCCGCAGCGGTTCTTGCCAACTGGTCCAGGCGGTGGTGAGCGAGTCGGCACAGAGGCCGCGCTCGTGATAGCCAGCCCATCCTGCCTGATGCGGGTCCTCGGGGTCGTTCAGTCCGTTGGGCATGACATAAAGAAAACTGGGTGTGTCGCCCTCAACGCCCCATTTGTAGTCAGGATATTCGCGCCCCAGCGCACCGTGTCCCTGTATGTAGTCCTTGTGCTGCTGCCAGTGGCGCTTGCCCAGTTCGCATTGCTCCTGCCACGCGCCCTCGTCCCAGATGAACTGCAGGTCGTCCTTGAACTCGCTCCTGAGCCATTGGTGGGAACTGTAGGCACGGTTCATTCGCATGCTGTACTGCATGTCCTGGTCGGTGATGGTGTAGATGCGGAACTTGCGGACGAAGCGCTTCAACGCTTCCGCCGAGCGTGTCTGCTTCACTCGCCAGATGGCCTGTGCCAAGGTGTTGGCTCCGCCCCATGCTGCCACATAGATAGGCCGCGGGTCGTCCTCGTCGGCTAAGCGGATGAGCAGACGGCTGCCAGGCGAGTCGTTGTCTGCGCCGATGACCTTGATGCCACCATGCACGCTGCCCATCACGGCGCGGCCCTTCAGGTAGTCGGCACTGGGCCAGTAGCCCCGCTGCTGTCGTCCGTTCTCCTGTGCCAACGGCAGGAACCCCTGTTGTGCTGAGCGCTTCATCAGTTGACCGACGTCCTTGCGGTAGGCCTCGATGACGCGTTGCAGATACTGTGCCCACTCAGCGGGATACGGGTCGCAGTTCCAGCCTACAGACGTGATCAGCGCCTCTATCTCAAACAGGTCGGCGTAGGCCATCAGGCGCACCATCGACTGCATATCGTCGGGCTCCACATCGGCTGGCGCAATATCGGTACACACCACTAAGCGTGGTTTCCAGTTCTCATGACTAAAGGTTGAGCTGACGACCGTGAACAGCAGGCCGATGGTGAAGAGTAGCTTATGTGACATATTCATCAGAAATGATAAAGATTCGTAATAGTGCGTACAAAAATAGTGATTATTCCACAAAACCGTGTAATTTTGTACACAGTTTTAACCCGTTTTATGAAAAAAGTTCAGGGAAGTGCGGGATATTTCCATGAACTTGTCGTATAACAAGTAGAGATGAGCACAACGACGGAGACAGAAATCGTGGCAGCCGTCCGCAAAGGGCGGCGCGAGGGACAGACGGAAATGGTCGGTCGCTATGCAGAGCGCGTCTTCGCCATGATTGTCAGGCAGGTGACGGACGTGATGGACGCCCAGGAGCTGACGCAGGACACCTTCCTACGGGCCTTCAGCCACATCGACAGCTACGACCCGCAGCGGGCTTCGCTCTCAACCTGGCTCTGCCGCATTGCCTACCGCCTGACGCTCGACTTCCTGAAACGCCGCCGACCGCAGATTGTCTCCATCGAGGATAGTCAGGTGTGGCAGACGGATATCAGCGACGCGGAGCTGGAGGCAGAACTCTCAACCGGACGAGAAGAGCGCATCGAACAACTGATGGAAATGGTGGACGACCTGCCTGACGACGAACGGATGCTCTTGACACTCTACTACTTCGAGGACCGGCCGCTGACGGAGATAGCCTACATCACAGGCGTCGACCCGAAAGTGCTTGCCAAACGCCTCTACCGGACAAGGAAGAAACTCTTGAAAGGATTGAAGAATTGAAGGATTGAAAGATTGAAGAATTGAAAGATTGAAGAATTGAAGGATTGAAAGATTGAAGAATTGAAGATGAACGAAAGATATAAAGATACCGACCTGCGCGAGGCGCTGAGACGCAAGTACGCGGACGTGCCCGAGCTGCCAGCCGACTTCATGGCCAGCATGAACGAACGGCTGCAGGCGAAGCCCGTAGCCAAGACTCGGAGGCTTTGGCCCTGGGTGGCTGCCGCCGCCAGCCTACTGATATTAATAGGTATAGGCGTGACGATGCTAACGAAGGAAGAGGAGCAAGTGCCGGTGGTGGCGAAGAAGGTTGAGCAAAGGCAGCATGAGGAGCCCAAGGTGGAGCCAGAGACGCAGACGGCACCGTCGGTCGTTGAGACGCCCCAACCCCAGAAACAGCGGAAGCAACAGCGCAAGCCCGTTGTCGCAGAGCAGTTGTTGGCTCAGGAGTCAGCGCCTGTTGAGGAGGCGGCAACGGAGCATGCTGCTGAGATGGCAAACGACGTGGCGATGACGCCTCAGGCGAAGCCCAAGACGCTGACTGACAGCGACATACCGATAACGCGGCCAGAGAACTATAAGTACACCCCCGAGGAAATTGCCCTGATGAAGAAGCAGGCCGCTGAGGCCTACCTGAAATGGGTGGAACTGGAACTTGAGATAGCCAAGCATAACATGGAACAAACCGCACAGAAGTAGGTTGTAAAGGTAAAAAAGTAAAAAGGTAAAAAAGTAAAAAGGTAAAAAAGTAAAAAGGTAAAAACATAAAAACAATAACCATCATGAAACATCTATTCATCATGCTGCTCTTTGCATGCAGCGCAGTCACAACGGCCAGTGCCCAGCAAAGGCTTAAGCCGACAATCGTGTCAAATCCTAACAACGTCATCAAGGCTTTTGAATTCCTTATCGACCTGTATGGCCAGAAGGCGGGGCAGACGTACTCCGTCGAGAAAAATCCCAATACGGGTATCATCGAGTCGAGCGAGCGCATCGTGGCATTTACCTGCAAGAAGAGCGAACCATACATTGAAATGATAGGCGACGACTTCATGAAGGACGAGCCTAAATCCTATCAGATCAAGCACATCACCCCAGGACAGGGCAGTCAGAACTTCACGCTGGCCGTACACACCAACGTGCCCAACGTGATTAACCATTATGCCATTCGCACCAAGCCGGAACAGGAAATGTGGTTCATGGCCTGCAAGAACCCTGAGAACCCCTCGCTGCGCGACGCCTACGCCATCGTGTGGCAACCCGCTGCGGACAACAAGGTGAAGGGCACCATCTATATGATTACCTCGCCGCGCCCCAGCAACTTCGGCAAGGCATTCGAGTCGGCGGACAGCAAGACGAAGATTGACAACGTGGTGGGCGAAGTGGTCGACGAGGCCGGCAATCATGCAGGTGACGTTGTCGAAGACGAGGTGGCAGTCGACACGGTAGCTGTCATCGAAGAATCCGTAGCAGAGCAGCCAGTCGTCAGCGAGTTCGCTACACCTCAGCCCAGCCAGACATCGAAATGGCAACCGTCGCAACAGCAGATGGCGCAGCTCATGCCAAAGGGAATGGCCATCCAAGTCAACATGGATGCCATCAAGGCCACCTACAAATCGATGAAGCCCTTCTTTGATGCCAAGAACTTTGCTGGCACAGACAAGATCTTCGAACAGATTACCAAGCAGAACAAGGCGCTGGACGAGAATTTCCAGGAACTCATCAAGGCGCTCAAAGGCTTTGAAATTCCCTACGACAAGCGAGCCGAGTTCTTCAGCGAGGGCTACAAGGAAATCCTGAAGTTCTTTACCGAACAGAATCAGGGCTTCACAGAGATATTGAAGGAATTCGGCACGTTGCCGAAGGGCGCACAAAAGGCGCAGAAAGAACTTAACAAACTCATCGAGAAGAACATGAAGGAAATGAGCAAGGCGATAGCCGGATTCTGACGGTTAAAAAGCATTAAATATGAGCCTCCGCATATTGACTATGCCGGGGGCTTTTACGTCTATAGTATAACTGTGTGTATATAAGAAATGCTTTGAGATGATGAAAAAACTACTATCAATAACGCTTGTGATGTTCGCTGCAGCTTTGATTCAGGGGTGTGACGAAGGGAAAGCCAATGCTGCTGTCGAACAGGTGGTCATTACCGTAGACCAGGAGTTGAATGCCCGGCAGAAGGTGACAGCCCACATGAAGGCGGGTGACTACGATGGACTTATCGGCATCAAACTGCGTGGCAACAGTTCGCTGGGCTTCAACCAGAAGAAGTACACCGTCGAGCTGATTGACGAGCAAGGCAAGGAGTTGGATGCCGAACTGTTGGGTATGCCTGCCCACAGCGACTGGGTGCTGCTGGCTCCCTACAACGACGTGTCGGCTGTTCGTGACCCCTTGGCCTTCCAACTGTGGCGCGACATGGGCCACTGGGCACCACGCACGAGGATGGTAGAGTTGACATTGAATGGCGACTATCGCGGCATCTACATCCTGTCGGAAGCCATCAAGCGTGGCAAAGACCGTGTGGACATTGCCAAGATGAAAAAGGGCGACACGGCGGGGCTCGACGTGACGGGTGGCTACCTGCTGCGCATCGATACCTATAATGACGACGACGCCACCTTCACCTCGAAGGTGCCGGGTATTGGCGAGGGTAACATGACGAGTCAGGTTGTCTGGTCGTGCATCTATCCGAAAAAGAAGAAGCTGCAGCCTGAGCAGTTGGCCTACATCCAGAACTACGTCGATACGGTGGAGCAGGTGATACAGTCGGAAGGGTTTGCAGACCCCAAGACGGGCTATGCCCGCTATATCGATGTACCCTCGTTTGTCGATTATTTCATTCATACCGAGCTGAGCCTCAATGCCGACGGCTATAAGCGCAGCGCCTATTTCTATAAGGAGAAACAGAGTGCTGACGGTTCGGGCGGCAAGCTCGTGGCAGGCCCTGTGTGGGACTATAACCTGGCCTACGGCAATGCGAACTATGCCAACGCCAACAACCTGGAGGCTTGGTGTTTCGAGGGAGCCAGCAACAATCCTACGCCCGCCCTTTGGCAGCGGTTGTTGCAGGATCCGGTCTTCCGCCGTGCGGTGAAGGTGCGCTATCAGTCGTTGCGGAAGGATGTGCTCAGCAACAAGGCCATCAACGAATACGTTGACCGTCATGCCCGTCTGCTGGCTCCATATTTGGATCGTCACTTCGAGAAGTATCCAGAGTTGCTGGTTGACAGCACTCAGAAACAACAGCCCGCAATGCCCCAGTTCCAAGGAGGCTTTCCGCCGATGGGTAGTGGCTTTCCGCCGATGGGTAGTGGGTTCCCGCCGATGGGTGGCGGCTTTGGCGGTTTTGGTGGTGGCGGTTTTAATATGGTCGGTATGTTTGCAGCCTATCGCGTCAGTTCCTACGACGAGGAAATCAAAGTGCTGAAACAATGGCTGGCCGACCGTCTGGCATTCCTCGACCGTAACATCGAGCGGTTCGACAAGGACTGGCAGCCACGCATCCAGGAACCCAAGGAAATCAAGATGCAGATGCCTCCGTTTGGTGGTGGCGGTTTCCGCTTCCCGTTTCCTCATTAAGTACGAAAAACTTTAAAAACAAAACAGTATATGAAAGAGAATCGTTTAATTGAAGCAGCAATCATTGCAGTTGGAATTATTTGTTTAGGTTGGTTCATGAAGGCAGGTATCGACAACTTTGCCAACAAGGACCGCCAAGTGACGGTGAAGGGATTGGCCGAACGAGAGGTGCCTGCCGATAAGGTGACCTGGAGCATCGGCACGAAGGTGACGGGCAACGACCTTCCCATGCTCTATGAAAGCATCAACCTGCAGACCGACAAGATCAAGAAGTTCCTGAAACAAAACGGACTTGAAGAGAAGGAAGTCACCATCAATCCTCCCTCCATCAGCGACCTTGAGGCCCGCGAGTGGGGCGAGAATAACAAGAACTTCCGCTACATCATTTCGACCACCATCACCGTTGCTACCAATAAGGTGGAGCAAGTGAACAAGGCCATCTTCCAGCAGGCCGAGTTGCTGAAGCAGGGCGTGGCCATCGAGAACAGCAATGCCCAGTACGAGTATGCCTCGTTCCAGCAGATGAAGCCCGAGATGATGGCTGAGGCCATCAAGAATGCCCAGAAGACTGCCGAGCAGTTTGCCGAGGCCAGCAATGCGCGTCTTGGTGATATCCAGACGGCCGGGCAGGGCCAGTTCGAGATTGACGATCGCGACCAGAACACACCTTATATCAAGAAACTGCGCGTGGTGACGACCATCACTTACTCAATTAAGAATTAAGAATTAAGAGTTAAGAATTAAGAGTTAAGAGTTAAGAAAAACTACATGAAATCAACCATTATTACCATTCTGCTTGCCCTCGTCGTCATGACGGGGCAAGCTAAAGACATTGTTTGGGAGCGGCCATCGGCCTTTATGGGAGACTACAACTCCGAGTTTACAATCAATAAGGTAGAACTGAAGCCGACGGAGACGGTGCTGCACATTACGGCCAACTACATGCCCGGCAATTGGATTCGCTTTGCCAAAGAGTCGTTCTTGCAGACACCCGATGGCAAAAAATACACTTTTACGGGTGGGGCTAAGACCTCGGAGAAGGAGAGCGATCTACAGCCAGACTCGCTCTTCTGGATGCCTGAAAGCGGCATTGCCCATCTGGCCCTGCACTTCAAGCCCGTACCACAAGACACCAAGGAGATGGACTTCCTGGAGAGCTACAACGAGCGCGACTTCAAGTTCTGGAATATCAGCGACGCAAAGACGAAGGAAAAGCTGGAGATGCCTGCCGACTGGAAGAACGTGCAGTACGCCAAGGACGAGACGCTGCCCGCCGCTAAAATCAATAAAGGTGTGGCCACCATCAAGGTGAAAATGCTGGGCTACAAGAAGGGCATGGGTCTGGAGTTCTTTGTGGGCACCTTTGTTCCTTTAGCCTCAAAAGAACGTTTCGACAAGACCTTCCGCTTTGCCGATGATGGCACGGTGAAGATAGATGTTCCCCTACGGCTGACGCGCGAGGTAACTGTCGGCGTGCGTGGACTGGCTTTCGGCAACATCGTCATCGGCCCAGGACAGGAGACGGAGATACTGATGAAGGTCTGCAGTGACAACAAGCCGTTCCTCGCCTTCAAGGGCTACATGGCCAAGACCAACATGGACCTGGTGAATGCAAAAAAAGCCAACGAAGCCGTTGATCTCGTCGGTAATGATGACAAGGTATTTTTGAAGGTCAAGGAGTGCAAGACGAAGGAGGAGCGCCTGCAGTGCCTGCAGGACATCTTCGACCAGCGCGTGGCCACTATCAGGAAATCGAAATACACCACAGCGGCTCAGGACCTGCTGTGCATGATGGCAGAGTCGAACTTCGTGAAATGGTCGCGCCAGTTTGCATGGAAATATAGTAATTATTATGTGGACGAGGACGGAAGGGTGATCATGTCTCAGAAGGATATCTTTGAGAAGATGGAGAAGAACAAGGACCTGCTTCCGCTTTCAGAAGAGGAACAGGCCTACACCTGGAAGTACCTGAACGAGCCTACATCGCCATGCAGCCAGGAGTTCTGGGATGCGCCACTGAGTATGTACGACAAGAAAGCCTTAGAGAAGAATACCTATAACAACGAGCTAAGATGTATACAATCCGTCATGCAGCCAGGGCAAGAGAACCTGATGGATCTGTATCTCGAGGTGATGAAACATGAGGACTGCAAGAACGTCCTCCTTGAGTATCAGGCAGAGCAGAAACGCATCGCCGACGAGCTGGCCAGCCAGGAGCATGTGTTCTATCAGAAGTATGACGACGTAGCGCCTGAAAATATCCTACAGACCATCCTCGACCGTTATAAGGGCAAGGCCGTGCTCATCGACATCTGGGCCACGTGGTGCGGCCCCTGCCGTGCCGGACACGAGGCGATGAAGCCTTTGAAGGAAGAAATGAAGGGACAGAACGTCCAGTTTGTCTATCTCACTTCGCCCTCGTCGCCCCTCAAAACCTGGCAGGAGATGCTTAAGGACATCGACGGCGACCACTACTACCTGACGAAGGAGCAGTACAACTACATCCTCAACAAGTACGAGTCTGAGGGCATCCCGACCTACGCCATCTACGATACCAAGGGCAACCTGACCTTCAAAAACATTGGTTTCCCAGGCAACGACGTCATCCGTAAGGAGTTGGAGGCAGCGAGCAAATAGGAAAAATTACCCTAAAATCTTGCCGGTATCGGCAAAAATTTGTACATTTGCAGCAGAAAATGGACTAAAAACTTGCCGATAGAGAAAAAGATGGAGTATATATCAGTCATTCAATTTGCCGAGAAGTACGGTATTTCTGAGCGAACTGCCCGCAATTACTGTGCAAACGGAAAGATAGAAGGTGCGTTCTTAACAGGAAAGACTTGGAACATTCCAAGTGATGCCGTGCTTCCTAAACGAGGTGCATCCACAGGAAAAGTTTCACCCTTGCTGGCAGCATTAAGAGAACAAAAGACTTCTAAGTTGAAAGGCAGCATCTATCATCGTACGCAAATCGACCTGACTTACAACTCAAATCATATCGAGGGCAGTAAACTGACGCACGACCAAACACGCTATATCTTCGAAACAAACACTATCGGCGTGACGGACAACGCTGTTAACGTGGATGATATCATGGAGGCTGTCAACCACTTCCGCTGCATAGACTATATCATAGACTACGCAGAGGAAAAACTGACAGAAGCGTTCGTCAAACAATTGCATCTATTGCTTAAGACAGGCACATCCGATAGTCTAAAAGATTGGTTTGCTGTTGGTGACTACAAACAACTACCTAATGAGGTGGGTGGACAGGATACATGTCCACCAGAACAGGTTCATCAACAGCTGAGGGCTTTGCTCAGCGACTACAATAATCATCGCAAGAAGACATTGGAAGACATCCTCAATTTCCACGTACACTTCGAGCAGATTCATCCTTTTCAGGACGGCAATGGTCGAGTAGGCCGTTTGCTGATGTTCAAGGAATGTTTGGCCAACAATATAGTCCCCTTTATCATCACGGATGAACTCAAGATGTTCTACTATCGTGGCTTACATGAATGGGGTCACATTGACGGCTATCTAACAGATACCTGTCTGACAGCGCAAGACCAATACAAAGCCCTGCTCGACTATTTCAAGATAAAATATTAAGCAACTCAACTTTCGCACGCTCAGTCTCGTAAGGGGCAAGGTGCAGGGAGCAAGAAAATAGAAATAAGTAGCAGATTATTTGGTGGTTTGAGGAATTATTCGTATCTTTGCAACTGATAATATTTAATCAGTTATTAGGATGGGCGATCAAGATTCTAACAATATTTTATCAGTTCTTGATAACTATACGTTTGAGACTGTAGACGATATAGCTCTCAAGCTAGCTGAGGACTTCCGAAGAAGGCGTATAGAGAAAAATCTGACGCGTGAGGAAGTGGCCCAGTTGGCCGATGTGGCCCTTAGTAACCTCGTTAGGTTCGAGCAAAGAGGACTGATTTCGCTAAAAAACCTGATTGCGCTTGCTATGGCCTTAGGCTATGCCTCTGAAATCAAGAATTTGTTTGCAACTCCTAAATATGCCACAATGGAGGAACTGACACAGATACGCAAGAACGCCAACAAGAAGAAAGCCTACAAAAAGCAATGAAAAGTATAGACCGTCTGACTGTAAAATATCACAATCGGGTCGTTGGTATATTATCGCTAACTCCCGATGACAAGTTCTGTGCTTTTGAGTACGACAAGAGTTGGCTGGTTGATGGTTTCAGCATCTCGCCCCTTGAGCTGCCTCTTCGTCAAGGGCTGTTCATCGCCAAACCACAGCCTTTCTACGGCAACTTCGGCATCTTCGAGGACAGCCTACCTGATGGTTATGGACGCTATTTGCTCCATAAAACCCTAATGCGTGAGGGTATCAGCGACTCGAACCTGTCTTCTCTTGACAGGCTAAGCCTCGTAGGAAGTGGGGGCATGGGGGCTCTCACTTATCACCCAGAAACAAATCTCTCAATTGAAAACAACATCACAGACCTTGACCTTCTCCAACAAAAAGCCCTCGAAGTATTGAAAGAACAGCAGGATACGGATGCAGGGCTGCTATTATATAATAGTGGTAATAGTGGCGGAGCACGGCCTAAGGCGATATTCCAAGACGACGAAGGACATTGGCTGGTGAAGTTCCGTCATACATACGACCCCAAGGACATTGGACAGCAAGAATACCATTACAATGAAGTAGCAAGACGTTGCGGCATCAACGTACCGGATTTCAAACTGATGAACGGACGTTACTTCGCTTCACGCCGCTTTGATCTTGATGCAAACGGACAGCGTATTCATACGGCTACAGCTGGCGGCTTGCTCTGTCTGTCGCTGGCAAATCCCGTACTCGACTACCATAATCTCCTTGCTTTAACAGGCTATCTAACTCAGAATGCCAAAGAAGTGGAAGAGATGTATCGTCGTATGGTATTCAATTATCTGACAGAGAATAAAGATGATCATTGCAAAAACTTCAGTTTCTTTGTCAGTCAGGAATCTACAGGTCGTTATGTGTGGCATCTTGCTCCTGCCTACGACCTGACGCTCTGCACCGAAGGCTATAATGGCGAACACGCCACATCAGTCAACGGAACAGGCAATCCCACCTTAGCAGATATGATAGCCGTTGGCACCAAAATCAAAATGAAAGAAGGACGTTGCCGCGAGATTTTCGAGGAAGTAGAGTCCGCCTGTGGCGACCTTTTGCTTCATCATATCAAACGATAACAGCTAACAGAATAATCAACTAAATAATCATGAAACTTAAAACCATTACATTAACCATGATGCTGGCCCTCACAGCGCTGACGGGACAGACTAAAAATGTGGTGTGGGAGCAGCCCACTACGGAGTTTGGAACCAGCTACGGCGACGGATTCTTCCATCTCGCCCTCGACGTGACGAAGGTTGAGCTGAAGGACGATGAGACGGTGGTGTATATCACCGCACAGCAGCGGTCGGACTATCCCGACTTCTGGTTCCAGTTTGCGGGCGATACCTATCTGAAGGTGGGTGACAAACGCTATACCATCACCTCTGCCGACGGCATTGAACTCAACCAGCACCTGCAGACAAACAAGGACGGTCGTCGCGATATGGCGTTCCACTTCCCGCCGCTGCCGAAGGGCACCAAGTCGTTCGACTTCATCGAGGGCGACGGACAGGGTGCTTTCCAGATTAAGGGCATCAAGCCCGTGGAGGAGCGCTGGAAGCAACTCTTCCCATCCTACTGGCGTGACGCTAAGGGCGACTGGAAGATTGCCTTCTTCGACGATTGCGCCATCTACGACTGCATGTTCTGGAACTACAAGCAATGCGACGTGAACCAGAAGACGGGCGAAGCTACCATCGTCATGACGAACGGCAACAATGAGTTGAAGGTCATAGTAGGTAAAGATAAAAAAGGTACACGCGCGATACAGATAGGCGGCGATATGGCCACCTACACCATGGTGACCAGCCGTTTCCTGCCCGACTATCCTACGAAGGACACCCGTGAGGGCTTCGTCGATACCGGCTACAAGGAGGACACCGTCACCGTCGTGGGCTGGCTCAAGGACATGCCGGAGCACTACAAGCAGCTGAAGACTTTCGATTTCGGCTATACAGACCTCTTTACGGACAAGCAGCAGTCTGCAAGTGCCGACCTGGACGAGCAGGGGCGCTTCATCATAAAAATACCCATTGTGAACAGTACGGAGTTCTTCATCGACTGGCAGCGTTGTTTCATCCGCACCATGTTCGAGCCGGGCAAGACCTACTTCATGCTCTACGACTTCAAGGAGGGCCGACGCTACTTGATGGGCGACGAATGCCGATTGCAGAACGAACTGTTCAAGTATCCGCTCGACTGGAATACCGTAGATTTGCATGATGGGGCGGAGAGTGCCGGCAAAGGCGGTGCGGAACTCTTTGAGCCCTACATCGCCTCGGTCGATAGTCTCATCAAGGCACAGTATGCTTATGTCGACGACCTCTGCAGGCAGCATCCTACGCTCTCCACCCGTTTCAACGTTTACAGAAAAGGCAACACACTGGCGCAGCAGGCACGTGCCTTTGGGCAGGCCCGCTTCCGCGCCCAAGGCCTACAGTTCTCGGACCACGCCCGCCGCTATGCCTACGATACGTTCTGGACGAAGATGGAGAAACCCTATACGCTGCACCGCGACATCAGCAATTTCCTGAATGACTATTTCGACGATGCCTCACGGGCACGTAATGCCGTATTCTCATTCAGCCTCCGTGACAACTACAAGGACTTTGCCTCAAACGACGAGGAGTTGGCATTACTCACGCGCTGGAAGCAATGGATTGACGAGGCTACGGCCATCGTCGAGGCAGAACCCACCGCCGAGGCGAAGATAAGCAAGTCGCGTGAACTGGATTCGCTGAATGCTGACTTGACGAAGGAGGTGGATAAGATAGTCCAATCTCCAAGAGCATCCAAAATCATTCATGGCGGGCTGCTCGTGAACACCTTGAAGCAACATGTCCAGACACTCGACTCGCTCGGTGCTGACCCGTTTATCAAGAACATCTGGCTCATCCGGCAGGCCCTCAGTCATATTGACCACGAGCGTACTTCGCTGCTGCCCAACGTCTTGGACACCATAAGGGGAATGATCAGCAATCCCGTCTGCATGGCGATGATTGAGAAGCAGAACGACCATTATCTGGCCATCGAGAACCGCGAGTTCGACAAACTGGTGCTGAAGTCATCCGACAACCTCGCCGACCTCTCAGAGGGCGAGGCGCTGCTGAAGAAGATTGTCGAACCTTACAAGGGCAAGTTCGTACTCTTGGATATCTGGGGTACCTGGTGCGGCCCCTGCAAGGAAGCGCTCAGTCACTCCACAGAAGAATATGCCCGCCTTGCGGACTACGACATCCAGTATCTCTACCTGGCCAATCGCAGTCCCCAAGATTCGTGGGAGAACGTCATCAAGGAGTACAACGTCAGCGGCCCCAACGTCGCCCACTACAATCTGCCAGATGCCCAGCAGGCAGCCATTGAGCGCCATCTCAACGTTCACTCCTGGCCCACCTACAAACTCTTCAACCGCAACGGTGATCTGTTGGATCTCAACGTTGACCCCCGAGATCTCGAAAACCTCGCTCGTCTGCTGGAACAGATGAAGTAATAAGAATGGTATTCTGTTTTTCTTTTCCAACTTAATTGTTGGCTACCTGCTGCGTATTATAGTTGTATGACACGCTCAGAATTCGAACATATAGCAGCGCAGTTGCGCCAGAAAGTGCTGAAAGTCTGTCTTGGCTTCTGGCGCTCCCGAGAAGATGCTGAAGATGCGGCGCAGGAGGCGATGCTGCTGCTGTGGCGCTATCTGGAGCATATCGATGCAGAGCGTAACGTGGAGGCATTAGCCGTCAGGGTGGCAAAGAACGTCTGCGTCAGTCTGTATAGAAAGAGGCATCAAAACATGGACGTTGATATACAGACGCTGCAGCAATTCGAGGCGGATGATTCACCGCAAGCGTTGTTGGAGGCTGAGGACATACAGCGGATGATGACGGAAGCGATGGAGCAGCTGAAACCCCGCGAACGACAACTGTTTGAGATGCGGCACACGAACGACCTCTCGACGGAGGAGATAGCCGCGCAGACGGGCATACCCAAAGCCTCAGTCGCCGCAATGGTCTCAGCAGCACGGAGAAAGGTTATCATCGCCCTGCGTATCATTCTGTCGACGGCGGCCGTCTACTTCGTAGGACTGTACCTGTGGCTTCAACAGAAACAACAGGTATCTGTTCAGACGGTAGCCAAAGAAACAGTAACTGTTCGCGAGACAGATGACACCCCATGTACGGAAGGAACTCCTTTTGAACAGGCCCAGTGTTATCTGGAGCATCAGCGAGAACAGCCGAAAACAGTTAGTATCATTAAACAAGTGCTTTATGAAAACCAACAGTAAATTATTCGTCGTGCTGATGCTGGTTCTGTTTGCCGCATCATGCAAGAACAAGGAAAACCGCATGCTGACCGTCATCAACGAGGACGGTACCTGTAGCCGTGAGTATACCTTCAAAACCACACAACAGTGGCTGGCGGCTTCGCCTGAGGAGGACTATGACAGCATCATCGACAAGAGTTGGGAGCGTACATGGTCTGTTCAAGGTGTTGACTCCGTACGCTATCCCGTACCCTTGACGGAAGCCCAGCTCGACAGCATGCAGGAACTTGACCTCAACAAGCAACTGGGCAATATGCTGATGGTTCATGCCAAGAAAACATACCATAGTGTCGAGGAGATGAGTGCCCAGCTGTACAGGCCCGACCGTTATCATCTGAAGAAAGTTGAGGGCGTCAAGGTCAGCAGTTCTCTGAAGAAAAGTTTCAAATGGTTCTATACCGACTACACGTTCAACGAGACCTACACCTACGAAGGTGACCCCATATTCCCCATTCCTCTCAACGATTTCCTGAGTACCGACACCGCCTCCTACTGGTTCACCGGTCAGCCCGACCTGACGCAGCATCTGACTGGTGCTGAGCAGAAGCATATGCTCGACCAAATAGAGACGAAGATCAATCAATGGAGCAATGCCAACTGGTTCTTCGAGGTCTGCAATATCATCATTGCCAACTACGACAGCATTCGGAATCCACCCGTTAGCAAGGAGCGTTTCATCAGCCTGCGCGACTCGTTGGTTATGCAGCCCTGTGTGCTAAACGGCTACGAAGGAGAAGACGGGACAAAGGGCATTACGACACAGATGGAGGAAATCTTCCAGACAGACGCCTACACGGACTTCCTCCAGTCGTATGAGGGAGACCCTGCCCAGTATGAGCAGCTATTCTCCTTTGGCACGGTCTACGACCTCGTGATGCCAGGCACGGTGACCGATGCAGGTATGGGTGAGTATGACGGAGCCGTGATTCACTACCGCCTTGGTGGCGAACAGCTGATACCTGGTGCCTACACCATCACTGCCGCCTCTCGAGTGACTAATATCTGGGCCTTCATCGTGACGGGACTCATCCTCATCCTCGCCGTTGGTAGTTTTCTTCATCGCAGTTACTTCTTTCATTGAGTTCGGCTACAAAAGTCCGTTGATTCGTCGAATAAAGAAAAACGAGCTTTCCTTTTGTATTTCTCTCGTTTTTTCGTAACTTTGCAGGCGAGATGACTGTCGAATGCAGGTATAAGGAAAAGAAACCTAAAATAAGTATGAAAGGAATGGCAATCATGTGCATGAGTGCACTGCTGGCAGGCTGTAGTGCCGCCGTAGACACAGAACAACAAGTAGACGAACTGTACGACAAGATGTCGCAGGAGGAACGTATCGCCCAGCTGAGGAGCATGTATATGGACGAGCTCTTCGACGACGAGGGGCGGTTGGACACGGTGAAATGCCGTGAGCTGATACCCAACGGTATCGGCCACTTCTCGCAGTATGCCAGTCAGAAACCGCGTGACCCCAATGAACTGCGCGACCGTGTGGCCGCCGTTCAGGACTGGTTGATGAAGAACACGCCAAACGGTATCCCGGCCTTGTTCCACGAGGAGGTGCTGTCGGGCGTCAATGCCCGTGGGGCTACCATCTATCCGCAGCAGATAGGGCAGGCCTGTTCGTTTAATCCCGAACTGGCTGAGCTGAAGACCCGTCAGACGGGGACTGCCATGAGGAAGATGGGTGGCGTACTGTCGCTGTCGCCGATGGTCGATGTGTGCCGCACGCCCTCGTTCAACCGCTTGGAGGAGTCGTACGGCGAGGATGGCTACCTGTCGGCGGTGATGGGCGTGGCCTTTGTGAAGGGACTGCAGCAGGACGACCTGAAGAAGGGCGTCGGTGCCTGCTCGAAACACTACCTCGGCTACGGCGGTGGTGGCGATGCTGAGGAGAAGGAACTGATGGAGGAAATCCTGTTGCCCCACGAGACGATGATTCGGTTGGCGGGTAGCAAGGCCGTGATGCCCGGATATCATGCCATGAGAAGTGAAAAGGGAGAAGTGAAAAGTGAAGCAACTGACTCAGGGAAGGTGAACTGCGTGGCCAACAGCTGGATACTGCAGGACATCCTGCGCGACTACCTCGGATTCGACGGGATGGTGGTCAGCGACTACACGGCCATTGACCAATTGCCGATTAGAGAGGAAAGAGGAGAGAGGAGAGAGGAAAGAGGAGAGAGGAAAGAGGAGAGTCTCAAGGCCGCTGCTGCCATCAACGGTGGCAACGACGTGGACTTCCCCCACGGTGCCAACTACAAATACTTGCAGCAGGCGATTGACGAGGGACTGGTGAAGCCGGAGGTGCTGGAACGGGCCGTGAAGGACGTGCTGCGCTATAAGTTCCGCGCCGGACTCTTCGACCAGAACCCCTACTTATTTAGTAAGGAACAGATAACACTCGATACGCCCGAGGAGCGGCAGACGGCCTACGACATTGCCACACAGAGCATCGTGCTGTTGGAAAATACAGGATTGTTGCCAATAAAGGATGTGAAGAACGTGCTGCTCACCGGCCCTAACGCCAATACGATGTGGGCGATGTGTGGCGACTACTCGTTCCCGTCGATGACCTATTTCTGGAAGAAGATCATGGAAGACTTGGACCATCCGCACGTCATCACGCTGTTGGAAGGTATGAAGGCCAAACTGCCCAAGGATGTCAACCTGATGTACGAACGCGGCTGCGACTGGACGGAGGAAATAGAGACCAAGTACAGCGAACTCGGCGACGAACGTGCCTGGGAGTATGAGATACTGCACCGCAAGGTGGATTCCGGCGAGAAGGCCGACAAGGCTGAAGCCCTGCGCCTGGCCCAGCAGGCCGACGTCATTATTGCCGCCGTCGGCGAGAACGTGATGCTCTGCGGCGAGAACCGCGACCGTCAGGGACTCCGTCTGCCTGGCCGTCAGGAGCAGTATGTCAAGGAACTGCTGGCTACGGGCAAGCCGGTGGTGCTGGTGGTGTTCGGCGGCAGGGCGCAGGTCATCTCCGGCCTTGCCGAACAATGCGCCGCCGTCATTCAGGCCTGGTATCCGGGCGAGGAGGGTGGCAACGCCGTGGCCGACATCCTCTTGGGCAACGTGTCACCTTCGGCCAAACTCTCGGTCAGCTATCCCAATACCGAGGTCTATGAGCCGCTCTGCTATAACCGCTCGACGGAGCAGGACTCGCGTGTACAATGGTCCTTCGGCTACGGTCTGAGCTACACCACGTTTGAATATGCGAACCTGCAGGTGGACGGTGAAGTGTCTACGTCAGCCCCGACGGTGAATCTGTCGTTTGAGGTGAAAAACACGGGCGAGATGGCTGCCGACGAGGTGGCACAGGTCTATCTGTCGCCAACGGACAGCAGTCAGCAGATACGGCCAATCCAGTTGCAGGGCTTTGCCCGTGTGTCGTTGCAGCCCGGCGAGACGAAGACCGTGAAGATGCAGCTGCAAACTGAGCAGTTCGGCTACTATACCCATGAAGGCCGTCGCCAATGGAACATCGCCGCGGGCGCGTACCTTATTAAGATAGGTGCCTCGTCGGCAGACATCAAGTTGCAGCAGCAGGTGACGCTGACGGGTGAGACGGTCACCAAGCCGCTGCGTGAGCATTATTTCAGTGTACAGAACTAAAAACAATCAATAAATGATGAAGAGATTATTCTTTTGGCTCGTCGTGGCGGGCCTGACAATGACGGCATCAGCCCAGCGGCTGACGTCGCCGAACGGGAAGTTGTCGGTGGAGATAAAGGGCGGTCAGTTGATGATTGCTTACCAGGGACAGCAGGTGTTGCAGATGAAGGATGCTCAGGCAGCACTGCCTCTTAAAGCGCTGAAGACCAAGAAGGTGAAGGCCGACTACACGATGATTGAGGGTAAACGCAGTCATTGTAGCAACGAGGCCAACGAGTATAGGGTAGGGCAGATGACCGTGCGCCTCTACAACGACGGACTGGCCTACCGCTATGAGTCGCCTGTCAAGGAGCAGGCGGCCTACGTCATTCCCGAGGGCATGAAGCGCTGGATGATGCAGTGGACGGATGGCGCCGAGAACTTCTATCCGCTGATGACGACGTATAAGGAGAAGGCCCATCGGTCGTTCAGTGCAGTGTCGAAGGATGCCGACGGCAACTGCGTTCGCTGGAGTTTCCCGGCATTGCTGGAACTGAAGGACGGCGTGTTTGCCCTGTTGACGGAGGCGAACATCGAGAAAGGTCAGAGTGCATCGTCGATGTATAATGAGGGCGAAGTGTACCGCGTGGTGCCTGATGAAACGATTGCAGGCGAGACCTGCGAGCACTCGCCGTGGCGGCTGGTGATTCTCGGTTCGCTGGGCGACGTGGTGGAGTCAACGTTGGTCACTGACGTCAGCGAGCCCTGTAAGCTGGAAGACACGAGCTGGATTAAGCCCGGCGTGGTGTCGTGGGTTTACTGGGCCTACAACCACGGGTCGGACGACTATAACATCATCAAGAAATACACTGACCTGGCCGCTACGCTGAAACTTCCCTACGTGCTGATTGACGCTGAGTGGGATAGAATGAAGGACGGCAAGACGGTGGAGGACGCCGTCAACTACGCCAAGTCGATGGGTGTGAAGCCGATGATATGGTATAACTCCAGTGTGGGCTGGATTGACGGTGCGCCGACGCCGAAGTTCCGCCTGAATAAGCCCGAGGACCGAGAGAAAGAGTTTGCCTGGTGCGAGAAGATTGGCGTAGCAGGTGTGAAGATTGACTTCTTCAGCGGTGAGAACCAGAAGAATATGGACTACTGCATCGACCTGATGGAGAGTGCCGCCCGCCACCACTTGCTGGTCAACTTCCACGGTGCCACGGTGCCCCGCGGATGGCAGCGCACCTATCCGAACCTGCTGTCGACGGAGGGCGTCTATGGTGCTGAGTGGTACAATAACGTGGCGACCTTCACCGACAAGGCCGCCTGCCACAACGCCACGCTGCCCTTCACCCGCAACGTCATCGGGCCGATGGACTACACCCCCTGTGCCTTCAGCGACTCCCAGCATCCGCACATCACCAGTCATGCCCACGAGCTGGCGCTGACGGTGCTCTTCGAGAGTGGTCTGCAGCACTTGGCCGACCGTCCTGAGAGTTTCTTGGCACAGCCGAAGGCCGTGCAGGACTTCCTGTCGACGCTGCCCGCAGCCTGGGACGAGACCCGCTTCGTCAGCGGCTATCCCGGCGAGAGCTGTGTGTTGGCCCGTCGCAGTGGCAATACGTGGTATGTAGCCGGCATCAACGGCACCGACAACGAAAAGACCCTCACCGTGCCCCTTGATTTCCTCAAGGGGAAATACGCTGCCACCCTGTTTGCCGACAGCGGCAGCAAGGAAGAGCCGTGGCGCATTGAGACCATACAAAAACTCCCCGCTACTGTCACTTGCCAGCCGCGAGGAGGTTTTATCTTCCGTATAGAACGTTAAGTCAGGTCCGTGGACCGCGCAGCGTCTCTACGATGCGAGCCAACTGGTTTGGAATACGTATCTGCTGCGGACACTTTGACAGACACTCCTCGCAGTCTTGACAGGCGTAAGCCCAGGTCTTCTCTTCGGGGAGTGCCTTTTTGTAGGCATCCATGAACTGCTGCTTACGCTCGGCGTAGTCGGGAGCCGACTTGTCGGGCAACGGCAGGATGTGGTTGGTGACAGCCTCGCTGTAGACGGCGAAGTTGCCGGGGATGTTCACACCGTAGGGGCAGGGCATGCAGTACTCGCAGGTGGTACAGGGGATGGTGGGGAAGCCCGACATCTGGTCGGCAATCTTGGCCAACAGCCGGTTCTCGGCCTCGGTGCAAACTTCAAGCGGCGAGAAGGTCTTGATGTTTTCCTCCAGATGGTCCATGCGGTTCATGCCGCTCAGGGTGGTCAGGATGTTGGGATAGGAACCCACCCAGCGGAAGGCCCAGCGGGCCGTGCTGTCATCGGGGCGCATCGCCTTCAGCTGGTCGGTCAGTTCGCTGGCCATACGTCCGAAGGCACCGCCGCGCAGCGGTTCCATGACTACACACTGTACACCGGTCTTCTCACACTTGTCGTAGAGATACTCGGCGTCAGCATCCGAACGCCGGCCACCGCGCATCGAAGCGTGGCGCCAGTCGAGGAAGTTCATCTGTATCTGCACGAAGTCCCAGTGATACTCTTCCTGATGGTCGAGCAGCCAGTCGAAGTCGCGCACATCGCCGTGGTAGGAAAAACCGAGGTGCTTGATGCGTCCCTCCTTGCGCTCCTTGAGCAGGAAGTCGAGCACACCGTTGTCGAGGAAACGGCCCTTCAGCGAGTCCATGCCACCGCCGATGCCGTGGAGCAGGTAGTAGTCGATGTAGTCAACCTTCAGCTTCTCCAACGACCGTTCGTACAGTCCCTTCGACTCTTCGAACGTCCATAGACGGCGGTTCTGGTTCGACATCTTCGTGGCTACGAAGTACTTGTCGCGGGGATGACGCGACAGGGCGTTGCCCATCAGCACCTCCGACTGTCCACCCATATACATGGGGGCCGTGTCGTAGTAGTTGACACCGTGCTCAATGGCGTAATCCACCAGTTCGTTGACCTCGTCCTGATTGTTGGGCAGTCGCATCATGCCGAAGCCCAGGAGCGAGATTTCTTCTCCCGAACCGTGCTGGACGCGGTAGGTCATGCGGTTGTTGGCCGTCTTGCCTTTCTTTTCTTGCGCCAGGACGTTGATGGGGTCGATGGCCATGAGTGCCATCGCCGATCCTGCTCCGATTCCTATGCGCCGCAGGAACTCCCGTCGGCTCATGCTGTTCTGTTTGTCGTTACTCATAAAGTCTTTGTTTTGGTTTTGTTGTTATTGCAGTTCAGCCTCTAACCAGCCGAGGAGGGCCAGGATGGAGGCGTTCCAGTTGATGGCTATTTCGTTGCTGGCGTAAGAGTCGGTGACATCGGTGTACGACTCGTCGGGCTGTTTCGACGGATAGACTTTTACTTCAGCAATGTCCTGCTGTTGCGGGTTGGGCCCTCCGGCCACCAGTCCTGGGAAGGGTGCCTCGATGTTGTCGGCCGCCGAGATGCGGTGATGCGGATGCATGGGACTCTTCGTGCCAAAGCCCGTGATGTAGCAGTAGCCCGTGGCGTTGCGTCCCAGGACATAGTCAGCATTTTCAAGAGCAGCAGTCAGGTATTTCTTGTCACCTGTCAGTCGGTAGGCAATGCAAAGGGTCACACCGTTGGCACCGAAGGTCTCGGCCAGACAGCCCCAGCCGAAGTCGCGCGGCGAGTTGCCGCAGGGTGTCTGGAATGATGACTTGGAAGTTGTGGCGACAAGACTGTCGCAGTAGGATAGAAGCCTCACCCCCAGCCCCTCTCCAACTGGAGAGGGGAGTGGTTTGTCTTGCGTCAGCCAGTCGTAGGTGCCGAGGGCGGCGACGTTACCCCAGGTCGGGGCCGAGAAACGGCGCGGCTGGTTCTTGGCGATGACCTCGGCAAACTGCGGGTCGCCCGTCAGCAGGTGTAACTCGGTAGCGGCCCAATACCACTCGTCGGTCAGGCTGAAGTCGCCGTATTCGCCAGTGGTGACGGCAGGCTTGTGCTGTTCGCTCATCCTGGCCTGCTGGTAGAGTACGCGGGGATTACGCTCGGCCCATCCGTAGGCAGCCATTGCGGCACGGGCAGCCTCGTCGGTGAACGTCGGGTAGTCCTTGTTACCCTTATAGATACGGGCGGCCTGAGCCATGACGGCAGCAAAGTCGAGCGTGGCGGCAGTACTCTTCTGTACCACGTAGCGCTGTTGTTTGCAGTCCGTCGGCAGGATGAAACTCTCGAAGTTAGGCGTGGTCAGTTTGTGATAGACGCCACCGTCGTAGGGATCCTGCATGGTGAGCATCCAGCGCAGGTTGAAGTAGAGTTCGTCGAGCATGTCTGCCGTCTGGTTCTGACTCTCGGGAATGTTGACGGTCAGCGACTGGTAGTAGTCGCGGTTCTGCTCGTAGCTGCAGAGCATGATGCCGATGGAGAATGCCGAGTTGACGATGTATTTGTTATAGTCGCCAGCGTCGTACCAGCCGCCGGGCGACGAGATGATGCTTCCGGCAGGACGGCCTAAGGAGGCAGCCGAAGGATGGACGAGCACCTTGGTGTCAGGATGTCCGACGGGACGGGCGTATGCTCCGGCATACTTGGCCTCGATGGCTACGCCGGAGCGGATGAGGTAGAAAGCCTTGAGTGTGGCGGCAGTAACGTCGCGCAGGGCGCCCTCTTTAACGGCAAACGTTGCCGACTCCTTGCCGCTGCTGATGGTATAGGTGCCGGGCTGTGTCAGACTGCTGAAGTCGATGACCGTGCGCTTCTTCCCCGACCACGGCGATGTAGCGGTACGAAGGACACGCGGCTTCACGGCCTTGCGGCCTGTGGCGGCATCCTTGATGGTGACAGACTTGGCTGTGCCTTCAACGACTGCGATTTTCTCTTGGTTGGGGTACATACCAACCTGATTGAGGCGGATTTGAGCCCCGGCGACTGTCGGCAGCGCAAGGAATGTGCCGAACAGCAGGGTGTAGATAGTTTTTGCCATTAGATAAAAGGTTAGGAAGGAGCTTCCGCAATCAATGATTGCGGAAGTTCCATTTCGAATTGTCACTATTGAAGTCGTACTCGGCCAGTGTGGGAGTCGAGTCGCCTGCAGAGTAGAGGCAGAAGTGCTTGTTCAGTCCTTCGCGTCCGGGGATAACCTTCGGCATGATGCGGAAGGTACCGTCGGTGAGCTGCTCGATGCGCCACAGCTGTTCGTCGGCTCCTGTGTAGGCAGGAACGGTGGTCACCTCGCAGTCGGCAGTAGCAGCCAGGGCGCGCTCAGTGCCGTCGATGGTAATCTTGAAGTACGGACCGCCTAAGTAGCCGCCCTTACCCTCGGCGGGCTGCACGTTCCAGCGCTGCCAGGGACGGAACATATAGTCGCCGATACGGGCGGGGATATTGCCTTCCGGCCACTTGCCCTTTACCTCGTCCAGCGTCTGGTTGGCCACGGGCTGTGGGGGAGCAGCATTCTGCTGCGGACGGCCGAAACCGCCGAAACCACCCTGACGGGCGACATTCATGCGAACGAAGTCGACAGCCAGTTCCAAGGCGTAGCCACGGCGCTCGCTCTCAATCTCGAAGACACCGCCCTTGAACTGCTCGCCACCTACGGGCCAGTCGTTCTTCCAGAGCAGGGGACGGATAGCCAGGGTGGAACGGCCGCCCATGTCGAAGTCGGCCTCCCAGTGGAACGACAGAATCTCCACACCCTCGTCGATGATGGTACGGCCGAAGTGTCCGGCACCCGTCTTGCGGTCGCCAGCGGCAATCACCATTTTACCACCTCCTTGATACATATCGCGGCCTACATTATCTATATAGGGACCCTGTACGCTCTTGGCGCGGCCTACCACTATATTATAGGTAGAGTTCACACCGTCGCAGCAGGTGCCGTGGGTACCCAGCAGATAGTACCAGCCATTGCGGTAGATCAGGTCGCTGGCCTCACAGTCGATGGCAATGTCCTTCTCCTTGTTACCACTGACGCGAAAGCCCGTCTTGGGGTCAATTTCGATGAGTCGGATGCTGCCGAAGTAGGTGCCGTAGCTGGCCCACAGGCGACCCGTCGTCGGGTCGAGCAACAGACCGGGGTCGATGGCGTCCTGGTCTTCCATGCCGTCGCTGGCACATACTTCAACGGCCTCTGTCCACTTGAAGTCGGGTGACTTCGGGTCGAGGGTCTTGTTCCACATCGTCAGGATGCGGCCGGCATGACCGCCACCGAGTCCACCACCCGTAGCACCGTAGATGCAGAGGTAGCGGTCGCCAATCTTCAATACGTCGGGGGCTGCACCGCCACCGGGGCGCTCAGCGCCGCTGTGCCAGCTCCAGCCATCTTCAGAGATGAGGCCTCCGCCGCCGGTGCCGAAGGTATAGTACTTACCGTCGCACTCGGCGATGGTCGAGGGATCGTGGATGTAGGGTTCGCCTACTTGCGCCCTTACAGGGCTAATGAATAGTGAACAGTGAATAGTGAATAGTATCGCTGATATTCTTGTCTTCATAATTATTGTGCTTTGATTGAATAGTTCTTGACAGGGTTACCTTTCTCATCGAGGAAGCGGACGCAGAAGTCGCTCATGCCGGGGCCGTTGATGATGGCACCGCGCAGGATGTTGCGGCCCTTCTTCAGGGTGATACGGTTCGACATGGCGTCGTCCTTCACCATACGGCGGTCGCCGCTGAGCAGCAGGACTTCCTCGCCGTTGAGCCACCACATAGAGGCTGAGTTGGAACCGACGGCCAGACGGACGTTCTCGATGTCCTCGTCACAGTCGATGATGGTGACGGCCCAGAAGAGGACGCCGTAGACCTTCTCACCCCACTTCTCGGCGAAGCGGAACAGTTTGACATTATAGTTCTCGCTATCGAGGGCATGCCACGTAAGGTTCTGGGTGACGGTCTTCACCTGAGGTCCTTCAGGCATCTGCTGTGCTCCACGACCAAAGCCTGCGGGAGCCTGTTCCTGCTTGAACACGGCCTTGACCTTCTGGCCGTTCTTCGGCACGATGGTCTGCTGGCCCTTGAAGTATTCGCGGTTGAAGTGTTCGCGGAGGTAGCTGTCGGTAAAGACGGTATTACCGCTGTTGGGCTTGTCAATAGGCTCTAAGAGCAGCCAGCGGTGGATGAATCCCTCATTGTCGGGCTGTGCCGACGGCGTGGTGACGGCCGAGAAATACTTGGGACGGTTCTTGAACTGTACCCAGTCCACCGAGACGGCACCGTTCCCCTCGTTGGTGATGACGAGGTCGGTGACACCCTTCGGTGTGTACTCCAAGGCAGCCGTTTGCGTCAGCCACTGGTTACGCAGGTCGCGGCGGAAACGGCTCATCATCGGATTAGCGGCAGCACCGGCGGGCTGTTCGGGCGGTCTCACCGTCATCTTAAAGCGGGCCAGCACCTTGCCGGTGGCACTCTTCTCACGGATGCAGAACTCGGTGTCGTCAGAGGCCTTGGCGCTGAGAATGATATAGCCGTCGGTGAGACAACTGAAGTCAATGTCCTTATAAAGTGACCAGCTGCCCTTCTTCGGCAGGGTGACGCAACCGCCCTTCATGCAGTTGGCGGTGTCCACATATTCAGTCGTGGCATCAGTACTGGCTGAGCTGTAGCGGTCAATCTGAATCTTCTCCGTGGCTTGGTTGATACCCACGCCGCGCATGGATTCCTTGATTTCCTGAATCGTACCGTCAGCATTGAACGTCAGCTTCTCGATGCAGACCGAGCGGCGCTTGTCGTCCTTCGGCGAGAAGAAGTTGGTGTGGTAGAAGAAATACCACTGTCCTTTGTAGTTCACGATGCTATGGTGGTTGGTCCAGCAGCCGTTGGGGTGCTCGGCCATGATGATACCCTTGTATTCGTAGGGCCCCATCGGGTTCTTACTCATGGCGTAGCCGATGACCTCAGTATTTTCCCTCACGTAGGGGTACGTCAGGTAGTAGTTGCCGTTATATTCGAAAGCGAACGGGCCTTCTGCCTGACGGTTGGGCAGGTCTTTCAGGCAGTTGACACCGAGCATCTCAAACTCGCGCTCGCCAAACTTGACCTTTTCCTTTGGGGTATCGTCAGCCAGTTCCTTCATATTGGGCTTGAGCTTGGCGCAACGACCGTTGCCCCAGAAGATGTAGGCATTGCCGTCAGAGGCCTGGAGTACGCAGGGGTCGATGCCGTTGATACCCTTGATGGGCTCTGGCTCAGGAATGAACGGCCCCTCGGGACTGTCGGCGATGGCTACGCCCACAGCGAAGCCACCTCTGCCTTCAGCGGGAGCAGACGGAAAATAGAAATAGTATTTTCCGTTCCGCTCGACGCAGTCGGGTGCCCACATCGAGTAGGAATCCTTTCTCACCCAGGGCACTTTGTTCTGGGTGACAATCATGCCGTGGTCGGTCCAGTCGGTTAGGTTCTCTGACGAGAAGACGTGATAGTCCTCCATGCAGAACCAGTCCTTCCTCGCACCTTCGGGCGGGAAGATGTCATGCGACGGGTAGAGATACACCTTATTATTAAATACGCGCGCAGTAGGGTCTGCCGAGAACTGGTCTCGGATGACCGGGTTTTGTGCCGCCGCCATCAGAGGTAGGGCAAGCAACAAGAGGGTTAAGGGTTGTTTCATAAACTTGTTGTTGGTTATTAAATTGTTTTTGCAAAGATAAACAAAAAGTCTCATAAACAAGGCTAAAATGGGCTATTATTTTGCTTTTGTTACGAAGATGAAAGATTCTGAAACATTCCGACAAATGTTTCTGCGCCCAAAACACTAACTTTGCCGACAAATTCGTAATAAGAGTTTACCAATAACATCTATGATGAGATATCTATTACTGACGGTGTGGGCTGTGATGTCCAGTCTGACGCTTGAAGCACAAACCTATCCATACCAGAACCCTGACCTTCCAGCCCGGGAACGGGCAGTTGACCTTTGTTCACGTCTGACGTTGGAAGAGAAGGCCAAGCTGATGCTCGATGAGAGTCCTGCCATACCGCGTTTGGGTATCAAGAAATTCTTTTGGTGGAGTGAGGCGCTGCACGGTGCAGCCAACATGGGTAACGTGACGGTCTTTCCCGAGCCGGTAGCTATGGCCTCGTCTTTCAACCCTTCTTTATTATATAAGGTGTTCGATGCTGCCAGTACGGAGTTCCGTGCGCAGTATAACCAACGTATGCTGAACGGCGGCGAGGATGAGAAGTTCCACAGCCTCTCCGTTTGGACGCCGAATGTGAACATTTTCCGTGATCCACGATGGGGCAGGGGACAAGAGACCTACGGTGAAGACCCCTACCTGACCAGCGTGATGGGCGTGCAGGTGGTCCGTGGCCTTCAAGGTCCCGAGGATGCCAAGTACCGCAAGCTCTGGGCTTGTGCCAAGCACTATGCCGTCCATAGCGGTCCTGAGTACACCCGCCATTCGGCCAATCTGGCCAACGTGTCGCCCCGCGACTTCTGGGAAACCTATATGCCGGCCTTTAAAACACTGGTACAGGACGCCAAGGTTCGCGAGGTGATGTGTGCCTATCAGCGCTTGGACGACGATCCCTGCTGTGGCAGCCAGCGACTGTTGCAACAAATTCTGCGTGACGAGTGGGGTTTCCAGTATCTGGTTGTTAGCGACTGCGGTGCCGTCAGCGACTTTTATGAATCCCATAAGTCTTCCTCCGATGCCGTCCACGCTTCCGCCAAGGCTACCATCGCCGGTACTGATGTAGAGTGCGGCTACGGCTATGCCTACCGCAGTATTCCTGAGGCCGTCCGTCGTGGGCTGATGACTGAAGCCGAGGTTGACAAGCACGTCATCCGCCTGTTGGAAGGCCGTTTCGATTTGGGCGAGATGGATGACCCCTCGCTTGTGGAATGGTCGAAGATCCCCTATTCAGCCATGAGCAGCAAGGAGCATCGCCAGATAGCACTTGATATGGCTCGTCAGACCATTGTCCTGTTGCAGAACAAGGACAACGTGCTGCCGTTGCAGAAGAACAAGGAGCGTATCGCCGTTATCGGCCCTAATGCCGATGATGCACCGCTGATGTGGGGTAATTACAACGGTATGCCCAACAGCACCGTTACCATTCTGGACGGAATCAAGGCCAAGCAAAAGAAAATCTACTACCATAAAGGCTGTGACCTTACATATAATAAGGTGATGGAGTGCCTGTTAAGCACACAATGTAGTGCCGATGGCCGCAAGGGCCTGAAAGGCACGTTCTGGAATAACACCGGCATGGAGGGCAAAGCTGTGACTGTTCAGCGCTACCTCAATCCTGTGGCAGTGACCACGGCTGGCATGCACAACTTTGCTCCCGGTGTTAACCTGGAAGGTTTCTCTGCCAAGTATGAGACGACTTTTACTCCGCAGGAGTCTGGAGAATACGTGGTGAACGTTGAAGGCTGCGGCCATTTCGAACTCTATATCGACGGCGTTCAGAAGTTTAGACACCACATTTGGCGCACCACTCCTAATCGCGTTCCCATTCAGGCAGAGAAGGGCAAGAGCTACCAGATAGAGGTGCGCTTCGCCCATATTCCTACCTACAATGCCAACCTGAAGATTAACGTAGCCAAGGAGCTCCCCATAGACTATCAGGCTGTTATCAGTCAGTTGAAGGATATCGACAAGGTCATCTTCGTTGGTGGAATCTCTTCTGCCCTCGAAGGTGAGGAAATGCCTGTAGAGATTGAAGGCTTCAAAGGAGGCGACCGCACGAACATCGAGTTACCCGCCGTCCAGCGCAATTTCCTCAAAGCTTTGAAGGAAGCTGGCAAGACCGTTATCTTTGTCAACTGTTCCGGTTCGGCCATCGCCCTGCAGCCTGAGACCGAGACCTGCGACGCCATCGTTCAGGCATGGTATCCTGGCCAGGAGGGCGGTACGGCTGTTGCCGATGTTCTCTTTGGCGACTATAACCCGGGAGGAAAGCTGCCGGTCACATTCTATAAGTCGAGCGACCAATTGCCTGACTATGAGGACTATTCTATGAAGGGCCGTACCTACCGTTACTTCAACGACGCCCTCTATCCCTTCGGCTATGGACTCAGCTACACTACTTTCTCCCTTCACAATGCACAATGCACAATGCAGAATGGCGGTAGTGGTAAGGTGACAGTTGATGTGACGAACACAGGAAAGCGTGACGGAACGGAGATTGTTCAGCTCTACATCCGTAACCTTCAGGACAGGGAAGGTCCGCTGAAATCGCTCCGAGGTTTCCAACGCGTCGAAGTCAAAGCCGGTCAGACGAAGACTGTTACCTTAGAGTTGACACCGAAGTCATTCGAGTTCTGGGATTCCGAAACGAACACCATGCGCATCAAGCCCGGCGAGTATGAGCTGCTCTACGGCAATAGCTCGGATGACACCGCTTTAAAGCGAGAAACTATATTAATCCAATAAATAACCAATTATTAATTCTAACTTTAAAAAAACTATGAATGAAAGCATGAGAAACTTTGATTTCTTGAAGCGAACGTTGGGAATGGTATTTCTGTTCCTGATGCTTTCGGTCCAGGGAGCTTGGGCTCAGTGGACAGTCAAGGGTACCGTGAACGATGAAGCTGGTGAACCAGTTATCGGTGCCTCGGTGAAGGTGGTTGGCAGTAATGCCGGCGCAGCAACCGATCTGAACGGTAAGTTCAGCGTCAACGCTACGCAGAATGGCCAGTTGGAAATCTCCTACGTGGGCTACGAGACCCAGCGCGTGAAGATCAACGGTCGTCAGAACATCACCGTAGTGATGAAGGAAGATGCCCAGACGCTCTCTGACGTCGTGGTCATCGGTTATGGTACGATGAAGAAGAGCGACATCTCCGGATCAGTTTCCACTATCAACAAGGAGCAGATGGAGCGTAAGGTTCCTGTAAACATTGCCCAGGCTTTACAGGGTGCTGCTGCTGGTGTGATGGTAACCAATCAGGACGGTGCTCCTGGTACGCAGTCGGCTATCCGCATCCGTGGTATTGGTACTATCAACGGTGACGCTCAGCCTCTCTATGTTGTTGATGGTGTACAGGTTGGCACAAATGCTGACTTCGTGAATCCTGCCGACATTGAGAATATCGAGATTTTGAAGGACGCCTCGGCAACTGCCATCTACGGTTCTGCAGGTGCCAACGGTGTTATCATGATTACTACCAAGCACGGTCAAAAGGGTAAGATGAACGTCAATATTACTGGTGACTGGGGTCTTCAGACGCTTCCCTATACGCTTGAGACTCTTTCAGGCGATGCTTATGCCCGTTCTATCCGTGAGTCAAAGGCTAACGACGGCCAGACGCTGAACAACCAGATTTGGTCAGAAGTCTATGACGGCAAGCGTAACTATATTGACTGGCAAGATCAGATGTATCGAACAGGTATCCGTCAGCAGTATGGCATTTCTGCAAGCGGTGGTACCGATAAGACTCAGTACAACTTCTCTATCGGTTACCTCAACAACAAGGGTATCATCGTCAATACCAAATACGATCGTCTGACAGGACGTGCAGGCGTAAAGTCTAAGGTCAACGATTACATCGAGTTTGGTGGTGACATTAATTATATGTACTCTAAGGTGTTGGGTAACAACATAGGTCTTGGTAACAACCAGAACCTTTCTTCTCAGCGTGATATCGCCCAGATGGCACCGTCACTCGACTATATTGACGATGTTACAGGTGAGCATATAAAGGTGAACGTTGTCAATCCCGACGGCACATACGGTGCAAGTAAGGCTCCGACACCTGATGGCTGGGAAGGTATGTCCGCTGGTGCCCAGAACCCCTATGCCACCCAGAAGGAAATCGGCCGTGAGACACGTAATTCACGCGTTTCTATCAACCCTTACATCGACATTAAGCTGCTCAATCTTGCTGAGCACACGCTGAACCTCCATTCCATCGCTTCCTGGACGCAGACCAATTCCGACAACGACGAGTTCTCCGGAAAGTACGAGCGCTATAATATGATTGGCGGTAAGATGATGCAGGTTAACTATGAAGGTCGTGATAAGGAGTACTACAGCTTCAATCTTTTCCAGAGTAAAGGCCTTTCAAAGAGTATTGAAACTTACCTGACCTACAACTGGACGACAGATTTCAACTCTCTGACCTTGATGGCAGGTAACTCCGTCAGCGATTACGAAGGTGCTTGGGTAAGTGCAGGTTCGCACACCTTCCTTTCACCTGATAACCGTCTGGTTTCACTTGCTGATGATAAGACTTCTATCACAGGTAATGGTGGTTTCAATGCTAAGGTTCGTACCATTTCTTACTATGGACGTTTAGTATATAACCTCTTCGACCGCTATATCCTGACAGGTACTTTACGTCGTGACGGTTCTTCAAACTTCTCTTCCAGCAACCGTTGGGGTACCTTCCCCTCTGCAGCTATTGCATGGCGTGTGAAGGAAGAATCATTCCTGAAGGATGTTGAAGCCATCAGCAACGCTAAGGTTCGTATCGGTTGGGGTCAGACAGGTAATGCCGGTGGTATTGCTGGCCGTTCTACCTATGCACTGTCAACTGCCGACACCAACTACCAATTCTATAAGATAGGTGAAGGCGGTGGTTCTACTGCTACATTCAACCGTGAAACAGGTTTCTATGCTCCTCTGGTTGACCTCAGTCTGAAATGGGAGACCAACGAGCAGTTGAACTTCGGTCTTGATCTCGGTTTCCTGAATGGTGACTTGAATATCACTTTGGATTACTTCGTCCGTAAGACTAAGGACCTTCTGATTGAACGTCAGATTCGTAAGTCGTCTGGTTACTCTTCTATCTACACCAATTTCGGTCAGATTAATAACTATGGTCTTGAGTTCTCTGTCAACTACAACAAGCAACTCAATAAGGATTGGGGCATCAATGTTGCATTCAACGGTTCTACGCTGAAGAATGAAATCAAGAAGATGGGTGTTGACTACACTGCAACCTGTGGAGGTGGAAACAGCACTTATTCTGCTGACGATATAGACGGTTCAAATTTGGGTGCCGTCAACGGTGCTGGCTTCCAGTGGGATAATCACTCCATCTGCCGTGAGGGTGAGGCCGTCGGTTCTTACTATGGTTATAAAGTTGCCGGTATCATCAACTCTGATGAAGATTTGGCAAAGGCAAAGGCACAGGGTCAGAATGCACAGAAGGGTGACTTCCTTTTCGTCGATACAGATGGAAACGGAACGCTGGATGACGCTGACCGTGTGATTATCGGTAATGGTTTGCCTTCTTTCAACTTTGGTTTGAATGTCAGCGCTTCTTATAAGAATTGGGACTTCAGTCTTTATACTTACGGAGTTCTGGGTATGGACATCCTTTCATACTCCAAGATGCGTATGAGCATCATGAACCCCTCTGACGACTCTTGGACGCCTGCCCTTCTGAAGGACAGCTACAACGATATGTGGAGTCCTGAGCGTACTGGTGCTTCACTGCCTCGTCTGACCCGTCTTGACAACAACAAGAATAGCCGCGTCAGCGATGCCTGGGTTGAGAATGGCAACTTCCTGAAGATTAGCAATATCCAGGTTGGTTACAATATCCCGAAGCCTCTGCTTAGCACCATTGGTCTTTCTGCAGCTCGTGTTTACCTGGCAGTTCAGAACCTTGCCACGATTTCTCCGTACACCAAGTATGGTGATCCTGAGATTGGTCAGGGCAACGTGATCTATACCGGTCTCGATACTGGTCGTTATGCTACTCCTCGCACATTCCAGTGTGGTGTTAATGTTACCTTCTAATTACTTTAAAAAGAAAATACATCATGAAAAAATTAATTAAATATTTTGCATTGGCAGGTTTAGGATGCGTTGCTTTGTCTTCCTGTAACAACGATGACTTCCTTGACGTACCACAATATGACATTCTGGACATTGCGTCACAGTTTGCTGGTGATGAGTATGCCTTCCGAGGCTTGAATGGTATCTATGCTTACAACAATGTCAGTAAGCAGGATAACAGCTGGGGTTACAAGCCTAACCTGTTTACAGGTAGTCACCCGACCATGGATACCCAGTGTACGGGTTGGGACGTGAAATTCCTTAATCAGACCTGGGATGCCAATGTTGGTGAACTCGGTGAAGGCTGGGCTCATGCCTATGCCGCTATCTGCCGTTCCAACCTCTACTTGGCTGGTTTGGAAGATGCCACAGATATTAGCGATAAAGCCAAGTCGGTATGCGAAGGCGAGGCTCGTGCACTCCGCGGTTATTTCTATACTTGGTTGGCTACCACCTTCGGTCGTGTACCCATGCTTAAAACTGGTGAGGACTTCAACAACACGCCCAATAAGGCTGCTGCTGATACCTATGAAGAGATGTGGGACTTCATCATTGAAGACTTCACTAAGGCTGCAGAACTCCTTGATTGGACGCCCTATAACAGTCAGTATGGCCGTTGCACCAAGGGTATGGCAAAAGCATACCTTGCCGATGCCTATATGTGGAAAGCTTTCCGTTGTCCCAACGTGGCTGACGATTGCTACAAAAAGGCAAAAGCTGAGCTGAAGAGCATTATCGATAGCGGTACCTATAAACTCGTTACCAACTATGCTACCAACTGGGATCCCGCCGGTTTCTGGAACGAGGAGTGTATTTGGGCTATGTGCTCAGACGAAGGTCAGCAGTGGAGCAGCTGGGGTGGTGACCGTACCATCACCTTCTGTAATCCTAACATGTTCAAGTGGTTTACCGCTTGTCCTGAGAACGGTGGCTGGGGATCCCAGTACCTCTCTTGGGAATGGTATGCCTGCTATGAGCCGGGTGATACCCGCCGTGATGCTTCTTGTGTAACGGGTGCAGTACCTGTTGACCAGATGCAGAAGTATGGTATTGAACCTTCGAAAGTTGTCTGGGGATACCATCCTTACCTGAAGGATTCTATCGGAACTAAGTATGACAATGCTGCAGATGCTAATTATGGTAAAGTGGTACACCCATTCAAAAATGCTGAGGGTGTAGAATCGGGTACCAAGACGATGCAGTTCCATTTCACCAACGGTGAGTTTGCTCCTGCTATCTGGACTACTAAGATATGGCGTAATGCTTATGCCAACGGTAACTCTTGGGGTACTCAGATGTGGTCGCCGACTATTATTTATGGCAAGCGCTATGCAAATGTTCTGCTCGACTATGCAGAGTGCTGCTTCCGTACGGGTGAAACGGAAACAGGTTGGGCACAACTTGATATTCTCCGTAACCGTGCTTGGGGTAACTTGACTATTGGCCAGGACTACAGCAAGTATTTCGGTCACTTCAATGAAGTATATAATGCTTATCCCTGGCAGGGTAATGATAAAAATCCACATCCAGAATTGAAACCCGCCAATATGACTAAGTATCCTGTTGGCGTATTAACAGAGCCTGTTGCCGTTCCTTCTGCAAAGGAATACTACACAGCGCTTCAGGCAAAGCCTAACCGTGTAGGTTACACCCACAAATCTGAGGCTTGGAAGGTTGCAGTCAACGAGGAACGCCGTAAGGAGTTCAACTCTGAGTGGTGCCTCTGCCCGGATATGATCAAGTCTGGTTACATAGCTGATCACATCGACTATAACTATCCGAAGGACAACGGTGGTGATGATTACGCCAACTATCCTTGGTCAAAGCGTGAATTCGACTTCGACATCAACAAGATGGATATGCCTATCCCGGCTGATGAGATTCTGAAGAATACTCTCCTCAAACAGAATCCGGGTTATGCAGGTGAGTAAGAATAATACTCAGACAAATACTTTTCCAAAAGATGCTGCGTCATTATTGACGCGGCATCTTTTTTTTGCTATTATTTGGCTGTCTCATGAAAAAATAGTAATTTTGTCGCATGATTCCGACATATCTGAATAAAGTTCTTCCGATGCTTTGGACGTTTGTCTGCTGTCTTTTGCTTCTTGGCTGTTACTCACCCTCCAGTCCTCTCGACGGTACCGACGAGGAACGTGCTTACGACGCGTTGCAGTTGAAGGGTAAGTGGAAGCAGATAGTGGAGAGGAATGCAGAACACCCCACGCGCTCGCTGGCCTGCCACAAAGTGGTGCGTCTGGCGCAGTACCGTCTGGGCCAGGCAGGTACTGATGCCGTCCTGGAGTGCCTGGCCGACTCCCATGATGTGTTGTCCAGTGAGCTGGCAGCCATGATGATGAGCGACGTCTATATCCAGTTAGGTATGGTGATGATGGCTCAGCGTGCCGCCTTCGAGGCCATGGTGAAGCATGCCGACGTGGCCGGCTGTGAACGTCCCCTGCGGCGGCTCACCGAGACTGCACTCATTACCGGACAGTACGAGGTGGCGTTGAAATATATCGCTATCGTCGAGCAGCACTTCTCCAGTGACGACTGGGTGCAGACGATGAGGTCGATGGCCCGCCATCCCGAACAGATTGACCGGCATGCAACCTTTAGTAAACTCCGTGAGAACTATGAGAAGACGCAAGACCAGTTCTTTTTGTAGCCTGTGGCTGTTGACCGTTGCTTGTCTGCTGTTCACTGCGGGCTGTTCTTCGGATGTGCCCAAGGATGTAGCAGTGACGGACGAATGGCCCCAGATTTATCCTGACTATATCGGTGTGACCGTCCCCGCCGACATTGCACCGCTCAATTTCGCCATGCTCAGCGACAGTGTTGCCGCCATAGATGTTGAGGTGAAGGGTGGCCGTGGCGGTTCGCTGCACGCCAATGGCGAGTATGCTGATTTCAATATCGACGATTGGCATCACCTCCTGGCTGCCAATCGTGGCGACTCGCTTACGGTGACGGTATGTGCGCGGCAGGACGGGCGATGGACACGCTACCGCGACTTCACGGTCTACGTCAGTCCCGACTCCATCGGTGCCTGGGGTATCACCTACCGGCGCATAGCCCCCGGTTACCAGATATTCGGACCGATGGGTATTTACCAGCGTTGTCTGGCTACTTTTGAGGAGACCGCGCTCATAGAGAACCAGGAACTGCCGACGACCTGCGTGAACTGTCATACCGCCAACCGCACCAATCCTGACCAGTATGTGTTCCATGCCCGTGTCGACCACGGCGGCACTGTCATTAGCCGCAAGGGCAGCATGGAGGTACTTCAGGCTAAGAACGACTCGTTAGGTGGCGCGATGGTCTATCCCTATTGGCATCCCGATGGTCGTTATGTGGCTTTCTCTACGAACAAGACATCACAGATGTTTCATCTGTCAGGACCGAAGCGTATTGAGGTCTATGACTCGTCGTCCGACGTTTTTGTCTACGACACAGAGACGCACACCATCCTTATGGACACCCTCATTATGAAGAAATACTGTGCGGAGAATACTCCCGCCTTCTCGCCCGATGGTCGCTGGCTCTATTTTACCACCGCCCGCCGCCAGATCTATCCCACCGACTACGACAAGGAACGCTATAGCCTGTGTCGCGTCAGTTTTGATGCTGCGACGGGTAGAATAGGGGAGCAGGTAGACACACTCATCAGCGCTGACCGTATCGGCAAGAGCATTACCTGGCCCCGTCCCAGCTATGACGGTAAATATATCATGTATACGCAGGTTGACTACGGCTATTTCTCCATCTGGCATCCCGAGGCCGATCTCTGGCTGCTCGACCTGGAGACTGGTGAGCGACGTTCCCTTGACGAGGTGAATACCTCGCGGTCCGAGAGCTTCCACAACTGGACTGCCGATAGTCGCTGGTTCCTCTTTACCAGTCGTCGTGAGGATGGGCTCTACACCCGCATCTACTTCTCGTCGATTGACGAGCAAGGTCATGCCACCAAGCCTTTCTTGTTGCCCCAGCAGCATCCCAAGCACTACTACCGCCAGTTGCTCCATTCCTACAACACCCCTGACTTCACATTGAAGCCGGTCAAGACGGAGTCTGCTACTGTAATTGATCTGTTGGAACGGTCAGACAGAACGGAAACCTATGTAAAATAGTTCTTTTTTGGCGATTATTTGGCAGTTTCGGGAAAAAGGTGTAACTTTGTGGCCTCGAAACCTGAGAACATTCAATAATAACCATATCTAAAAACTGTATAGTTATGAACAAAACTTTGAAGACCTTAACCGCAGTGACCCTGTTGCTGGCCCTGCCGTGTGGCGTGTCTGCCCAAAAGAAAGCTGCCGCCAAAAAGAAAGCCAAGACTGAGCAGGCCGCTCAGACAGCTGATCCTAACTTCTACATCTTCCTCTGCTTCGGACAGTCGAACATGGAGGGTAATGCCCGTCCTGAGGCTGTGGATTTGGAGAGTCCCGGTCCGCGCTTCCTGCTGATGCCCGCCGTCGACTTCCCTGCCGCCAATGGCCGTCCGGAGCGCAAGATGGGCGAGTGGTGCGAGGCCTCGGCTCCGCTCTGCCGTCCCAATACCGGTCTGACCCCCGCCGACTGGTTTGGTCGCACGATGGTCGCCTCTACGCCCGAGAATATTAAGATAGGTGTCATCCACGTAGCCATCGGCGGTATCGACATCAAGGGCTTCCTGCCCGACAGCATCAAGGACTATGCCGAGAAGAAGGCTCCCGGATGGATGAAGGGTATGCTGGCCGCTTACGATAATAATCCCTACGAGCGTCTGGTTACGCTGGCCAAGAAGGCCCAGAAGGACGGTGTCATCAAGGGTATCCTGATGCACCAGGGCGAGACCAACACTGGCGACCCGAAGTGGGCCGGCATGGTGAAGCAGGTGTACGAGAACCTCTGTGGCGACCTGCAGCTGAAGCCCGAGGAGGTGAACCTCTATGTAGGCAACATCGTCCAGGCCGACGGCAAGGGCGTGTGCATCGGCTGTAAGAAGCAGATTGACGAGCTGCCGCAGACCATTCACACCTGTCAGGTGATTTCTTCTGACGACTGCTCCAACGGTCCGGACCGCCTGCACTTCGATGCTGCCGGCTACCGCGAACTCGGTTGCCGCTATGCTGAGGCTGTGGCCCGTCATCTTGGCTTCACGCCCAAGCGTCCGGCTAACCTGCCTGTAGCCATCAAGAAGATCAACGTGCCTGCCGATGCCGTCACCGTCGAGAATGCCATCCCCGGCAATGAGTTCCCGAAGATTGACAGCCAGCGCCGCGCCTACTTCCGCATCCAGGCTCCGCAGGCCAAGAAGATCATCGTCGACATCTGCAGCAAGAAGTACGACATGGAGCCTCAGGGCAATGGCGTCTTCATGGCCGTTACAGACCCCCTGCCCGTAGGCTTCCACTACTATTTCATGAATATCGACGGTGTCAACTTCATCGACCCTGCCTCTGAGACCTACTTCGGCTGCAACCGCGAGTCGGGCGGCCTTGAGGTGCCCGAAGATTCCGAGGGCGACTACTACCGTCCGCAGCAGGGCATTGCCCACGGCAGCGTACGCAGCATCTACTATCACAGCCCCAACTCGAAGTTCGGCGAGTGGCGCCACGCCTTGGTCTATACACCGGCCGAATATGATAACGCGAAGAACGCCAAGAAGCGCTATCCTGTGCTCTACCTACAGCACGGTATGGGTGAGGGCGAGACCAGCTGGGCCCTGCAGGGCAAGATGCAGCACATCATGGACAACGCCATTGCCAGCGGCGAGGCCGTTCCGATGCTGGTGGTGATGGAGAGCGGCGACATCAAGCAGCCTTTTGGCGGCGGCAACAATAGTGCTGGCCGCTCGGAGTACGGTGCTTCGTTCTATCCCGTGCTGCTGAACGACCTCATCCCCTACATAGATGCCAACTTCCGTACGAAGGCCGACCGCGAGAACCGCGCTATGGCTGGCCTCTCATGGGGTGGTCACCAGACGTTCGACGTTGTGCTTCAGAATCTCGATAAGTTCGCTTGGCTCGGAACCTTCAGCGGCGCCATCTTCGGTCTTGACGTGAAGACCGCCTACAACGGTGTCTTCGCCAATGCCGACGAGTTCAACAAGAAGATACATTATATGTACATGAACTGGGGCTCCGACGACTTCATCAAGAGCGGCGACATTGTGAAGCAACTGCGCGAGCTCGGCATCAAGGTTGACAGCAGCGAGTCGGCTGGCACCGGCCATGAGTTCCTGACCTGGCGCCGCGGACTCCACGAGTTCATCCCCCATCTGTTCAAGAAGTAAAACGCTACGCAACGCTTTGCGTAATCATTTTAGACATACGATGCTTGTTTTTGTGACTGAATTGCTTACCTTTGCACCAGTTTCAACACAAAAGACATCATCATACACAATTAGTCAGGTCATCTGCTTGAGAAAGTAGATGACCTTTTTTGTTTTTATCAGAAAAACGCAATGCGTTGCGCAACATTTTTGCGAATTGTTGCGTTATTATTCAGAAATAATGATTACCTTTGCAAGAATTAATGTGCTATGCACTGTGGCCAATTTTATTGCATATAGATGAAAACGATTTCACAACGGGATATTGCCAAGCAGTTGGGCGTTAACGTGTCCACCGTATCTCGGGCCCTTCGAGGGCTTGACGGTGTGAGTCCCGACCTCAGGAAACAGATAGAGCAGCTGGCCAAGGCTGGCGGCTACCGGCCCAATCCCTTCGCTGTCAGTCTGCGCTACGATACGACGCGGACGATAGGCATCGTCGTGCCCGACGTAGCGTTCAACCACAATGCGCAGATTATGAAAAGCATCGAAGCCGAGGCGCGCAATGCCGGCTATATGTGCATCATCACCGACTCCAACGACCTCTACGAGAACGAGGTCAACTGTGTTGAGCTGCTGGTGAATATGCATGTGGAGGGAATTATCGTCTGTATGTCGCAGGACACCACCGATTTCTCCCACTTAGAGCGTCTGAAGCGAGCCCATATCCCCGTGGTGCTCTTCGACCGCGTTGCCGATATCGGCATCTCGTCCGTCATCATCAACGACTCCGCCACCGCCGTCGAGGCCACCACCTTCCTAATCGACGGTGGTGCCCGGCGTATAGCCTTCCTGGGCGGTTCCAACCAGATGAAGCAGACCGTTGACCGCAAGCACGGCTATCTGGAAGCCCTGCGTCAGCACCATATTCCCATCCGCAAGGAGCTGGTGAAGTGTCACCACATCAGTTTCAACTCCGGTCTGACAGACACCATGGAGTTGCTGGACTTGCCGGAGCCGCCCGATGCCTTTCTGGCTACCCACGGACTGTTGGCCATCTCGGTGCTTCAGGCAATCACCAGCCGTGGGCTGCGTATTCCCGACGACATCTCCGTCATCGGCTATATCTCAGACTGGGTGTCGGAGATGTCGCATCCGCGAATCTCGTTTGTGAAGCAGAACCTGAAGGAAATCGGCGTCAAGGCGTTCCGTCTGCTCCTCGACCAGATGAACGGTGACGACAGCATCCAGCAGGTGGTGGTCAAGGCCCGCCTGGAACTTCGTGACAGCACACCAAAAGCTAAAAACAGTTTGATTACATGATGCTATAATAGGATTAAGATGATTCATTTCGAAAGCGATTATAATAATGGAGCTCACGAGGCGGTATTGCGCCATCTCGTGGAGACCAACGACGAACGTACGCAGAGCTATGGCGACGACCGTTTCAGCAAACAGGCACGGACAATGATTCGCACAGCCTGCAAAACACCAGATGCTAAGATATGGTTCCTTGCCGGTGGTACACAAACCAACGCCACGATCATCGACTGCGTGCTCCAACCCTACGAGGGTGTTCTGTGTGCAGAGACGGCACATATCAACGTTCACGAAGCAGGAGCCGTGGAATTTACGGGGCATAAAGTTCTTACACTCCCTGCTCACGACGGAAAACTTGACGTCGGTGAACTGCGGGCGTGGCTTGCTGCCTTTAATGCTGATGAAACAGCAGAACACATGGTGCGTCCCGGCATGGTCTATATCACGTTCCCCACAGAGTTGGGAACACTTTATACGGCTAAGGAACTGACGGCTTTGCATGATGTTTGTCAGTCACATGGTCTTTTGCTCTATGTCGACGGTGCCCGTCTGGCCTACGGTTTGGCTGCAAGTACCGATGTGACGCTGCCGCTGTTGGCACGGATAGCTGACGTCTTCTATATTGGCGGCACGAAATGTGGTACGCTGTGTGGCGAGGCCGTCGTTTTCCCGAAAGGCGATGCTCCCACTCATATGCTCAGTCGTATCAAGCGCCACGGTGCATTGCTGGCCAAGAGTCGCGTCGTGGGTGTGCAGTTCGAGGCATTGTTCACTACTGTTGACGAAGTCCCGTTATATATGGAAATCGGCCGCCGTGCTGTGTCTTTGGCTATGCGTCTGCGCCACCTCTTTGTCGACGTTCTGGGCTATAAGTCCTATATTGACTCACCGACGAATCAGCAGTTCTTCATCCTCCCTAACGACGACCTGAAGCTGCTGAGCCAGTATGTTGGATTTGAGGTGTGGTGTCCGTTCGACGAGAATCACACCGTCTGCCGCCTTGTCACCAGTTGGGCTTCTACCGAAGAGGAAGTGGACGAACTGGAACATTTGCTGCGTTCTATTGAAAAAACAACCCAAAACGGATAATAACATGCGAGTAGGAATTATTGGTACGGGATGGATTGCCGAGAAGGCGGCCATTACCCTGAGGGGATTGAATGATATTGAAGCTTATGCTGTAGGCTCACGAGCGAAGGAAACGGCGGAGGCTTTTGCCGCCAAGTGGGGTGTTAAGAAGGCTTACGGCTCGTATTCGGAACTGATAGCCGATACGGATGTGGATTTGGTGTATATCGGTACACCGCACTCACATCACTACGATGTGACGCGTGAGGCGCTGATGGCAGGAAAGCCGTGTCTCGTAGAAAAGGCGTTTATGGCAAATGCCAGACAGGCAAAAGAGATGATTGAACTGGCACACGAACGGAATGTGTTCCTTGCTGAAGCTATCTGGACGCGTTACCAGCCTGCTGTCGGTATCGTCAGAAAGCTGATAGCCGACGGACGTATAGGCAGCCCACGACTCATTACTGCTACCCTCGGTTATTCGATGGGTGACAAGCCCCGTATCATGCGCCCCGACCTCTGTGGCGGTGCCCTGCTCGACCTCGGTGTCTATGCGCTGAATTTCGTGCGTATGTTTACCGATAGCGATATAGAAAGCATTGATGGTCATTGTGTTAAAAGTCTGACGGGTATGGATCTCACGAATGCCATCACCATCATCCTCAAGGACGGTATTTTGGCCAATGTCCAGTCGTCGGCGCAGTGTGTGGGTGACAACATTGGCGTCATCGCCGGTACTGAGGGTAACCTTATCATCGACAATATCAATAATCCACAGACGATAACCGTTAACGGTCCGGACCGGACTTACATTGAGACCATTCGTGTTCCACAGCAGATTACTGGTTATGAGTATCAGTTCCTTGTCTGTCGCGATGCCCTTGCCTCCGGTCTTTTGGAACCTCGCGAGATGCCGCATGCCGAGACCCTTTATATGATGCAGCTCATGGACGGCTTGCGCCAAAAGTGGGATGTTCGCTATCCGATGGATTAATATTTTAAGACTAAACAAAATCATGCGTAGCATATTTCTTACCATACTGATGATGATAGCCGTAAGCGTAGTCGCCCAAACAGACGAAAGGGGACTGACCGTGAGCGGAAGTGTGCAGGATGTGGATTTGAAGGAACCGATGGTGCAGGCCACGGTGCAGTTGTTCCGCCAGCGTGACTCAACGTTCGTTGGTGGCACGGTGACCGACATCCGAGGCAATTTCTCTTTGGTGGCACCTGCAAATGGCATCTACCGCGTGAAAGTGTCGTCGGTGGGTTACCAGCCCATCCAGCGCGAGGTGACGTTACGGCGCAATCAGAGCGTGGATCTTGGTGAACTGCTGATGTCAGCCGAGGCGGTCATGCTGAAGGAAGCTGTGGTGACGGGTCGTGCCGCACAGGTCATCGTGAAGAAAGACACGCTGGTCTATAACCCTGATGCCTACCGTACGCCTGAAGGGTCGCCCATTGAGGAGCTCATCAAGCGCATACCGGGAGCCGAGGTCGACGAGGACGGTAATATCACCATCAATGGCAAAGTGGTAAAGAAAATCCTGCTCGACGGTAAGGAGTTCATGCTTGGCGACGTGGAGACAGCGCTGAAAAACTTGCCTGTGAGCATCATCCAGAACATGAAGTTCTACGACCAGCAGAGCGACCAGGCACGTATCACGGGTATTGAGGACGGTAACAAGGAGACTGTCATTGACTTCACTATCAAGAAGGGTATGAACCGCGGCTACATGACCAACCTCGACATCGCCGGCGGCACCGAGCATCGCTATGCTTCTCGCGGTATGGGCTCAGTCTTTACTGATAAGACCCGTTTCGTGCTGATGGGCAATCTGAACAACAAGGAGGAGAACGCTGGCTGGTGGAACCGTCGCGGACTGAATGCCCGCAAGATGCTGGGTACGAACCTGAACTATGACGACGGCGACAAGCTGAAGATGGATGCCTCTGTGCGCTGGAACCACCGCGATGGCGACAATATGAACGAAAACGCCAGCGAGAACTTCTACAGCGAGACCAGCCGGACGTTCTCGAACAGTCGCTCAAAGAGTCTCTCGCGCAGTAACAACTGGAACGGCAACATCCGCGTGGAGTGGAAACCTGACACGCTGACCAACCTGCTGTTGCGCGCTAACGGCAGTATGGGCAGCAATGATGGTGTGTCGGAAAACAGTAGCGCCACTTTCAGCGACGATCCCTATTTATATGCCGCTGACCCGCTTGCCGCCCTCCATGATCCTACGTCGCCCCTCTACCCGTATCTCGTGAACCATAACCACGGTGCCAGTTTGAGCTATGGTGAGAACAAGAACGCCTGGGCCATGCTGCAGTTCTACCGTCGGTTGAACCCGCGAGGCCGTAATGTCACCCTGCGTGTGGAAGGCAGTTTCGGCGACAGCGACAACCGCAATGTCTCTAACAATGAGGTTTACCTGCACCGTGTGAAGAATCAGGCAGGACAGGACTCTACGTATTTCACTTCGCGCTACAATACCACGCCGAGCGACAACAGTGGTTACGTGCTGAGCGCCCTCTACAGCGAGCCTCTATGGAAGGGTGCCCACCTGCAGGCCAACTATGAACTGCGCTATTCACAGAATAAGAGCGACCGCCAGACCTATGATTTCAGTCACTTGCCCAGCAATCCTTTCAGCGGTATTGAGCCCGAGTACCGGGAGTGGGATCCCTGGATTGGCGAGGCCAACCCTCTCTCCTCTCTCATGACTCCTCTTTCCTCTTTTATCGACAAGAACCTGAGTCGTTACTCGGAGTATAAGAATTATACCCATAACATCCGCCTCACCCTGCGTCACTGGCAGAAGGAATACGACTACAACGTGGGATTCCTCGTGCAGCCCCAACATTCAAACTTTATCCAGGATTATCGCGGTATCTATGTCGACACGGTGCGCAACATTATCAACCTGACGCCGACGGTCGACTTCCACTACAACTTCAGCGACCAACAGAGCATCCGTCTGACCTATCGCGGCGATACCCGCCAACCTGACATTACACAGCTGCTTGATATCCGCGACGATTCCAATCCGCTCTATATCACATCGGGTAATCCAGGCCTGAAACCGCAGTTCACCAACACGCTGAACGTCTACTACAATAATTATATTCAGAAGTACAAGCGCTCGATTGTGCTCTACGGTAACTACCGCCATATACGCAACAGCATATCGAACCTTGTGCGCTACAATCCCGATACTGGTGGCAGTGAGTCGCGCCCAGAGAACATTAACGGCAACTGGAATGCCGACGGTGGTGTCAACTTCAGTACCGCTCTTGATAGTGCTGCCCATTGGAACATTGGAACCGACACGCGCCTGCGATACAATAACTATGTGAGCTACGTGGCCCAGCAGAAAGCCGACGCTGCTGAGAACACGACGAAGACTACCAACCTGAACGAGCGTGTGAACGCCAGCTTCCGTAACGACTGGTTAGAGGTGATGCTCGACGGCAATGTCAACTATCAGCACTCACGCAACGAACTCCAGCCGAGTGCCAACCTCGACACGTGGCGCTTTAGTTATGGCGGTCAGGTGATGGTGCGCCTGCCTATCGGACTGGAAATCTCGACTAATCTCCACGAGAACAGTCGCCGAGGCTACAATGACCCGTCCTCGAATACTAACGAACTTATCTGGAATGGTCAGATTTCAAAGACGTTCCTCAAGAGCAAGACACTCGTCGTGGCCCTCAACTTCTACGACCTCCTCGGCCAACAGAGCAACTACGAGCGCTGGGTCAATGCCAACGGACGTAGCGACACACGTTATAACAGTATCAACTCCTACGCCATGCTTCACGTACGCTATCGCCTCAACATGTTTGGCGGCAAGGTCGACACCGAGGGACGTTACGACAAGAAGTGGGGTAATAATGACCGTCGTGGTCGATAATAAAACCACTACCAACACCGTTATCATATTACTACTACCTAATAAGAAAGAACAATGAAGAGAACCAAATTCTTACTGACCTGCTGCCTCATAGCAGTGAGCAGCCTCGCACAACAGCAGTTGGGCCAACGGCCCAGAGTGAAGTCGCCTGTGGTCAACCAGGACGGCACCGTCACCTTCAACTTCTATGACCCTTCGGCGCAGAAGGTGAGCGTCAGTGGCGACTTCGAGGAAATCCGCAACCAGCGGTTGGAAATGACGAAGCAGGACAACGGCGTCTGGACGGTGACGACGGCACCGCTTGCTCCTGAGCTTTACTCCTACAGCCTTACGGTGGACGGTCAGCGGTTCATTGACCCTGCCAACAGCTATGTGAATCGCGACATCTCGACGTTGAGCAATATCTTTATTGTGTCGAAAGCCGCTGACGACAAAGGCCACCTCTACTCAGTCAACAATGTGCCGCACGGTATGTTAAGCCGCGTGTGGTACGACAGCCCGACATTGGGGCAGCAGCGTCGTATGACCGTCTATCTGCCGCCAACGTACGACGGCAAGAAGCGCTTCCCGGTGATGTATCTGTTGCATGGTCACGGTGGCGATGAGACTGCGTGGGGAGATCTGGGTCGAACATCGCAGATCATGGACAACCTCATTGCCGAAGGCAAGTGCGTACCGATGATTGTGGTGATGCCCAACGGCAATCCGACGTGTAATGCCGCTCCTGGTTGGTGGCATGAGGGAATGTATACGCCCGACGGCAACGCTTTCAACCAGCGCGGTGCAAAGGCCACGATGGAGGAGAGTTTTATGGATATTGTAAACTTTATTGACAGTCACTACATGACTATCCAGAAACGTTCCGCCCGCGCCGTCACGGGACTTTCGATGGGTGGTGGCCATACCTTCGGCATCTCGCGCCTCTATCCTGAAACCTTCGACTACTATGGTCTGCAGTCGGCAGCAGCCCGCATGCAGCGCAACGACCCGAAGTTCGATGAGCAGATGACGCGTCTCTTCGCCTCGAAGCCGAAGCTCTACTGGATAGCCATCGGTAAGGAGGACTTCCTCTTGCAGATGAATACCGAACTGCGCCAGTACCTTGATGCTCACAGCTATCCCTACGAGTATTACGAGAATGATGGTGGTCATATCTGGCGCAACTGGCGTATCTATCTCACCATGTTCGCACAGAAGATATTTAAATAAGAATAAGGAGATGAAGAAGTCACTGTATCTCACTCTGTTGCTGATAGTTTTTTTCATTCAGCCGATGGTGGCCGAGTCGATGCAACAGCGGAAATCGAAGACCATCCGTAGCGGCGAACTGTGGCCGGACGATAAAGGTGAACACATCAACGCCCACGGCGGCGGCATCCTGAAGTATAATGATACCTATTATTGGTTTGGCGAACACAAGGACGATCGTACCAGCGACGCTATGGTTGGCGTGATGTGCTACGCCTCAAAGGACCTCGTCAACTGGCGCAACTGCGGTGTGGCACTCAGCGTGACGGAACCGGCTCCTGGGCAGGCGGGCCAGCGCATGAGGCGAGGCGCGACGACAGGCTCCGACATCGAACGCGGCTGCATCCTCGAGCGTCCGAAGGTCATCTATAATCCTGTGACTAAGAAGTTCTGCATGTGGTTCCACCTCGAGCTGAAAGGGCAAGGCTACAATGCCGCCCGCTATGGCGTGGCTGTGGCCGACCGTCCTGAGGGACCTTACAAGTTCCTCTATTCGTCGAGAGCCAATGCGGGCACGTGGCCGGTGGAGGGTTCGCCCATGAATTTCGACGAGTACCTGAAGCGCGACTACGGCACGGGGCAGATGGCACGCGACATGACGCTCTACGTCGATGACGACGGGAAGGCCTATCATATCTTCTCGTCGGAGGAGAACTTCACCCTGCATATTGCCGAACTGACTGGCGACTATCTGCACCATAACGGCCGTTACACTCGTGTGGCCCCAGGTGGACAGAACGAGGCACCGGCCATCTTCAAGCACGACGGCACCTACTGGATGATTACCTCCGGCTGCACGGGCTGGGCCCCCAATGAGGCCCGCATGTTCTCTGCCCCCAGCATCTGGGGCCCGTGGACGCAGCATCCCAACCCTTGTCGCGGCCCTCTGGCCGAAAAGACCTTCAACGGCCAGAGCACCTTTATACTTCCTGTTGACGGACGGTATATCTTTATGGCCGACATCTGGCGTCCACATCATCCCCGCGATGCCCGCTACATCTGGCTGCCGATAGACTTCGAGGACGGCAAGCCCGTCATCCGCTGGCGTGACGAGTGGAGTTTTTAATGGATTATCAAGTAAAACAATCAATATGAAAGACTTTAGTTTTTATGCACCGACCGAAGTGGTGTTCGGTGAACAGTCGGAGGAGCAGGTGGCTGCTCTTGTAAAGAAATTTGGTGGCACGAAGGTGCTGGTTCATTATGGTGGTCAGAGTGCTGTCAAGTCGGGACTCCTGGATAAGATTTGCGGATTGCTGCGTGAAGGTGGGGTAGCCTATGTCACCCTTGGCGGTGTCGTGCCCAATCCCCGTCTGTCGCTGGCTCAGCAGGGCATTGAGCTCTGTCGCCGTGAGGGTGTCGATTTCCTCCTTGCCGTGGGTGGCGGTAGCGTTATCGATTCCACCAAGTGCATTGGCTACGGTGTGCCTTACGAGGGCAATGTATGGGACTTCTATCTGGGGAAGGTCAAGCCTGAGAAGATGCTGCCCGTGGCCTGTGTGCTGACCATCCCCGCCGCCGGTAGTGAGATGAGTGAATCGTCGGTGATTACCAATGAGGATGGTGACGTGAAGCTCGGCTATAGCAACAACCTCTCGCGCCCGAAGTTCGCTATCATGAACCCCTGTCGCACGTTCACCTTGCCGCCCTACCAGACGGCAGCCGGCGTGACCGACATGATGATGCATACGATGGAGCGCTACTTCACCAAGGACGACGATATGGACTTCACCACCGACGTGGCCGAGGCCATGCTCCGGAGTATTAAGAATGCCGTCTTCGCCGTACTGAAGAATCCCGAGGACTATCGCTACCGCGCACAGATCATGTGGGGCGGCTCGTTGATGCACAACGGCCTGACGGGCTGCGGCGTCAACGAAGACTGGGCAACCCACCAGCTGGAGCATGAGCTGAGTGGCATGTTCGACGTCACCCACGGTGCCGGTCTGGCTGCCGTCTGGCCCAGTTGGGCACGTTACGTGATGCATGAGAACCTGAGCCGCTTCGTGCGCTTTGCTGTCAACGTGATGGACGTCCCCAACGACTACACCGATCCCGAGGGTACCGCCCTGAAGGGCATCGAGGCGATGGAGCGCTTCTATCATGCCATCGGTATGCCCATTAACATCAAGGAACTCATCGGCAAGGACATTACTGACGAGGAAATCCGCGAGATGACGCGCAAGTGCAGTCGCGACTACCAGCGCACCATCGGCCAGCTGAAAGTGCTGAAGGCTGAGGATATGGAGGCCATCTACCGCATGGCACGTGGATAAAACGAGACTAAACTAGACTAACATGAAGAAGACGATTCTATTGTCCATCACGCTGTTGGCTGTCGTAGTTGGATGGGCACAGAAATACCCCACGAAGTTGATGGGGAACGAACAGCAGATTGACGACATTATCCGCAGTATGACCCTGGAAGAGAAGGTTGACATGCTGCACGGTAAGAATATGTTCTCGTCGGCAGGCATCCCGCGACTCGGCATTGCCGATGTGGAATATGCCGACGGACCATTCGGCATCCGCGAGGAGATGGAACCCCACTCGTGGAACTCAGCCCATCTGACCACCGACTCGGCCACGTTCTTTCCCACAGGGTCGGCACTCGCTGCTACTTGGAGCACAGAGTGGGCTTATGCCTACGGACGGGCCATGAGTCGCGAGGCCCGGTTGCGCGGCAAGGATATGATACTTGGCCCCGCCATCAACATCCAGCGCATACCAACAGGTGGAAGGACCTACGAATACCTGAGTGAGGACCCGATACTGAGTGGCTCACTGGCTGTGGCCTACACTCGCGGTGCCCAGGATGACGGCACGGCAGTTTGCCTGAAACATTACGCACTGAACAATCAGGAGGATTACCGCGGTACGGTCGATGTGCGTATCTCCGACCGAGCCATGCACGAGATTTACCTGCGACCGTTCGAGATGGCTGTGTGCGAGGCCGACGCCTGGGGCATGATGGCTGCCTACAACAAAGTGAACGGACGCTGGTGCTCTGAGAATCACCATCTGCTCACCGACGTGCTCCGTACGCAGTGGGGCTTCCCCGGTATGGTCATCAGCGATTGGGGTGGCGTCCACTCTACCGTCGATGCTGTCACCTCGGGCATGAACGTCGAGATGCCTGGCAACCGCTATATGGGGCAGGCACTGCTCGACTCGGTGAAGGCGGGTAAGGTCAGCGAGGCGGTCATCGACCAGCGTGTCCGCGAGATTCTCCGTGTGCGACTGACGGTGAAGCCCGTTGACAAGGCTGTCGCCAATACTAAGCCCGTAGGCAATGCCGAGGAGATGGCTGCTGCCTTGGAGGTGGCGAGGCGAAGCATTGTACTGTTGAAGAACGACGGACTGCTGCCTATTAACCTGAATAAGGTGAAGCGCATTGCTGTCATCGGCGAGAATGCCGTCACCAAGATGGCTCTCGGCGGTGTGGGTGCCGGTGTGAAGACGCGCTGTGAGGTGACGCCCCTCGAAGGTCTGCAGCATTTGCTGGGCAGCAAATGGCCAGACTGCCAGATAACCTACGCTCCCGGCTACAAGAGCTTCGGCCGCGACGGTCGTAACAGGCGCCAGCGTCCGCAACAACCCGCTGACGCCGTATTGATGGCCGAGGCCTTGAAGACGGCACAGCAGGCCGATCTCGTCATCTTCTTTGCAGGTAACAACCGTGAGGTCGAGACGGAGGGCTCCGACCGCAAGAACATCACCCTGCCTTCGGGGCAGGACGAGTTGGCGGCTGCTTTAGCCAACACTAACCCTAAGCTCGTGACGGTCATTGTGTCCGGTGGTCCCGTCGATGTCACCACCGTCAGTGAGGTATCCGGTGCGCTTGTCGCTTCGTGGTTCAATGGTTCTATGGGTGGACAGGCCTTGGCCGAGGTACTCACCGGCGAGATTTCGCCGTCGGGCAAACTGCCGATGACGTGGCCCAAGAAGTTGGAGGACGTGCCCGCCTACGCCTTGGGCTCCTATCCGCAGAATGCCGAGAACAGTCAGGGTGACATCTTCGTGGGACTGGTGAACCAAGGGCAAAACGCCCGTGCCGCCCGTACTGCCAACCAGCCTCTGACTAACTATGCTGAGGGGTTGCTCGTGGGCTATCGCTGGTATGATGCCAAGAACGTAGCTGTAGCCTATCCGTTCGGTCACGGTCTTTCCTATGCCACTTTCAAGTACGACAACCTTCGCGTGACGCCTACCCTCAATGGCTTTGACGTTAGTTTCACGCTCACCAACACCTCCGACCGCGCTGCCGAAGAGGTGGCACAGGTTTACGTTTCGCGCCCCAACTCAACGGTTGAGCGGCCCGTCAAGGAGTTGAAAGCCTTCCGCCGCGTAGCCCTTAAAGCCCGTAAGCGCCAGAATGTCACCATCCCCCTGCGATATGCCGACCTCGGCCACTGGGACGAGACCCGTCAGACGTGGATGCTGGAACCCGGTGAAATCACTATCCTTGTCGGAGGATCTTCTGTTGAGTTGCCACTGTGCCAAGCGAATGTAGCATGTAATATGTAACCTGCTGTGCTTAGGTGGCATAGTTAGGTGTGCTATTAGGCCCTGTTAGCGTCGCCAGATGGCACACCTAACAATTAAGCACAAATGGACATATGGACATACGGACATATGGACATTAAGCGTGAAAAAAAGATGAAACAGAAGGTTTATTATATATTATAATTATAATTATAATATATAATAATATTATTTATTATAAAAGTGTGATTAAAAAACGCCCTTATTGTCCATATGTCCGTATGTCCGTATGTCCATATCTTTGTACTTCCCTAGAAAAAGTTGAATGGTTTTTACCTTAACCCTGCCATAGGTTGAATGCCTGTTTGGTACCTTAATCCTTATCCCTGGCAGAAGTTGAA
>CACZDV010000002.1 GCA_902780025.1 uncultured Prevotellaceae bacterium
TGGAACACATACGATATTGCCTCCAACTTCTCTTCTACACTAAATTCTTTCTTCATCTTGAACCTTTAAGTTGTGTCCAACTTTCTGGGTTCACTTCAGGACAGTCCCCTGTCATGTTTTCTCAATATTAATTGAAACAGTCTTTTCACCGTTGAAGATATGACAGGGGTCATCCCCTGTCATGCGGCGGATATTTTGGCGGGAATAAAGAATCAACGGCTACCGTTTCTTACCTTTGCCGAAGATGTCGGCGTGGGTTCCGGTGCGGTAAAGTGAGATGATGCGTATCTCGGTGTCCTTCTCGTAGAGCAGGAGCCAGTCGGGGCTGATGTGGCACTCCCAATAGCCCTTGTAGTCGCCACTGAGCATGTGGTTGTGCAGGTTAGCGGGCAGGGGCTCGTCTTTACGCAGCATGTCAACGACTGTTAGCAATTTCTCCATGTCGAGACCGCGGCGTACGGCCAGTTTCACATCCCGGTCGTACTGCTTGTAGGTCTTAATCGCGTAGAACTGCTTCATAGTGCCATCATTGCCTTTTTGAAATCTTCGAATGACTCGTACGTCGTTCCTTGGTCTTTACCGCTGCGCACGTCCTCGATGGCTTGCATAGTCTCGTCGTTGAGGTACTCGCCGGTCTCGGGGTCATAGAGGCGAGGCTTACGGGGAGCCACAGCAGGCCTTACGCTGTCGATGAGCATTGCCACAAGCTCCAGCTTCTCGCTGTTGTCGAGTTTCTTCGCCTGGTTCCATACCTTTGTAAAGGGTGTCTCCGTATGTCTTCTTGTTGTCGTTGCTTCCATAATCGTTCCTTTTACGTTTTACGCTGCAAAGATACAAAAGAAGTGGGACTTCCCCAAAGGTCAGCCCCACTTTCTCACGTTAAAAATCGTTTATGGATTGAGCCATTATCATGAGGGAGGCTATCGATTAATCCGACACGGGGCGGAGACGATATCAGGGGACTGTCCCCTGACATCATCGTATCATTTCAACAATTTCCTACCGCCATTGTCTTCAAGTACTTGCATCTGCTGGATGGCAATATCACAAAATTGGGCATACCAGCCTGCATTCTAAAGTGGTCAAATTCGACCACTTTGAAATTGGGATTGTGTATCATCTCCCATGTACCCAGGAACTCGATGGTGTATCTGGTACGAATCCAGTTCTTGATGATGTCGGCAGCACGGCTTTCGCTTTGCTTGCCATTGGCCATGTCTGTCAAGGAAATGTAGTCTTTGTCAATCTTACATCTTACATCTTACATTTAGCTCAAAGTAAACGGTATGAAAAATCGATTTAAATTACAATCAATATTTTATATTATATATATTATATATAATATATATAATATAAGCTTTTATCCGTAAGTTTTTAAAAAACACCTTAATGTAAGATGTAAGATGTAAGATGCGGCCTGTCTGGTGTCATGCGGTGCCCAGTCAAAGCCAAGGTTTTAGTCCGGGGAAACCTCGGCGTTGGTCGGACTAAACACCCTACTTTGGTCGGACTAAAGTGGGGGATTATCGTCAGCAAGCAATCTCCCCCGAATGATAAAAAAAGTTAACGGGTGGCAAAAAAGACGAGCGAAATGAACAAATGGGACATTTTTTTAGTAATTTTGCAAAAATAACCTTCTTTAATAAAGAACGGTCATCTCGGGAAATAACTATCCGATTTACAACAGAAACTAAAAAAGTAATGAATATGAATAAGCGACTATCCTTCCAACTATTGGCAACATTGTTGACCATCATGCTATTGCCACAGCAGGCAATGGCCGAGGACTACATGTGTAACTCTAACAAGTTCTACATGAGTTCGGCAAGTGACCACCTTACGTTTAGCATCCTCATGGCCGACCTTGACGGTAGAGACACTTGGCTGAGCAGCGGACACGTGAAAGCATACTCCAATTCGAACGGTACGGGAACATGCTACGAACTGGTAGACGTCTACACCGCTGACCAGAGCAACACCAACAGCCACCGCATCTTCGGCGTGGTGCTGCAAACTGGCGCCAGTGCGTTTATCACCAACGGTACCGGAAATACAACAAATACAACGCTGCACAACAACACCTATGGCGGCTACGACAACTGCCCGATATGGGTACCCGCCGGCAACAACTATCCAAGAGCGGAGGTGGACTTCTACTGGAGTCCGAAACTGGCTGGCAGAACATGGTACTTCTACTTGGAAGGTAGCATCTCGGGCTATAACAGCAAGAGTATCAAGTACTATCTCGGCTCGGCCAACTGTCCCACGATGCTGGGACGGCAGTCACTTGCAACCAAGAACTACAGTTGCAAGCGCAAGAACGCCAAGGAGCTGGAGTTTACCGTACCGGCGGGCATTGCCGGTATCGATAAGGTGAGCGGCCGACAGTGGCCGGTGAACACCTATGAGGTGACCTTCATCTACTCGCTGTATGACGGCAGCAAGGTGACACAACGCAAGACGATGGACTGCAGCATAGGCAGCTCGAAGACCTATACCATCGCCATCCCCGAAGAGGTGGGAAACTTCTGGAACGTGGACATGGAAGTGAAAGCGACCGACGGCTATAAGTGTATCTCGGGCGAATACTATTATAACTACACCTATACCTATAATAAAAGGGAACTGGAGCCCACCGTTCCCACACCAACGGAACTGGTTTCCGAATATCACCAGTTCGACAAAGCAATTGCACTTGTCTGGAAGCCTTACACGACCATCGGCGCTGTTACGAGTAAGTACATCGGGGAAACCTATCCTTTTATCTACCGATTAACGACCGACAAGAACGGCAAAGCCAAGAGCGGCGAAGCGTGGACGAAAGTGAACCAGAGCCCATTGGCAGAAGTGGGGACGCAGGGACAGATGACCTACACCGACGACAGCGAAACCCTCAGCGCGAACAGCTACTATAAATACAGGATTGTCAACATACCCAAGAGCTGGCTCGTGGAGAACAACACCAAGGTGAAGCTGGACGACAAGACGACCGCCAACCTCAGCGAGCTCGCCGACAGTCACCTGAAACTCATAGGATACATCGAGAGCGATATCATTTCGACACAGCCCTCGATGAACTTCTTCAACTTCGCCCAGGACGAGAACGAAAAGGACAAGGTAAAACTGAAGTGGCAGTACACACGTGTGCCGGTATCGGCAAACACTGTTGATTTCAAGGTGTGGCGCGCCTCGAAGGGTTCCAGCGAGTGGACACAGCTGGCGAATGGAACTGTCAGTGCCAAGGCAGATCCGGAGGCAGACTTCTTTGCTACATTTACCGACAACGACATATCAAACCAGAAGGCCCGTTACGACTACAAGATAACGCTTTCCATCAACGATGGCAAGAATACCTTCGAAAGTGACGTCATCACGGGTGGACTGCTCAACGGAACGTCGATAACACAGTTCGACGCCACCAAAGGCACCCATGAAGGTACGGTCAACGTGCAGTGGAAGGCCAAACAGAGGGGTACGGACAACACCAACTTCGACCTCTATCGCCGTTATGTGGGCGATAATGGCGAATGGATGAAGATCCACTCCACCAGCGGCACCAGCGACAGCTATACTTACGAGGACAACACCGTGCGCCCAGGTTACTACTATGAGTACAAGGTGGAGGCCTACAGTGGCGAAAAGGAACAAGACGGTACTACCATCAGCACAAAGGCAGGCATTGGCTTCTGTCTCGCACGTGGTGTAGTATCGGGTCGCGTCACCTTCGGCAACAGCGATACGTCGGTCGAAAACGTAAAAGTGTCGCTGCGCTCTGGCGACGGTAGCGATGAGAATGCCGTGAAAGGCTATTCACAACGCATCGACGGCGCCTCCACGGGTATCGTATGGCAGACGGACAGTGCCACAGCTACTAACGACATCTTCGGCAACGACTACACTTTGCAGATGTACGTCCGCCCGGATGCCAACCTGAGCAACGGTGTAGTGGCTTATATCCCCGGTGCCGGACAGCTCGCCATCAGCGCCAACGCCCTGTGGCTTGGCGGTACCAATACAGGCATCACCGTTCCTGCAGGCATCTTCTCGCTGGTAACACTAATCCATGCTGACGGCAGCTACACGGTGACGGTAGGCGACGCCACAAAGACGGGCCTGCAACCGCAAGCACCCACTACTTTCTACCCCTTCTCCGTAGGAGGTGCCTCGGGTGTCACCACCAAGAACGCCTTTAGGGGCAACATCACGGAGGTGCGTATCTGGAACTACCAGCTGACGGAGAAAGAGCTGACAAGCTACCGCGACCGCTCCCTGAGTGGACGCGAGTCGGGACTGAAGCTCTACTGGCCCATGGACGAAGGAATTAACCGCCTGGTGTTCGATGCCAGCTACTCTAACGACATGCCCAACGGCCGTCACGCTACGGTGGGCAACAACATCGTCAGTTCATCCATCATACCTTCTGAAGAACAACTGTCGCGCTATGGCATCACCAATGCCAGCGGAGAGTACACCATCCGCGGAATACCGTTCGTAGGCAGCGGAAGCTCATATACCTTCACACCGTCGAAGGGCATCCACTCGTTTACGCCTACCTCACGCAACGGATTCATCAGCGCCAGCTCACTGGCCTTGAACGGCTACGACTTCACCGACGACTCGTCGTTCCCGCTGACCGGCAAGGTGACCTATCTGAACACGAACATCCCCGTCGACAGCGTACAGTTCAAGATTGACGGCTCCTTCGCACAAAGCAAGAATGGAGGCGTCTACAGCAACTCCGACGGTGAGTACACCGTCAATGTGCCCATCGGCAACCACCGTGTCGAGGCCTGGAAGGACGGTCACCGACTGACCGCCTTCCCCCTGGAAGAGGGAGAGACCTACAACTTCATGCAGGCAGAGATTTGCAACTTCACGGACTCTACGCTGGTGAACGTCACCGGACGTATCAACGGCGGATATTCCGATAAGGATGAGCCCGTAGGCTTTGCCCGCAGTAAGAACCGCATTGGCCAGGCTACCCTGAAACTCAGCCTGGGCCGCGAGGCACAGAGCTCGTTCAACTATATCGTTGACGACCACGGAGTGGGCAACTTCGGCACCACCAGTCTTCCCGTAGAGAGTGCCACAGAGAAAATCAAGAGTACCGCGTACCGTGGTGCAGGAACCGAAGGCGACAACAGCAACACGAAGTTCATCTACATCACCACCGACCCGGCAACGGGTGAGTTCTCGGCCATGCTTCCACCGCTCAACTACAAAGTGGAAAGCATCACCTTCCCCCACGACGCAACCGGCGACAACGCCTTGTATAACAATCATGCGCTCTTCACCCAGAACCTCCCGATGATCAATGCGACCACCACCAACGAGAAGGAGATGAAATTCGACTCACTCAACGTTGAAGGACAGAACGCACAGATCTATCGTTACTCAGCCAAATTCATACGCCAACTGCGCAACGAACCCGTCATCACCGTTACCCAGGACGATATGCAAAACGGTGCCTTCGGTATGGAGAAGTTCAAAGTTTCCAATGATGACAACACCACCGAGGAGGTCGTCGTCACTTCCTATTCCGGGGATAGTTACACCTACAACTACGACTATCCGCTGTTCAAGCAGAACGACACCTATAACATGACCATCAAGGTGTCGGAGAACTACACCAACGTCGACACGAAAGCAGTCACCCGCGAGGTTCCTGCCGACGCCATGGTGAGCGTAGCCAACGAGGGCAGCATCTCGACAGCCGTCATTGCTGAGAAATGCACCGTCGGCGGCAAGGAGATGGAAGTCGGCGAAGTCTATAGCGTCAACGCTATCGACTGTACCCCCGATGCCACCGGTACCGTGAAATACACGTGGATAGCCGGCTATCCCAACCTCTCAGGCAAGTACCTCCGCAACCTCACCATCAGCGCCAAGGTCGACGGACGCACCACCATGTGGAAAGCTCCCAACTCCAGCAGCGAGGCACTCGAGATGATTATCCTCGGAGGTATCATCACCGGCACCAACTTCGTTACCGCCGGTCCCGACCATGTAGATATGATCATACGCCGACCGCCAGGCAGCACCGGTAACGCATCCTACGCCACAGACTCCGTCACCACTACCGCAAACGTCACGACCACCTACGACTCCCACTCCGGAGGAGGAGGCGTCAACGTATCTATCTCACCGAAGTTCAAGTCCGCTGAGGGCGCCGTCTTCTTCTGGGTAGTCACTGAGATCGACGTAAAAGCCGAACACAAAGTGACTCGCGACAACATCTCAGAAGACTCCAAGACCATAAAGAGCCAGCAATCGTATGCCGTGTCGGAGACCATGAAGACCCCGTCATCAGACACCTACACCCAGCGTGACGGCGATACCTTCATAGGACGCGCCACCAACCTCCTGTTCGGTAAGGGACGAGCCGTAAAACTTGCCAAGCAGCAAAACGGCACCTACAGAATCGAACAACAGGATGCCATCTGTACAGGCGAGACATTCGGTACCACCTTCATCTATCCTCATCAGTACATCGAAGACGTACTGCTGCCCAACTGGCGGGCCATGATCGACAATTTCCTCGTCCACTGGGACGGCGACCTGAGCCAGGCACCCAAGGTACCCGGCAAGAAGATGTACTACACCAACTACAACAAGGGTGACCGCGAATGGGGCGTAGCCAACAGCGATGAAGACTTCTGGACCCGTGAAGTGATTGATGCTCACGGCGGCATGCCGGGCTACCGCATTGTCAACGGCCTCGAAGGCGATGCCCTGGAGAACGCCACCGACTCTGTGGAGTGGTGCGTCAACCAGATTAAATGCTGGCAATACTGGCTCGGCGAGAACGAAAAGGACAAGCTCGATGCCTTCAATAACAATGCCACATACTTTGACAAGAACTATAGCATTGCAGGCGGCACCAGTGTGAACCACAGCACCAAGAACAACAAGACCAAAGGTACGACGAACTCACTGAAGAATGCCGTATCGGTCAACAACGAGACAACTGGCGGCGTGCTATTCAACAATGTAGGTGCCTGCGCCTTATTGAAGTTCAACGACTCGTGGGGGACGACAACAAGCACCGGTGATGAGACCTCGACCAGTCATACCTTCAACTGGACCATCAGCGATGCAGAGCCTACCACCGCCCTGTCCGTCGACGTCTATGAGTCGCCGAAGGGCTGGGGTCCCATCTTCCGCACACGCGGCGGTCAGAGCAGTAATCCCTACGAGGGTGCCACCTATACCAGATACTATGCCAAAGGCACCAAGCTCGACGAAGCTACCATGCGCGTCGAGAAACCGGAGTTGCGCGTCGACGGAGCCTCAAAGATCACCGACGTACCCTCAGGAACGAAGGCGAAGTTCAACCTGCAGCTCATCAACGCCTCAGAGACCGGCACCATCTGTAACTACGTCTTAGAATGCGTGGAGCGCAGCAACCCCCATGGAGCCATCGTCGAGATTGACGGCGAGCAGATTAGCAACGGCCGTTTAGGGCGCTCCATCAAGATGAAGCCCGACGAGCTGGTGAACAAGGTGGTGATGATATCGCAGAGCGACCGCACCATCAATGACTATGAGAACATCGAGCTCGTCCTGAAGTCTGCCAAGGACACCGCCACGGTAAGTACGCCCGTTCGCCTGTCGGCATACTTCGTACCCGCCTCCGCATCTGTCGACATGGCCGTCAACCGCACGACGATGAACCAGAATGACTACAAGCAGAACGGTGGCTTCAGGGTGACGCTGACCAACCTCAACCGCCAGGACGAGGGCCTAGAGGGTGTACGTGTGCAGTACCGCCGCAAGGGACTCAACAGCTGGTCGCTGGCCAAGGAGTGGCGCGTGAAGAAGGAGGGCGCTACGATTCCTGAAGGTGCCACGGAGTTGCCTGAGGGTGCACAGTTCTCGACGGCAGTGGCTTTCCCCGAAGACGGTGTCTACGAGTTGCGCACACAGACCTTTGGCATGTACGGTCAGAGCGAGGTGACCTTCGAGACCCCCGTCGTAGAGGTGACACAGGATCTGCGTGGTCCGAAGATACTCGGTTCGCCCTACCCTGAAGGTATAGCTAACTACACCGACCGCAACAACATCAGCCTGCGCTTCAACGAGGCGTTCAACGTCGAAGGGCTGAGCAAGAGCGACAACTTCATCATCGAAGGCAACCTGAACAATGCCATCTCGAATGGCAACAAGGTGACCAATCCCGACGTGGCCCTGCAGCTGGAGGGAGAGGAGATCAAGACGCAAGCCAGCTACTCATTCGACAATACCGACATCGCTATCGATGCCTGGGTATGTCGCAAGACTGACGGTACGCTGCTGAGCCTGGGTACGGAGGACAACCTCTTTGCCCTCTACACGGTGGACGGCAGGATCTGCGCCCGTGTGGGTGAGGAAGACCATACGTTTGACACGGGTGTTGAACTGCCCGCCGACAAGTGGGTGTACCTGGCCATGAGCTACAAGCGCGGTACGCCCTACGGTACCATCAACGCCATCTACTCGGATGCCGACCACGACCGTCCCATCACCATCGTGAAGGACAAGCCGGTAGGCAAGCTGAGGGGTCAGGGACAGCTTACCATCGGCGGTAACGGTCTGAAGGGCATGATGCGCGACCTGACGCTATGGAACATCCCGAAGGCTGTTGACGAACTCTACGAGGGTCGTGAGGAGCTGAAGGCTGCCTATACGCCCGGCCTGGTAGGCTACTGGCGCATGGACGAGGGGCATGGCACGACGCTGATTGACAAGGCCCGTTCGCGCCACATGGAGATGCCGACGGAAAGCTGGTATATCAATAACCGCAACCTGGCGGTGCAGCTGTCGAAGGATGAGGCAATGAAGGTGAACCTGTCGACCTTCGCACCGCGAACGACGGACAACTTCGCTGTGGAGCTTTGGTTCCGCGGCGACAAGGATGTAGCCGGCAACCAGAACGCTACGCTGATGGAAGTGCCCGGCTGCATGAGTGCTGACTTCGAGGACGGAAAGCTGACGCTGAATACCTACGAACGTACGGTCACAGGCAGTACGGAGACGGTCAAGACGAAGTTGAGTACGGTGCTCAGCGATGTGAACTACATCGACAACAACTGGCATCACTTCGCCCTGAACGTACGTCGCGGAACATCGGCTATTGCCTACATCGACGGTGAGGCGGTGAAGACGATGCCCGAAGCTGCCATCCCCGCACCGGCAGGAGCTGTCTTCCAGATAGGTAAGGGCTATACCGGCGGTATTGACGATATACGCATCTGGAACGCTGCCCTGACGGGAAAGACCATCGCCGACAGCCGCTACGAGCGTCTCGATGCCAACTACTCCGGACTCATCGGTTATTTCCCCTTCGAGAGCATCCACCGTCTTCCGTCGGGCACAGTCACCACAGAGTTCTCCATCGAGAACTTCGGCAATACGGACGTGATTAACCTCACAGCCTCGGGAGTCACGGTCGACAACCTGAGCAAGACGGCTCCGGCACTGCTACCCGGTTCGCAGCGTATGCGTCTGGACGAGTCGGAGTATGAGTTCACGGCCTCCAACAACGAGATCTACTTCTCGTTCCCCGACAAGATGCTGGCCCGCATGGACGGTAACGACTTCACCATCAGCGTCCAAAACATCAAGGATGTTCACGGCAACACTTCAGAGCCTGTAGAATGGTCGTTCACCTGCAACTGGTCGACACTCGACTGGTTCTTGGAAGAGTCTACCATTGTAAAGGACTACAACGAAGACTTTGTTGTCCGCGGCTACATCTTCTCGGAGAGTAATAGTGAAGAGGAATATGAGTTTGTGAATCTGCCGTCATGGCTGACGGTAGACGAGCCCATAGGAAAGGTTGGTAGTGACTTCAAGACGGTTAACTTCCACATCTCATCGAGCGTTCCCGTAGGTCACTATAACGAATATATCTACCTGAACGACATGTTGGGCATCAAGCGTCCGTGCAAACTGAGCTTGACCGTACGTGGCGATGAGCCTGATTGGAAGGTTGACGTGGCTGACTATGAGAACAACATGACGGTGACGGGACAGATATACATCAAGGACAAGATCCTGGAGTATGAAGACTCCCGGCTTGGAGCCTTCAACAAGAAAGACGAATGCATCGGCATAGCAAGGCCCGAATACGTGGCCAGTCGTGACGCCTACTATGTGAATATGGTGATATACGGCAATCCGCAAAACGGAGAGAACGGCAATCCTGACTACGTTACCTTCAAGCTGTATGACAGTTCGACAGGCATCACCTATCCCGTCGTAAGTCTCGATAAAGATGATGCACAACTGGATGTTGTCGAGGGTGTCAAGTTGGCCTTCACTCCTGATGCCAACTTCGGCAGCTACGATGCGCCCATCGCATTCCGGACGGCCAACTACATCCAGCAGACCAAACAGCTGAACGCCGGATGGAACTGGATGGCCATCAACCTGAATCCGCTCGACGACGGCATCAGCGCGGTGCTGCCCGCGGGCGACGAGCTGGCCAGCTTCAACACAATCAAGGGCCACGACAGCTTCAGCAGCGTCCTACAGGGAGAGGCCTATACCATCAGGGGCGAGCTGACCAACATCAAGCCCGGTAAGATGTATAAGGTACGGATGAACCACAGCTATGCACTCGAGATCATCGGTGAATCCATTGACGTGAGCAAGACCACGCAGACCATCAATCCCGGCTGGAACTGGATTGGCTCGCTGTCGGGTTCGGTCATGTCGCCGGACATAGCCTTCGCCGAACTGGAACCGCAAAAGGGCGACCGCGTGAAGAGCCGTACCAGCTTCTCGGAGTATAACGGATTCATGTGGGAAGGAAAGCTGCAGGAGATCAACCCCGGCGAGGGCTACATCTACTACTCAAAGGCAGCTGCAGCGAAGGAGTTCAACTACCCTGTCGTCAATACCTCGACTGCCAATGCGCGTAGCTTCGCCGACAGAGACAATCAGCTGACAAGTGTGGCTACACACTACCAGGTGGAGAACATCAACAGGTATCCTGACAACATGGCTATCCTGGCAACGATTGTCCGGGATACGGAATTGATTGGCGATGCTGAGCTGGCCGCCTTTATCGACGGCGAATGTCGCGGTGCCGTAAAGGGAGACGGTATTTACTACTTCCTGACCATCCTTGGCACGGCTGCCGAGGACCAAGGCAAGAAGATAGAGCTGCGCGTATGGCACGACGGCCGCGAGGAAGTGCTACCCGACCAGGGCTACACCTTCATCAGCGATGCCAACTATGGCTCATTCGACGACAGTCCCGTGTTACTGGAGCTGGAAAAGCCGGAGATGGTGCTGGTTCCTGGCGACATCGACAAGACCGGTTATGTGAACTTCAAGGACTTCGACCTGCTGGCAGATGCCTTGACCAACAGCACGGAGCCCGACAGCGCCGACCCCGACTTCTTCCTCTATGATGCCAATAGCGACCTGGCCGTCAACGTCGCCGACCTGCAGGCCATCGTGAACCTCTACACCGGTCTGAATGCCGACGGCTCGGAGAAAGAACGGAGCAATGCACGCCAGACGGCCGATACCACCGAGCCGGGCATGCTTAGCGTCGCAGTCGTCCACGACAGGATAGGCGTCAATCACCTGGCGTTCAACCTCGATAGTAGAGACGACTACCGCGCGCTGCAGATGGATCTCATCCTGCCACTGGGCATGACCGTCAGCAACCACCAGGCCAACGGCATGACCGTCATGTCGAGACAACTGACGGCAACGCGCCACCGCATCGTGGCCTACGGACGGATGGAGAACGGAACGGTGCTGGGCATCGACCTCAACGGCGACGGCAGCATCGTATTCGAGAACGTGGTCTTTGCTACCGCCGATGCACGTGCCGTACTGTTTAACCTCGGCGGCACAACAGGCATCAACACGCTGACTGACTCGCTGACCGACAGCAACTTCTACGACCTGACCGGTCGACAGAAGAAGAATATCGGCAAGGGCGTCAACATCATCCGCCAGTCGAACGGCAGCGTTAAGAAAGTGTTCAAGTAACCCCGTGTGTAACTACAGAACGAAACGAGATATGAAAGTACTCAGAGCAATCGTATTGATAGCGATGGCGACGGCAGCCGGCCTGGCACACCAGGCTGCCGCTGCCACCAAGCTGTACGTCCAGAATTTCTGCATCCGGCCCGGCGAGGTGAAGGAAATATTCGTCATGCTCGACACCGACCTCACCGACATCGACTTCATCACCGGCTGCCTGATCATTCCCGAAGGACTGACGGTGGTCGACGATGCCTACGGCAAGAACCTGCGGATGAAACCCGCCCAGAACCGTGCCAGCGGATTCTTCGCCAACTACAACAAAGAAGGATATGGATATGGCGGCGGATTATTCTCGCTGCAAGGCTACAACGCCTGTATCACCGGGACCAAAGGCCCCCTGTTCTCGATGATGCTGAAAGCCGACGAGAACTTCAAGTTCGGAGTCATTGAGCCGGCATTGTTCTTCTATCGGCAAAAAGGCGCGCCGGAGGTCTCTCCCGGAGAGATGGAGAGCGGAGAAGCCCGCGTACCCTCCGACGGCGTACGACTGTCGTTCGCTACCAATCTGCTCACCATCCCTGCCGGACAAACCCGCACGGTAGACGTGATGATTGAAAACAGTGAAGACCTCAAGGGACTACAGGCCGACTTCTTTGCCACCGGAGGACTGACCGTCAGCGCCGTCGAGAAAGGCAGCGGGATGGGTGATGGCGTCTTCAGCTACGAGCCGTCCACAGGCCGCCTGATAGCCATGGGCAATATCAGCGAAGGCAGCGGCGTTGTCCTGACGGTAAGCATCACCGCCGACGCCACCTTCAAGGGCGAGGGCTTGGTAGGCATCATCAATACCGTGGCCACCAATGCTTCCGCCACAGCCTTCTATGCCGAAGAGACAGGCGTCAGACTGAATGCCGACGCTACCGCCGTTACCACCGTGAACGTCGATGCCGACGAGGGCAGCATCTACGACCTCCAAGGACGACGGACAGCGACCGCACGACGCGGCGTCTACATCAAAGATGGACAACAGATATTGGTGAAGTAAGTATCCTCCTGCTAAACCTAAACCGTGATCTCGCCCGAACCGTAGCAGCGGTGGTGACGTTCGTCGTAGATGACACAGAACTGGCCGGGGGCGACACCATGTATCGGAGCATCGGCATGGACCAGGTAACGACCGTCACCCTGTGACAACAGTCGGGCAGGCAGGTACTCGGGAGTGTGGCGTATCTTCAACGTGACACGCTCAGGGGGCAGCTGGCCGTTGATGCTGTGGAAGTCGTGGATGGGAAAGTCCTGACAGTAGGCGGTCTGCGGATCATAGCCGTGACTGACGTAAAGGATGTTCTGCGCCACATCTTTCTTCACCACGAACCACGGACCACCACTGAAGCCCATACCCTTGCGCTGACCAATGGTGTGGAACCACAGTCCGCGGTGCTCGCCGATGCGGCGTCCCGTCTCCAGCTCAATGACATCGCCAGGCTGCTCGCCTAAATAGCGGCGAATGTAGTCGTTGTAATTAATCTTTCCTAAGAAGCAGATACCCTGCGAGTCGCGGCGGTGGGCACTCACCAGATGCTCACGCTCGGCAATCTGACGCACCTCGTCCTTCACGTAATGACCAATAGGGAACAAGGCTTTTTCCAACTGCCAGTCGTAGATCTGGGCAAGGAAGTCGGTCTGGTCCTTCACGGGGTCGGGGCTGGTGCAAAGCCAAAAGACCCCCTCTGACTCCCCCTGTTTAGGGGGAGAACATAAAGCCTCCCCTAAACAGGGGAGGTGGGAGGGGTCTTTTTCCTTCTGTGCATAATGCCCAGTGGCAATGAGGTCGTAGTCATGGCCGCGCTTCTCATGGAAGGCACCGAACTTGATGAGGCGGTTGCACATCACATCGGGATTGGGGGTGAGTCCCGCGCGTACCTTATCCATCGTGTACTTCGTCACCTGGTCCCAGTACTCGCGGTGGCAGTCGACGACCTCTAAGCGACAGCCGTACTTGGCGGCAACGGCGGTGGCCATCTCCAAGTCCTCCTCGCTGGAGCAGTCCCAATCCTCATCCTCTTCTGGTCCTATCTTGATATAGAAGCAGTCGGGGTGGAGTCCGAGCTTGGCAAACTCGTAGACCACAACGCTGCTGTCGACACCGCCCGAGAGCAGCACCGCTATCCGCTTATCTTCCAGTTCGTTTACGTTCATGGGTGCAAAGTTACGAAAAGTCAAGAGCAAAACAAAGAAACTCGTTTCTTTTTTTGCCGAGACGGAGTAATTTCGCCAATTTATTGGCAAAGTTACGAAAAAAAAATCACCTGAAGCGTTGGTTCATTGAAAATTTTTTGCTACATTTGCAGGCAGAACCTAAAAACTATAAAGATACTATCAGCATGAAAGCATTTAGAACCCTGCTGACCGCCTTGGCACTTTGCACGGCAACAGTAGCCCTGGCCGATGACATCAAGATCCCGACGACCGCCCAGAGCCCCTTCGACTTGACAAAGGGCGAAGTCACCAGCGAGGACACCCGCGAGCACTTTACCACGAACGGGCTGGAGTGGATGTACGACGGCGATCACATCACCTACTCTATTCAGAATGAGCAGGACGTAGACTACTATTACGTGACAATCTATGCTGACACCCGCAACAACAATGTGAGCATCGACTTCAACCTGGAGAAAGAGAATGGCGACGCCGTGGCCGACACCACGTTCAGCATTGTGAGCAACGGATGGTACAACGTCTACCCATACCGGGTGAAGACGCCAGCAATGAAGAAAGGCAAGTACACGCTCGTGCTTACCTTCCACTCCACGCCGGGCAACACTACCGGTAACATCAATCGCATCGACTTTCACCCAGCCGCCCCGCTTGTCATCCCAACTGATGACGACCATCCCTTTGACCTGACGAAGGGCTTCGCACTCAGCAACAGTAAGAACGAGCATTTCACGGAATACGGCGTGGAATATATGTACGACAACGAACAGCTCATCTATGACCTCCGGTGCGAGGAAGACCTTGATGTCTGCAACGTCTACATAGGTTCTGACACGCAGTACGGAGAGGTATCGCTGGACTTCAGCCTGAAGGACCGAAACGACAAGGTGGTGGCCGAGACCACCTGGCAGATAGCCAACACCGGCTGGTACAAGCCTGCCATCTACGACCTGAAACTGCACCAGCTGAAGAAGGGACGCTACACGCTGACACTCACCTTCCACCAGTCGCACCACACCAACTGGAGTGCCTGCAACATCGGCAGCATCGCCTTCAAGAAACCTTTGAACCTGAAGCCCGGCGACAACGTTGACCTTGTGAATGCGGAGTTTGACAACGGTTTCGACGGTTGGGAGCGTAAGGGAAATGCCTGGAACGCCCTTGAGGAGTTTGGCAACAAATACTGTCTGGCCCACTTCAACATGGGAACGGGCTTCATGTCGCAGACTGTCTACAACCTACCCGACGGTACCTATCTGCTGCGCATGAATGCCTACGACAGTACACCCAACTGGAACGGCACTGACTCCTTAGGCCAGGACACCTACCTCTTCCTGAACGACCGTATGGTGCTGATGAAGACCGCCTACGCCGATGCCAACGGCTATCGCAACATCTACCGATGGTACGAAGGAAAGGATAACAGCAGCTACCGCCGGACGGCTGACGGTCGATTTATGCCTACCCATCAAGTACAGTGGAACGAAAGTCTGAATATGCTTAAACGACTGTACATGAATAGTGTCGTGACTACCATTACCAACGGACAGGCCTCCTTCGGATGGAAAAAGACAGGCAACCGCGCCACCCGTATACCCTTTGACCACGTACAACTCATCTACCTCTCTGACAAGACCAATGTCAGTACAACCGAGTTGGCAAACCTCGAACGCGAGCAGACTACCGCCTACTACCAGGAACGGCTCTCGGAACTGGAAGAGGCCATACGTACGGAGTTAGCCGCCAAACGGGCCCACGCGCCACAGGCCATCATCGAAGCCAACGGTGCCATCAATACCGACATCGCCTACAACTCTGATAACGAAATCATAGAAGCCATCCTCCGCCTGGAGCACCTGTTACAACGCCTACAGTTACCGTTCTACGACATCACACTCGGCAGTCCCGGCACCTTAGCCGACCTGCTGAATGCCGAGGGCATACAGACTACTGACACCATCGCCCTAAAACTGGATGGCACACTCAACGATGAAGACCTCGCTACGCTGAAGACACTGAAAAGCATCATGGAGATAGACCTCAGCACTACCACGCTCACCGCCCTGCCCGAGGCGCAGTTCATGCAAATGCGCCTGCTGACATGGGTGACTCTTCCCAAGAACTTAGAGACCATGGGCAACAGTGTCTTCTACGGCTGTTACGAGCTGCGAGACCTGCAGTTGCCCGCCACCCTGAAAAGCGTGGGCGATTACTGCTTCCGTTACACTTATAACTTCTACCGCGCCGACATCCCTGAAGGCTTGACGGTCAACAACGGTGCTTACCGCAACTCCGGCATCCGTCACCTCACACTGCCCACGTCGATGAAGGAGGTGCCCTACATCTGCTTCAGCGACTGCTACGACCTGATCGACGTCCAGTTCAACAAGCAGGAAACCATTGGCCAGGAAGCCTTTGCCAACTGTTACTCCCTCATGACACTCGAACTGCCCGAGGGTATTCAGCGATTCAAGAGCGGGAGCTTCCGCGGCTGCTCAGGCCTGACCAAAGCCACCCTGCCCAGTACGACAATATGGGTGGAAGCACCCTTCTTCAACTGTCGCAACCTGAAAGACCTGACCTGCCTTGCTGCTGCCCCACCCTATCCCAGCAACCAGTCCATTCACGGCGACTCTGGCAGTAAGGGCTGCACCCTTTACGTGGCACAGCAGTCAGTAGACGATTATCAGGAGGCTGACAGGTGGAAGGACTTCAACGTCGTGGGCATCGACACCCTGCCCGCCACCGTCAACATCATCTCGGGTCTCACCATCGACCTGACCGAAAGCCTGCCCGCCGGCTATAAGCCAAATGTCAGTTTCACGGCTCTCTACGGCTACTGGGGCGGCAACGTCGACAATGTACCAACCTATGGTCATCTGACGGTCAACGGTACGGCTACCTTCTCCGCCAATCAGCTTAAGACGTTATGGAACCCCTTTGCCCTGCGGTCCACGGCAGCCCGCGGCAATTGGCTGAGCACCTATACCTCGCTTATCAACAACGGACAGATGCGCGCCGACAACATCACCATTGACCTGCGCCTCTACGAGAACTGCTGGGAGTTCATCTCCTTCCCCTTCGACGTACGGGTAGGCGACATCCGTTATCAGTTCCCCGATGTACCCTTGGTCATCTACGGCTACGATGCCCAGAAGCGGGCCGAAGGCAAGAACAGTGAGACATGGGTGAAGATGACTGCCGACAGCATCCTCCACGCCGGTCGCGGCTACATCTGGCAGACCACCATTCCCGCCGATCAAATAGATGAGAGAGCCGAGAGAGTCGGCGGTGACTTCAACTACCAATACAACGGCTTCTATATCGATGCCCAGCAAAATGCCAACAAGCCGAAATTCTTCCGTACGGACGACGTGGAGGTGAAACTCGACAGATATCACTCCGAGTTTGCCCACGACCGCTCGTGGAACCTCATCGGCAACCCCTATCCCTGTTACTTCGACATCCAGAAGATAGAGACCACGGCACCACTTGTCGTCTGGAGATATACCACTTCCTACGGTGGTCAGTACCAAGCCTACTCATCCCTCGACGACGATCTCATCCTCTTCCCCGGCCAGGCCTTCTTCATCCAGCGTCCGTTAGACCAGGAGAGCGTCGTCTTCCACCGCGAGGGTCGACAGCATGACCTCAAACTGCACTATGACGTGGAACAGGCCCGTGTCACCCGTGCCGCCACTAAGTCCCGTCAGGTGTACAACCTGCTGCTCTCCGGAAAAACTGAAATCCTCGACCGCACCCGCTTCGTCATCAATGAAGCCGCTACGCTCGACTATGAGCAGGGACGCGATGCCAGCAAGTTCTTTAGTCTCGACGCCTCAGCCGCTCACCTCTACATCATCCGCAATGGTGTACGCTATGCCATCGATGAGCGTCCGTTAGACAACGGCACCATACAACTTGGACTGAAGACCGCTGCTGAAGGCACCTACACCATCAGCCTTGGCGATTCGAGGAACGAGGTACGAGGTGCGAGATATGAGATTACTCTTATCGATAAAGTAACGGGCACCGAGACGGACCTCACTACCGACAATTATACCTTCCAGGCCAGTGCCGGCACCAGCGACAGCCGTTTTACCGTCCGGTTCGGCGGTATCACTACCGTCCCGTCTGTTACGATGCCGTCGCAACAAACGGAACTGCTCTACGACCTGCAGGGCCGCCCTGTTACCAACCCGCAGTCGGGCATCTACGTGAGAAATAACAAAAAAGTCATTATAAAATAAGTAAGAACCATGAAGAAGCTATTCCATATATGCCTATTGCTGCTCTGCCAGCTGGTAGCCATCGCCCAGGATGGCAACACGAAGCATACCATCAGCATCGTAGCCAATCCCACAGGTTCATGCTATATTAGCATCAATTCGTATAGTATCTCAACCTATGAGGTGGAGGTTGGAAAACAAGTAACAATCAGCATATCACCGATGCAAGGCTATGCTTTGGACTCCCTGACAACAAGCGACGTGGTGTTGAACTATACGTATGAGAACAACCCTCGGTACAGGTGGATCACAATGCCCGACCACGACGTTACCATTACTGCACTCCTGCACTACGCACCAGAGTTGCCACCCAACCCCAACGAGACGGGATGGGACGCACAGACGGGAACCATCATCGCCAACAACTTCGCACCGGGTGGACTGCAGAACACCCTCTACGACCTTTTCTATAATCGTGATACCTATGAGACCGACTACTCGAAGGTGAAGGCCATCACGGCGATAGGCGAGATTGACATGAACGACTGGTTTATCGCCTACGACAGCCGATACAAGAATCTTGCCTACTTCGATATCAGCCGCACCACAGGACTTACAGAATTGAGGCCCGTTAAGTTATGGAACAATGAGGACAGCAATAACACACTGACCACCCTGCTGCTGCCCGCCACCACTACCCAAATTATCGGAAACGAGTTCTTTCTCGGTACCTGTATCGGCTACTTCAAGGCACTGCGCAATCTCACCTGCTATGCCACCACGCCCCCCACGGTAACTGACGGTGGTCTGAAGGGGTTACCAACAGAATTAGAAGTCTACGTACCTGCGGAGTCGCTGCCCCTTTACGCCGAGGCCGAGGGATGGAAAGACCTCAACCTACTGCCCATCACGCAGGGTGTACACTCGCTGACAGTCAACCTGCCTGCCAGCACCGACATGAAACAGTATAAGGATATGTACCTGGAACTGGCGAACACCCAGACTGGCCAGACACGCCGCTACGTGATGACCACCCGCCAGCAGTACACGTTTACCAACCTCATCGAGGGTACGCAATATAACATCTATATAAGGAACGCACGTGAGGACATCCTCGGCTGCATCATGGCCATCGACATCAACAAGCAGGATGTGCAGGTCAGTTTCACCGACCTGAAGCAGCCCCGCGACATCACCCTGCAGTTGACGGCTCCTGACGGCACCAATGCCACAGACGGTGCTACCGTCATTTGGACTGACGCCCTCGGCAACTACCTACAGACAGGTGCCACCCTCAGCGGACAGATGGACGGTGCTCGGGTCATTGCTCGTGTAAAACTGGACGAGACGCTGGGCAAGCAGTACCGACAGCCTACCGACACACTTATCACCGTAGGGCAAATGTCAACGGTCAATTGTCAATTGACAGCCATACCACAAGCAGAGCTCAGCGGCACTGTCACCGCTACCGCCACAGAACGCCCCATTCGCGGTGCTGTCGTCACCGTGGTACAGCAGCTGAACGGTCTCTATCCTATAACACAGAACACTATTACCGACGCTGAGGGACGCTTTATGCTCACCGCCTACGATGCCCCGACCACCGTTACGATGCAAGCCACGGGGTACGTACCACAGACAGTCACATTAGAAAGCCTCCCCTTAGGGGAAAGGTTGGAGGGGGCTTTGGCTGACCTCACTGGCACTACCGTCCGCCTCGATCTTACCTACCGTCCAGCGGTGGAGGCTGGCAAGGATCTGACGAGCGATGATACGTTCAGCGACTATGATAACATTAGTTACACGGTCTATGACGAAACCCACCGGCAAGAGATAACGGAGTTCACTGTAGACTATCCCCGCCTGGTGCTCCAAGGTCGGGATTTGGCACAGGGCACAAAGCTGCGCGTCACCGCCACCAGTCTTGCCGGACTATTCATGCCCACGGCAACAACCTGCACTGTCAATGCCGACGGTGAGACCACGGCCACGCTGATACTCACACAGAAAGGACAACTCAATGCCTCGTTCTCGCAGACGGACAACACCGACGTGGTGGGTATGCTCTACGACGGGAATGGACAGCTGCAAGGCAGCTACCACTATGACGAGGCGCAGTTGGGGATTACCGGCATCGATGACGGACAGTACACCCTCATCACCATGGGCGAGAGCCAGCTCTTCAACAGTGTCAACTCCCTCGCTGCGCTCACGGAAATGCGACTGGAGGAAGGACGCGACTACGTCAAGAACAAAATCAGTATCCAAAGTGGACATATTGAGAGTCTACACAACGACCGCATACCGATGTTCGACGAGAGCGTCTTCTACTACACCGGCGATAATACCAGCTTCACGGCAAACAAGACGCAGGTCACCGTAGGCAATTATATCACCCTGAAGGCACAGGTGGACTTCAAGTCGAGCTACACGCCTGAGGAAGTACAGCTCATGTTCGACCTACCCGACGGTTGCTCACTCGTCGAGGGTTCCGTCATGGCGGGCAACAAACTCTGCCAATATCAGGTAGACGGCAATCGCGTGACCATTCCCCTCACCAACTTCAGCGACCAGGTGCGCTTCTGCATCGTTCCAACCAAAGAAGGTTACTATGAGCCGACAGCCAGCGTCAGTCTCGCCACCCGATGGAGTGCATATACCCAACCACTCGGCTCGGTGGCCTTCACGGCTGAGGCACTCAGTATTAATGTGCCCCAACAGACGGCCAGCAGTCTACTGCCTGTCGGCGGTATGGCCTTAGCCAATGCCACCGTTCAGGTCTACGATAACGGTGTGCTCATCGGCCAGACGCAGGCAGGCCCTGCCGGCAACTGGCAGACAATGTGCCAGCTGAGCAATGCCTATAACCTCTCCTCACACCCACTCTATGCCGTCATCACCACCTCCGACGGTCTGCGGATTGAGACCCAGAGAAGTGCTGTCACCGTCAGCCACGGAACACTGACTCCGGTGGTTAATATGACTTTCAGCTCTGAAGGCGGCCATCCCGACAAAGTAACGTGGGACTTCCGCTCCAATACAGTAACTCCCTCAGCCTACTGGGCTCGTTACGCCAACGGCATGCTACCTGTCAGCTTCGACATCGACCTCATGGATGACGATGAGGTGGCTAACGACACGCTTCAAGTGACCAACGTGAAACTCTACGTACTGTTTGAGGACTACACCTATCTCATTCTGTACCCCCGCTACAACTCCAAGAAGGGATGCTGGCATGCCGCCTACTACTATAACGAAGTATCGACCATGCCTATCAACGTTGCCGTGGACTTCACACAGAACGAGACGGTCAAGGCCGACCGCCGGCAGATGGACGATATGATGGCTGACGTGGAAGGTGAGATGAAGGAAAGCAGGCAAGAATTGCTGGATGTTTACCGCATCTTCGACAGCGAATACGAACCGGAACACAAAGCCGAATTACAAGAGTTGGAGACACTACTCCAGATAGAAGATCCTGACGACGATACAGAAAAACGTATCGACGAACTGACTCGAACTGTGGTGGGCGACAGCATCATGGATGCCGCCTTAGAGCGAGCCCGGATAGACTTCACCGAATACGACCGGCTGATGAGTCAGAACCCCGACCTTGACACCATGGAGCGCGCTCACCAGCTGCTAACAAATCAGTATGCCGAATGGGAAGCCAAGTGTGGACAGCCTCTCAACATTGATTCGCTGCTCAATGAATTAGACAAAGCGTTTGACGAGATAGACCGCAACAACCGCATCATGCGCGACAGTCTGTTGTCTGTCATGAGTATCGCATATATTCCTGACACCGCAACATTCCAGAAACCTGACGGTGACATCGACATCGTTGTTCAGGAGGGCGACGGCTATAAACACATCATCATTAAGAAACTCGCCTCCATTGATACAGACCAACTGCTCAAAGATGGCTACATCGAAATGCCCACGACCGACGGCAACAATGTCTACTGTCTGTACAGCGGTCGGAAAACCTGCTACGTTGATACCAAGGACGCCAAGTTCTACAGTATTGAAATCCTTGATGACGAGTCTCTTGCACGTTATATCAGAAAACGCGAAGAGACGAATGAGCCTATGGATGAGAACCCCAATGTAGATCCCGTCACTGTGGGATTGAAGATATTCCCCATAGACTGTCTCGACACATTCAAGAATAAGATTTGCAGCGATGCAGAAAATCTGGGGCAGGACATTGGTGTCCTGTCGGCAGACTTAGGCAATATACCAGCATGGCTCAAACTACTGCAAGACGGTGTAGGCACATTCCTTGACGGCGTGGAGACCATCGGCTGTCTCTATGACTTTGGCCGTGGACAATTGGACAAGGTTGTTAAGGCCCTCCAAGCCAACAAACTAATGAAGGCCCGTAAGGACAGAGACCAGGCTATTGTACTTGAAAAGCAGCTAAAAGATGAACTTGCAAGGGAACGGGCTAATTTGAGAGCAAGGACAAGCGTCAGAAGCAAGTTCTCAGAAGAAATAAGCAATTTCCAGACACAGCTAGCCAAGGCAACAACCGACAAAGAGAAGAACCGGTTGACGGGAATGATACGTAGCCGTCAGGAACAAATTGCCAGCATCGATCAGGCAAATAAGCTGTCCAGAAAAGCCATCGGCAGACTACCAAGACAAATCAGCAAGGCTGGCGACAAGGTTTTACGAGCTCGTGCTGCTCTTGATGCCGTGAAAGGGAAAATAGCACAGGTCATGGCAAAGATCGAGGAGAAACTGCCCATCAAGTTCGATGTGTTCAAGAAGATACAAAATAAATGGTTCGGATGGATGTCAAATTCACCCATCAGTGCCATTGTTAAGGCCATTCCTCTCGGCTTTACGGCCTATAGCTGTGGAGAGGACTTCAATAAATGGGTAAAACTATATACCAAAGTTCAAGGAAAGATTCCATGTGAAGGAAACGAAGAGGAAGCTCAACAGTTATTACACGACTGTGGACAATTCCTGATTGTCCATGGCAGTTCAAATGCCCTGCAGATTGTGGCCGACTTCGGCAGCTACGGTCTCTCACTCGTACCCTCAGTACCATTGATTAGTGTCAACTGGTGGGCCTCCAAGATTCTCGACGTCTTCTCCTTCGTTTTCAGCCAATGGCAGCCTGCCGCCTCTCAGAACGACCGCAACGCCATTCAAGCCCGTTACGATGCGCTGCAGTGTGGCAAGAAGAAAAAGGACAAAGACAAGGACAAGCCCGTCAAGGTGGATGATCCAAAGAAGCCCAGCGACCCCAACAAGCCAAATAGCAGCAAATGGAACTCCAACATGAATTCCAAACCTGTCCGTGACCCGTCAGGTTTCGTCTACGAGGCTGTTTCCTCAAACCGTCTGGAGGGCGTAAAGACCACGTGCTTCTATAAGGAAGAGGTGGAGGATATGTACGGCGACCTCTACGAAAACGTTGTCGTCTGGGATGCCGAGAACTACGCTCAGGAGAACCCGCTCTTCACCGATGCCGATGGCAAGTACGCCTGGGATGTGCCGCAGGGACTGTGGCAGGTGAAGTACGAGAAGGAGGGTTACGAGACTACCTACTCGGAATGGCTGCCCGTGCCACCGCCTCAGCTGGAGGTGAACGTCGGCATGAGACAACTGCGACAGCCCGTTGTGCAAAGCGTAAAGGCCTGCACCGACGGCATTGACATTACTTTCGATAAATATATGGACCCTGCGACGTTGACCACCAAGAATATCTTCGTAACCAAAGGTGGACAGACCGTCGGCGGAAAGATTGAGCTGCTCAATGCCGACTGTGGCTACCAGACGCCTGACCAGCAGTACGCTTCAAAAATCCGCTTCGTGCCCGCCACGCCACTGACGCTCACCGACAAGGTACAACTCACCATTCGACGAACCGTTGAGAGCTATGCTGGCCTGCAGATGGAGCAGGACTACACCCAGCCATTCGACGTGGAACAGCGCCTCACGGCCATCATAGCCGATACGTTAGTCTATATCGCTGAAGGCAGTGAGCAGACGATTACCGTCAGCATCACCCCTGCCGCGGCAGCCAAAGGCAAGACACTGCAGGTCATTGGTTCTGACAACAATATTGTCAGCTATCAGACAGGAGAGCTGACACTCGATGCCAACGGCCAGGTCAGCATAGTCGTCACCGCGATTGTCCCTGGTTCGAGTTCTATTAGGTTTAACCTGACGGATGACGACGAACTGACAGCCACGACCACCATCATCGTACGCAATTCCGTTTCCACTACCGTTGCCGACCCGAAGGCATCGCGCATGAGTGGTACGGAAGTCTATCGTGGAGCCGAAATCAAACTGACCTGCCAGACAGCCGGAGCCACTATCCTCTACACGCTCGACGGCTCCTGCCCCTGCGATGCTCAGAACACCAACGTGCTGACCTACACTGGTCCCATCACGGCAACCGGTAGCGAACTAACCATAAAGGCCATGGCTGTGGCCAACGGTATGGGTGAGAGCGACGTGGCTGAGTTCCACTACAAGGTCATCGACAATGTCGTAGCCGTAGAACCGATGCACAAGTCAGAAAGCTCAATGCAGAACACTGCCGTCTATTATCGCTTGGACGGCAGCCGCACAGCGAAACCTCAAAAGGGGCTGAATATCATGCAATACGAAGACGGTACGGTCAGGAAAGTCGTTGTGAAATAAACATACCACGTACACCTGAGGATAGAGAGCGCTCCTTTTATGGGGGCGCTCTCTTACTATTAATTATTGTTAAATTTGTAGGGAAATCCATTGCCGAACCAAATAAAAAGCATATCTTTGCGCTATCAAAATGATATCACTTTAAAAACTACGATTATGGAAACGAAAGAGTATCAATTCAACGGAACAGTACTGAACGGTTTTCTCATGCTGTTTGTCAACCTTGCCGTACTGGCATTGTCATTGTATGGTATCGTCTGCAGCATCATTATGCTGAACGACTACAACACGGGCGGCTGGCTGTTAGGCGGCAGCATCCTGCTGCTGGTGGTGAACATCATCATGTGGTGCGGATTCCTGATGCTGGAGCCCAACGAGGCCCGTGTGCTGACGTGGTTCGGCCAGTATAGCGGCACCTTTACGCGGACGGGCTACTACTGGGTCAACCCCTTCTACACCTCTAAAAAGGTAAGCCTGCGCGCACGTAACCTCGATGCCGAGCCTATCAAGGTGAACGACAAGGTGGGCAACCCGGTGATGATTGGTCTGGTGCTGGTCTGGAAACTGAAGGACACCTACAAGGCCTTGTTCGAGATTGACTCGCAGACGATGGCTCCCACCAACCAGTCAGAGATTGGCGGTGCCAGCGTGAAGGGCATTATGTTGGCCCTGGAGAACTTCGTGAAGGTGCAGAGCGACGCCGCCCTTCGTCAGGTGGCTGGACAGTATGCCTACGACGACGTGGACGACAAGACGGACGAGCTGACTTTACGCGACGGCGGCGACGAGATTAACCAGCAGTTAGAGCAGAAGCTCGACGAGCGTCTGGCACTGGCCGGCATCGAGGTGGTCGAGGCCCGCATCAACTACTTAGCCTATGCTCCTGAGATTGCCGCCGTCATGCTGCGCCGTCAGCAGGCTTCGGCCATTATCACCGCTCGTGAAAAGATTGTGGAGGGTGCCGTATCGATGGTGAAGATGGCACTCGACAAACTATCGAACGAGGAGATTGTCGAATTAGACGACGACAAGAAAGCCGCTATGGTCTCGAACCTGCTCGTCGTGCTCTGTGGCGACGACTCGGCACAGCCGGTAGTGAACACAGGGACGCTGAACCATTAAGCGCTTCGCTGGCGCGAAGCTAGTGAAGAAGTCAAAAGTCAAAAGTGAAGAGTTATGGCAAAGAAGGAGACGAAGAACTTCATTCTGCGCGTTGATGCTGACACGATGGACGCGATAGAGGCCTGGGCTGCGGACGAGTTCCGCAGCACCAACGGCCAGCTGCAGTGGATCATCACCGAGGCACTGCGCAAGGCGAAGCGTCTGCCGAAAAAGAAAAATCAACCTCAAAACGAAAACAAAGATGAATAGGAAAAAAGCATTACTGATCATAATGGCATTAGAGTTAATGATCCTGGGCATAGTGGCACTGCTGTTTGTGTTAGGTATTTTGAATATCTCGGTATTTATCTTTTTAATACTCACCGTAGGACTTGCGTCAACTGTTCTCACGGTACTCACAGTACGTAAATTCCCACTATCATAATGAAACAGAAAGAAAAGCTGAAGGTTAAGGTACACCGTACGACCGAGGGTACCATCTTCGAGGTGGCATTCCTTGTATTGGCCGTTATCGTCTGGGCCATCATCATCTGGCAAGTCAGCAAGGCTCCCAACGTGATTGCCACCCACTTCGACATGAATGGTCATCCCAACGGCTACGGCTCGCCGTGGGGTCTGCTGTTCCCCTGCATCATGACCACAGTGGTGGGGGCCTGCCTGCTGGCAGCAGCCTATTTCCCCCACACCATCAACGTACCCGTCGAGGTAAATACCCCACGACAGTACGAACTGCTCATCCGTATGACACGCATTACGGCGCTGATCATGCTACTGCTGACGCTGGCCCTCCCCATGACGCTGCTGGTGTTCTCCGCTCCGCAAACGTGGCCCGTCTTCAGCATCATTGCCCTGATGATTGCCGTCATCATCTACTACTGCGTACAAATCCACAAGGCAAAGTAAAAGCCTCCCTTGTTAGGGGAGGCTTGGAGGAAGCTTACAGATGTTTCTTAGGATAGAGGGCGTCCCACCACGTGGAGTCGCCCTTTAGCCATTTCTGGAACCAGGCCATCTGGGTGGCGAGCCACTTTTCACGTTTGTTGTAGTCGAGGATGTGGTGGTTCTCACCTGCCACCTCGACCAGCGCGACCTCGCGGCCCAGGAGCTTCAGGGCGGTGAACATCTGGAGGCTCTCGATGAGCGGCACGTTGGTGTCGGCATTACCGTGAAGCAGGAGCAAGGGCGTGTGAATCTTGTCGGCACGGAAGAGCGGCGACTGGTCGACGTAGAGCTGACGGTGCGACCACGGGTAGCTGTTGGCCATCGAGACCTCACTGTAGTTATAGCCCCAATAGCCCTCACCCCAGTAGCTGGTGTGGTTGGCGATGCCAGCATGCGAGACGGCGGCGGCAAAGATGTCGGTAACGGTCTGCAGATACTGCGTCATGAAGCCGCCATAGGAGGCGCCCATGCAGCCTATCTTCGTGGCGTCGATGTAAGGATGGTCGGCGCAGATGTGCTTCGTGCCCTCGATGATGTCACCTGCAGGAGAACCGGCGGGAATGGTGCCGTCGGCGCGTGGTGTGCCACCGGCGGTGTTGACGTGGCGCGACGCCCACTCCTGGCCGAAGCCGGTGGCGCCGCTGGGCTCTACGATATAGGCTACGTAGCCGAGGGAGTTCCAGTACTGCGGAGCGTAAGGCGACTCGAAGTAACGCGAGGTGGGCGAGCAGCCGCCGTAGTAGTAGACAATCATCGGATACTTCTTCGAGGCATCGAAGTCCTTGGGCAGATACAGACGGCCATAGACGGTGTCGCCGTTCGAGTTCGTATAGTTATAGTCCTGACAGGTGCCCACCTCGGCATCGCCCAAGGCGCTCTTTCCATCGAACAACAACTTTTCACTCTTTACTTTTCCCTTTTCACTTGTCATGACGTAGGCCGATGCCGGCTCCAGCGTGTTATAAGAAAGGTAGGCGAGGACGGGAGCATGAGCCGCCATGTCGAAGCGGTAAATGTCGTCGCCCTTGCAGGGCAGCTGCACAATCTTTCCCGTCTTGGGGTCTAATTGATACAGATAGACATAGTCGCGACATTCGGCGCGGAAGTAAATCTTCCCGTCAGCCAACGACCAGTCGACACCACCATCAATAGACGGGTCGAAGTCCTTAGTCAGCGGCGTCACCTTCTTCGTGGCAATATCATAGATGAAGAGTTCGTTCTCCGTCATGCTCGGCGTACGGTCTTCAGACAGCTGGCAGCCGATACGATTGAAGGCCTCGGGATTGCCCGTAAACAGAATCTGGCGACCATCAGGTGAGAAACCGGCACCACCGAGGAAGCCCTCGCACTGTAGCAGGGTGTCCACCTTCAGCGTATGGGCATCCATCACATAGTAGTCGGCCACCTCCGTCGGGCGCTTCGACAGGCGCGAGTAGCTGGAGCCAATCAGCAGTTTGGTGCCGTCGGCCGATATGTCGGCCAGGTACTGTCCCTTGGAGCCGAAGGTGATGCGCTGGCTGACCCCTGATGCCACATCGAAGCGCACCAGGTAGTTACGCTTGCGCCAGCCGGGCTGACGATCGTCCATCTCGGTCACCTCGAACACGCCGGGGTCTTCCTTCGGTCCTTCCTCCGAGGCTGTGATGATCAGGAAGTCCTCCGCAGGACTGATGGTATAGCCGCCATCGGGCAGCCCGGCCGTCCAACGGGTACGCTGACCTGTCAGCGGATTCACCTTATATAAAACGCGCTGTCCCTGCTCACGTTCCTCGGCAATCCACGCCGTAGTACGGGGCATCCAACGGATATTTTGCGTGGGACGGCTCAGCACCTGTCCAGTCTTTACGTCGCGCAGTTCATAGTCCCAGCGACTGTTGCCGCCTCGCTCCGTCGTCTGGTAGCTGACAAAGACATAGCGACCATCAGGCGACAGCGAGACACCACGTACCCGCCGACCATCAGTCAGGTCGTGTACCATATAGGGATGGCGCTTGTCGATGGTCGGCGCGACGGCTATCTGGGTGTCGAAACTGACGCTGATGCTGTCCGTGTCCTTCGGCTCGGCCAAGTAGCGGATGGCGAAGGTGTGGTGCTCAGGCGCCAGCTTCAGTTCGCTGCCGGCCTCCGCACCGTCGATGTAGAGCTTGTAGTTCTTTGGTCCCTTTACCTCTATCTTTCCTTTCACGTAGTCGGCGTTGTTGACGTAGAACGTCAGTACGCCCACCGACTTCGAGTCGGTCAACGAAGGCAGAACGCTGCCGCTGAACACGCCCGTCGGCTCAGCCAACAGCGGCAATGCCGAGAGCACCGACTTCTCATCATACTTCTTGCCTTGTACGTCGACCGTGTCGGCAGCAAAGGGCGAACTGACGGAGAAGGGTCCTGCCTGGTTGAACTCCGTAACGGTAGTCTTGACTTGTGCCGATGCTTGCAAAGCTGCGACCATCAGCATCATGGTTGTGATTTGCTTCTTCATAAAAAATTAATAAGCTTCGCGGTATTTGCTGTCGTCCTTGTCGTCGAGCATCGAGAGGTAGGACTGGTAGCGACTTTGGGCGATGTAATGTTCCTCGACGGCTTTCAGCACGGCACAGCCGGGTTCATGGGTATGGGTGCAGTTGCTGAAGCGGCAGTCCTTGGAGTAACGGAAGATTTCGCGGAAGTAGCTGGTCAGCTCCTCGCGCTCCATGTCGAACGTGCCAAAGCCCTTGATGCCCGGCGTGTCGATGAGATAGGAAGACCCTTCCAACCTCCCCTGTTTAGGGGAGACTTTCTTTTCTCCCCCTAAACAGGGGGAGTCAGAGGGGGTCTTGGGGAGGCTTATCATTTCACTGAACGTGGTGGTGTGCATACCCATGTTATGGGCATCGCTGATGGCTGCAGTCCGGAGGTTGGCGCCGGGCACGAGGCGATTGATGAGCGTTGACTTCCCCACCCCGCTATTGCCGCTGAGCAACGTGATCTTCCCGTCCAGCAGCGGACGCAGTTCCTCCACGCCGTCACCCTGCTCTGCCGACACCTGACGGCACTCATAGCCAAGGCCGGTGTAGAGCGTGACCATCATCTGCTGGTAGCGCAGTTCATCAGCATTGAGAATGTCGGTCTTGTTGAACACCAAGACCACTGGCACGCGGTAGGCTTCAGCCGAAGCCAGGAAGCGGTCGATAAAGGTGGTGGAGGTCTCAGGACGGGCCACGGTGACAATCAGGAAAGCCTGATCGACGTTAGCGGCCAGGATATGACTCTGCTTCGACAGGTTGATGCTCTTGCGGATGATGTAGTTGCGGCGGTCGTCGATATCGGTAATCCAGCAGACCCCCTCCTGCCCCCCCCCCGTAGAGGGAGAGGAAAGCGTTACACGGTCGCCGACCGCCACGGGATTGGTACTCCGAATGCCTTTTATCCGGAAGTTTCCCTTCACCTTACAGTCAAGCAGCTGGCCATCGTCCGTGCGGACGGTGTACCAGCTACCTGTATTCTTGACGACAAGTCCTTTCACTATACCGTCATGATTTCCTTGTTCTTCGCCTCAATCAGCTCGTCAAGCTTCTTGATATACTTGTCGTGGATTTTTTGGAGCTCCAGCTCGGCGTCCTTCTCGTTGTCCTCGCTAAGTCCGTCCTTGATGGCCTTCTTCAGTTTTTCCTTGATGTCGGAACGTACGTTGCGTACCTCCACCTTGGCCTTCTCCGCAATCTTGTTGCATTGCTTCACCAAGTCGCGACGGCGCTCCTCGGTAGGCTGCGGAATGCCGAGACGGATGACCTCGCCGTTGTTCTCAGGCGTGATGCCCACGTCACTGTCCATGATGGCCTTCTCAATGTCACGAATCTGCTTGCGGTCCCAGGGCTTGATGGCAATGGTACGGGCATCGGGAGTCGTCACGGTTGCTACTTGATTCAGGGGCACCCTGCTACCGTAGGATTCCACCTTCACTCCGTCGAGAATGGCCACATTGGCACGACCTGCACGGATGCGGTTCAGCTCATCTTCCAGGAACATGGCTGCCATTTCCATTCTCTCTTCACTCTTCTTCAAAGTTTCTTTTACATCAATCATATTTTCTGCGTTTTAAGTTTTCTGCCCCAAAAGTAACGCTTTTCTTTCAAACGCGCAAGTGTTTTATCATTTTTTTGCTTCTTTATTTTGTTATTCCGATGTTTTTTCCTACTTTTGTGCGCAGATTACTGCCTAATGAATACATGAATACCTTATATAACAAAGTCATTCTTACCCTTGTCTGTTGTACCGTCTGGACCTTTTGTCAGGCACAGTCGGAAGACAGTACACGCATCTATACCGAAGAACACCCCTTAGTCTATGAGGACGCTTGGGACTTGTGGCCATACGCCTTTCTTAACGACACTGGCGAGCCTGTAGGCTACAACATCGACCTGCTGAAACTCATCTTCAAACGACTGGACATCCCCTACAAGATCAAATTAAAACCTGTCAAAGAAGCCTTAAGCGACCTCAAGGCGGGACGGTCTGACCTGATGTGCAGTATTGAAGCTCCCTTTCATGACGAATATGCACAATATGGCAAAAGCGTCATCCAGATATTTACACATAGCGTCGTTCATAAAAAGGACGAGCCAGTATATGTCAAGACCATCAACGACCTGGCTTCACAACGCGTCATTGTCCATAGAGGTGGTCTCACCCAACACCTCATGACGCAGAGAGGATGGGAAAAGAACGCCATCGCCTACAACGACATCCAGGAGGCCCTGCAATACGTCCATAGCACGGAAGGGAACCAGATTATTGCCAACACGCTGTCCATGAAATGGCTGATACACAAGTTCCAGTACGACGAGTTGGAACTGACTCCTATCAACATTCAGCATGGAGATTATAAGTTCATGTCGAACAACCCCCGCCTTTTAGAGCAGGTGGACAGCGTCTTCTTCTTGCTGAACTCCACAGGTCAACTTCAGCCAATTCAGGAGAAATGGTTCTACCCCGAACACAAGGAAACGGGTATTCCCTCGTGGGTATGGTATGTCGTAATTGCCCTGCTGCTGATCATCCTTATCATCCTTATTTATTATATCTCCTCCCGCTTCTATGAGCAGCGGATGACGAAGAGTGTGCAACGCTCCAACAACCGCCTGTCACTCATCCTCAATACGAGTAAGGTACACATCTGGCTGTTCAACATTGCCAAGCAAACCATCACCAGTATTGAGCCTGATGGCAAGCAGGTCACTATTCCGCTATCGCCGTTTTTCTTCCAATACTATATGGTTCCCGAAGACTATGAACAACTGTGCGGCATACTCGACGAGATGGCTGCCCGGAAGAAAGAGCGCGAGAAGCTCGAAGTTCACGTCACAAGGGGAAACAGCAAGGAGGTGTACACCTTCTCCGTCGACTTCTCAGTATTGAGACGCAACAGAAGCGGAAAACCGACGGTCATCATCGGAGCCACCACCAATGTCACGGCTGAGCGACTCCGCCAGCAACAGGAGAAAGATGCCATGCTGCGCTACCAGCACATCTTCAACACCGCACTGGTCGACACGGTGTCATACGACGAGCACGGCATCATCGACGACATGAATGAGAAGTTGGCCAAGGCCATTCCCGGTGGGGTGCAGCGGGTTGTCGACAGCCACATATCCATCCAGCATGTGCTGGGCGACCCTAACCTTTCCCTTGATGAGATAGAATACACCTACCTGACACAGATATACAAGTCGGCTGACGACCCACGTCCGCTCAACCAGTTCTTAGGGCGCGACGAACTCTACTACGAACTGCAGTTGGTGCCTGTCCGCGACGACGACGGACATCTGTTGGGCATCTACGGAACAGGACGCGACGTGACGGAGGTAGCCAAGTCCTATTCACGTTTACAGAAAAACACCCAACAGCTACAGGAGGCGACAGACGAGTTGAAGGACTATATCCGTAACATCGACTACGTCATGCAGAACGGAGGTCTGCGCATTGTCAACTATTCTCCCGACACGCATACCCTTACCGTCTATAGCGAGACGGAGCACGTCCAGCAACAGCTCACGCAGACCCGTCTGCTGTCGCTGGCTGCCGAGGATTCCAAGAAGACTGCCCAGCGACTTCTGAACAGTATGGACAACCTCACGCAACAGCCTATCAAGGCTGCCGTCAAGTCCATACTACGCATCAAAGGTGACAAGCCGCTTTATCTGTATTTCTCATTCGTACCTGTGTTCGACGCCGACGGTCACGTCACGGGATACTTCGGTATGTGCCGCGACATCAGCGATATCAAGGCCACCGAGGAACAGCTGGCACGTGAAACGGCGAAGGCGCAGGAGGTGGAGACGGTGAAGAACGCCTTCCTGCGTAACATGAGCTATGAGATCCGCACACCGCTCGCCTCCGTGCTGGGCTTTGCCGAACTGTTTATTCAGGACCATGATCCCAATGACGACCAGTTCTTCATTGAGGAGATCAAGAAGAACTCGCGCAGCCTGCTCAATCTGGTCAACAACATCTTATTCCTCTCGCGCCTCGATGCAGGGATGATTGAGTTCAAGAAGGCTCCCATCGATTTTGCCGGTGTCTTCGAGGGACGCTGTCAGTCCGTCTGGACACACTACCAACAGCCCGGCGTCAACTATGTCGTTGATACTCCTTACGAACGTCTCGTACTCGACATCGACCTGAGCAACCTGGGTGTCGTCATCGACCATGTGGTGACCAATGCCGTCCAGCATACCTCGTCAGGCTCTGTCCACGCCAGCTTCGACTATAACGGTGAAGACCTTACCATCACCGTTCAGGACACGGGCAGCGGTATTCCCGCCGATCAGCTCGACAATATCTTCGAGCGCTTCGTTACCACCGACAGCAGTAGCAGCGGTCTCGGTCTGTCCATCTGCCGGGAGGTCGTAAGGCTCATGGGAGGCAGGATACGCCTCAAGTCTGAACTCGGCAAGGGCACCATCGTCTGGATCATCATTCCCTGTACGTGCAAGGAGATGCAAAGAAAATAAGATTGAAGAATTAAAGAACTGAAGTTATGCGCATCATGACACGATATACATTGCATTTTAGAATAAGGCACTGGGCTTTGCTCTTTTGCCTGTTCGCCTGTTCGCCCCTGCTCCATGCTGCCAACGACTTCGGCTACACCGACGAACATCCGCTGACGATTGCCGGCGACTGGGACTTCCGACCTTTCGAGTTTATCAATACCGAGGGCCAGCCCGCCGGATACAATGTCGATATACTCAACCTGATTCTTGACAAGCTCGACATCCCCCACAAGTTTGTCATGCTGGATTGGCACATGGCCACCGATATGTTTAAAAGACGCGAGGCCGATCTTATCCACGCGCTTTATTCTTTCTATAATAATCAGCCATACGTATCGACCCATAAATACATCAACTACTACAACCTGAAGGTGGCACGGCGTGCCGACACACAGCCGTTGAACAGGCTTAGCGACCTCCATCCTGCCGACACGCTGCTGGTCAAGGAGGACGACTATGCGGCTATGACCTTTGCTGCGATGGATCATTCTAAGCCGGCCACGAAGTACTACTCTCCCAAGGACGGTCTGACAAGCATCAGTCAGGGCCGGTACAAATATTATATCTGGGGAGAGATTCCCCTCAACCATAAGATTCAGGAACTGGATCTCGACAGCATTGTGCTCGACGAAATAGACATTCCCGCCGGTGAACTGCGAATCATCGGCTACAACAAAGACCTGATAGACATTATCGACGACCAGTTCACACGTTTGGAACAGGCTGGCGAACTGCAGAAGATTAACGACCGCTGGTTCCATCCCGAACGCGAACACGATGACACTTCGCCCGTGGCCCTGTTCATCATCGCCGGTCTCCTTCTGGCTACCATCGTGGGCTTCCTACTTACACGGCTGGTCAGACGGCGGGCAAACAAGGCTGTCAGACAAGCCTCAGACTTGGGACAGATGATGACCCAGGTGCTCAATATGGGTGATTACTTCGTGGTGGAATGGGACTTCCAGAGCAATCTGCTCCGCAACAAATATGGGAATATGCTCCCCAATGGCGACATGGCCCCCCAGGAATTCCTGACATATATGCCGCCCGAGGAGGCTCAACAACTGCACACCTTAAACGCGCAATTGGCTACCGGCGTTATCAGCCACTTCGACATGAAGCTCAGTTTCAACCAGGGAACCCATGAACAGCCCATTTGGAAACACTTCTACGGCAACGCCATCATCGAGAGAGAGAACGGCAAGCCCCAATACATTGTCTATACCACCAAGGACATCACCAACGAGGTTCTGGAAGATCGGCGTGTCAAGACGGTCGCCAGCAAGTACAAGCAGATGTTTGATACCAACCTGGTAGCCATGTCGTTCTACGATGCCAACGGATGCCTGCTCGATATCAATAGGAAGATGCGGGAACTCCGCCAGATAGACGGCAAGGACAAGTACTTCCGCAGTAGCTCACTCTTCAGCTTCCCCAATCTCAAGGGTGTCTATCTGCCGGGCTCACGGGAAGTGATGCACGTCTGCCAACACTTGGACGAGCCGCAGTTAGGACTCGACAAATACATAGAGTTCCGCATCCATCCCGTCATGAACGACGACGACGAAATCGTCTACTACATTGTCACCAACCGCGATATCACTGCCGAACGCGACATGTATCTGAAACAGCGCGAACACGACCGGCAATTGCATAACACCAATGAGGCCATCAAACGCTACGAGCAGCAGCTCAGCTACCTGTTGGAGGAGAGCCAGATGTTTATCTGGAACTTCCGCCCGGTGGAGAATGTGGTCAATATGACACGTTCGCCAGGAAAGACAGAATTCAGCGAGACCATTGAGGACTATATGGATACCATCAGTGCCCAGGCACGTCAGCAGGCGATGACCGAAATACAGGATGCCATGCAGCAGGGAAAGCCCTACAACACCATCCTGCCTTTCGACCGTACTCCGCTCGACGACCAGCCTACCTGGTACTCCGTCTCCGGCATTCCCATTTTCGACAAGGACGGACAACTGAAGGAGTACTTCGGACTATCGCGCAACATCACCAACCTCATGCTGGCTCAGGAACAGCTGCGCGTCGAGACGTCACGTGCCGAGGACTCCGGACGACTGAAGGCGGCCTTCCTTGCCAACATGACGCATGAGATACGAACACCCCTCAACGCCATTGTCGGTTTCTCTGACCTCCTGCCGATGATTGACGACAACAATGAGAGAAAAGAGCTCACACGCATCATCCGTAACAATTGTGACATGCTGCTGAGACTGATCAACGATATCCTCGAAGCATCAAACATCGACTCGCGGCCGATGGCTATCGAGCATACTGACATCGACTTCGCCCAAGCCTTCGATGATATCTGTCAGACACTCGAGCAGCGTGTGCAGGAGCCGGGGGTGCAGTTCATCAAGGACAATCCTTACCAGACTTTCCCTGCCTACCTCGACAAAGGACGCATACAACAGGTCATCACCAACTTCGTCACCAATGCCGTCAAGTACACCCACCAAGGACATATCCGTGTGGGGTACAGAGCCGAGAACAGGGGATGCGACGGACTATTCATCTATTGTGAAGACACAGGTGCCGGTATTCCCAAGGAGAAGCAGGCTTCCGTCTTCGAGCGCTTTGTCAAGCTCAACGAGTTCATACAGGGCACCGGTCTCGGCCTCAGCATCTGTAAAACGATTGCCGAGCGTTGCGGCGGACAAATAGGTGTAACGAGCGAAGGCGAAGGACACGGCTCTACCTTCTGGATATGGATTCCTTGCGCCCTGCGGGCTAGTGAGAAGTGAGAAGTGAGAAGTGAAGAGTGATAAGTGAAAAGTGAAAAGTGAAAAGTGAAAAGTGAAACAAAATAGTTAAGTATGGCAATGCAAACCAGTAAATACCTCTTAGCCAACGAGCGTGACGCCCTCTGGGGACTCACGGTGAGTACCGTGGGGTATGAAGAAATCGCTCCGGGCGACTCCTACCCTACACGCGGCCATGCCGACGGTTACTACTTTGAGCTGGATCGTGGGCGCGAACTCAACGAATACCAGTTGCTCTACCTGACCGAGGGCAAGGGCGTCTTCCATAGCGCCACTGTCCGTGAGGCAAACTTGCGCGAGGGGGACCTCTGGTTGCTCTTCCCCGGAGAGTGGCATACCTATCACCCTAATCCGAAGACTGGTTGGAAGAGTTATTGGATAGGCTTCAAGGGCCGCAATATGGACGACCGTGTACGGGCAGGATTCCTGACTCCCCAGAAACCCATCTACCACGTGGGGTTCAGCGATGAGATTGTACGACTCTACAAGGAGGCCTACGCAACGGCGGTGGCCGAGGCTGCTTATTCACAGCAACTGATGGCTGGCTTCGTCAATCACCTCATCGGCCTGATGTACTCCTTGGAGCGTAACATCCAGCTGAGCCGTAACCAGACACATGTCGATATGATCAGCCGTGCCCGGCTCCGCATCCGTGAAGCACTGGAAAGCAGCCTCACCATTCAGCAGGTGGCCGACGAGTTGGGCGTCAGCTACTCTAACTTCCGCAAACTCTTCAAGGAGCATACCGGCATCTCACCCGCCATCTATCAGCAGGACCTGCGCCTGCAGCGGGCCAAGGAACTGCTGTCGACCACCGATATGAGCGTAAAAGAAATAGCCTACCGACTCAACTTCGAGTCGCCAGACTATTTCTCAGCTAAGTTCAAGATAAAAACGGGGCGCCGCCCCAGTGAGCTGCGCCTCGCTAATTATTAGAACAGTAACATTCGTTCCACCCAATAAATAAGAATACCTGCCAGGTAGCCCACGAAGGCTATCCAGGTAATCTTCTTCATGTACCAGCCGAAGGTGATCTTCTCCAAGCCCATGACCACCACACCAGCGGCGGAGCCGATAATCAGCATCGAACCGCCCACACCGGCACAGTAGGCCAGCAACTGCCAGAAGATGCCGTCGACGGCCATCGCCCCCTCGGCAGCCACAGGATACATACCCATACAGCCAGCCACCAAAGGCACGTTGTCGACGATGCTGGAGAGCACACCGATGATACCGTTGATGACGTAGTAGTTACCCGAGAAGGCTTCGTTCAGGCCCTCGCCCAGAGCAGTCAGCACTCCCACTTCCTGCAGCACGGCCACGGCCATCAGAATGCCTAAGAAGAACATGATGGTCGACAAGTCAATCTTCGACAGAAGGTCGCTCACGCGCTTGGCCATCGTGTCGTCCTCAGCGGTGTTATGGTGGAAGATTTCCGTCACAGTCCACAAGATGCCGAGCACCAGGAGGATACCCATGAACGGCGGCAGGTGGGTCAGCGTCTTGAACACCGGCACGAAGCACAGACCGCCCACACCGAGCCAGAAGATGATGTCGCGCTGGGCCTTGGTAAACTGGCTGACGTCAGCCTTCGGCAGGTTCTGCTCCTTGTCGAACTTCCCTTTCAGCGAGAGACTCAGGATGGCGGCAGGTACCAGCATCGAGACAAGCGAGGGGATGAAGATTTCGGTCAGTACGCCCTGCGTGGTGATGACACCCTTAATCCACAGCATGATGGTCGTCACGTCGCCGATGGGTGAGAAGGCACCACCGGAGTTGGCCGAGATGACCACTAAGGCGGCATAGATAAGCCGATCCTCACGGCTCTGCACCAGTTTGCGCAGCACCATAATCATTACGATAGAAGTTGTCAGGTTGTCGAGGATGGCCGACAGGAAGAACGTCATGAAAGCCATTCGCCACATCAGTTTGCGCTTCGACCGGGTCTTCATCGTGTCGCGCACGAAGTTGAAGCCACCGTTGGAGTCGACAATCTCGACAATGGTCATGGCACCCATCAGGAAGAACAGCGTACCGGCAGCATCGCCCAAATGGTGCTCGATGACCTCGGCAATGTGGTGGATCACGCTGTCGCCAGCCACCTCAGGATAATAAGCGCCGGGGCCCATCATCAGGAGCGTCCAGCACAACACACACATCAGCAAGGCAATGGCGGCCTTGTTGATTTTCGTCACACTCTCCAGGGCTATACACAGGTAGCCGATGCAGAAGACGGTGACAATCAGGATAGTTAATGTTGACATTTCTATACTTTTTTTGGTTTTCGCGGCAAAGGTACTACTTTCTTTTCAAATACGCATCGTTAGCGCCGACTTTTACCTTCGGAATGTATTAATAAACTATAAATTACGATTCTGTTTGATAGTCTTATAGCTTATTTTTGTATATTTGCAGACTACAACGACCTAAAATACACCTTAGTATGAGACTATTAACACTACTATCCTTCTTTTGGATTCCACTTATCAATGTCAGCGCCCAGATGATCTTCACCCTCAACGGCGTGGACTACTCCTCGGTAGCCCAGCGTGACAGCAAGGGTTTTACGACTGTCACCCTGCCGGCAGGCACCAACCTCAGCGGTCTCATCACCGCCGTAAGCGTGGACGGCCAAACCGTCTCAGCCTCACAGGTGACTCCCAACCCCACGACAACGACACTCAACTACGGCGAGCTGAAGGTCTTTACCTATAACAATCGTGCCTACGGCTTCCGCTTTGAGGAGGACCTCTGGTTCTGCGGCGTCTTCTTCTCCGACTGCCATATCAATCAGAGCAGTGGACACGACGGCACCAGTGCTGCCGACATGACTACCATCATGAATAACATTATCGCCATGGGACAGGACGGCAAGAAGAAAGTCACCTTCGCCGCCGCTCCTAACCTCGTGCCAAAGGCCAGCATCATCTTCTGTACGGGTGACATTGATCAGGACAAGGGCGACGACGGCAGCAGCGGTACGCACACCAACTTTCTCAACGCTACGGCTGAGGTAGCCAAGACTGCAGGCGTACCTTTTATATTTATAGCAGGCAACCATGACCTGAGTCCCGACTACTGGACGGGCGACAATCCCGACTACGGCGTAACCTCCAGCGGCGCCAATGCTGACGAGAAGACAATCTCGGCCATCGTCAACAACAACAGCTATTGGAACGACCAAGGCGTTTTTGACGAGGACATCTCCTACTTTGAGGACAATTCGAGGTCTGTAGACTTCCAGTCGAAACCTTTTACCTTTAAGTTCAAGGGTGTGCGTTTCTACTGTGCCCATACCTACTGGTTACAGAAACTCTATAAGGGAACCTTTTTAAAAGTGCTAGGGGTAACCATAAGCACAGCTACCTACTACGCCCCCGACGGTATCATCTCCGCTCTCAACACATTCGTAGATAGCCACAAGGACGAGGCAAGTGTTTGGATGCAGCATTATCCTTGGTCGGCTGGCAGCGACTGCAACCGTTGGTGGCTTGACCAGAACGACGTAGGTAAATACATCCCTGCATCTGGTACTTCTGAATATGGTTCATGCACCAGCGATATTGCTTACAACGATGCCAATTTTGCCAATACAAAGAAGAAAGACCCGCTGTCGGCCATCATGATGAAGGCTGCCGGTAAGGTCGACGGCAAGGTGCAGCACTTCTCCGGTCACTACCACCGCTTCAATGATGCAACCTACACTTCGACCGTCAACAGCAATAATAAGGTTCGCGACTACACGGTGGCGGCACCGGGCAATTCCTCGCAGTCCAACAACGCTTTCGTCGTTCTCTTCAAGCGCGGCGAGGGTGTGAAGGAAGTCATCCGGACACAGTTTTAGAAGGTGAAAAGGCGAAAAGAGAAAACTATGAAACAGAAACGACATATCATTGCAGCACTTGCGCTGATCGTACTGACGCTGAACGTCGCGGCTCAGAGAGACATTACAGCCACCTACATCACCAATGCCTCCCTGACCAACGGCACGACGGGATGGACGATCAACAACTTCAACTCCCCCAGTGCTGATAATGGCTACACCGCTGAGGCGTATGCCGGATGGGACAACCTCGCCGTCACCTCCTACAGCCTCACCCAGATTATCACCCTGCCCAAGGGTAAGTATCGGCTGGTCAACTACGCCTTCTTCCGTCAGGGGCTGACCTACGACATCAACCCCTCCAAGTCGCTGGCATACCTGAAGGCGGGGACTAAGCAGACTGCCGTTCAAACGCTGGGTAGCATCAGTGCCGACAGCTATGCCAACACCCAGTCGGAGGCTGGCGACCATTTGGCAGCCAAGATGTACCGCAACGTCGTGGAATTCAGTATTGATACTGATAACACATCCATCGAGATAGGCATCGTGGGAACGTTCGACCTCAAGCAGTCATGGTGCATCACGGGGCGCTTCGAACTGTTCGACATCGGCGACCGCCAGCGACTGCTCGAAGCCCTGAAACGCTTCGAGCATGATTACAACTTGGCCGACGGCACCGACTACCGCCGTGTGACCATGAGTGCCGACGCATGGGCCACGCTTATCAATAAGGTGAACACCATCACCACTGCTCTTGACGATGAGTCGCAGGCTACCAACTACGCCACCCTGGCCAATGAGCTCAACGCCCAGATGGACGCTACCGATGCCTCCCTCCGTCTCTTTACGCACTACAAGGCGATGGCCGACGGCACCACAGCCATTGTGCCCGGCGCGTCAGCGTCGGACACCGATATGGACACCGACGCCACCGAGAGGACTGCCATCACCCGCCTCAACACCGCTTTCGTCAACTACGCTCTCCTGCAGGACAACCCCATCGACATGGCACCCTTCCTCGGCGACAACCTCGACTTCAACAGCCCGCAGGGTAGCGCCCTGAACACCGACAACAGCAATGGCATCTACGACATTTCCGGATGGGAGGTAGCCTACGCCGATGCTGACACCTGGACTATGCTCCAAAACCAGCACAACGAGCACCGGAACGAGCTGTATATGCGCAAGAACTGGGGCAGTACTGCCACCGTGCTTACCGTAACCAAACATTCCATGCTGCCCGAAGGCAAGTACACGCTCTCGTTCTCTATGAACAGCGATATGGCGAATATGACCAACCGTTCACAGTACAAGCTCGGTGAGACAACAACCGCCATCGGCAGGGCCACCAGCGGGGCACAGACCCTCACCTACGACTTCGAGGTGACGGGCAATCCCCAGCCCTTTGACCTCGCCTTCGGCTTCAAGAAGGAAGGCACGGGTAATTCCCCCGCCCAGCTTATCGTCGACAATGTGGTGCTGACCTACAAGCAACCCACTGTCACCCTAACTGACGCAGCAGACAATGCCACTATGCTCACTGCCAATGCTGGCAAGACCTGCAACGTCACCCTCGAAGGTCGCACCCTCCTCAAGGATGGCTCATGGAACACTCTCTGCCTGCCCTTCGACACGCCCCTCGAAGGCTCACCCCTTGCAGGTGCCACCCTCATGGAACTCAACACGGAGGAATCCGGCCTCGACGGCACCACCCTCTACCTCAACTTCCGTAATGCCGAGACCATCCGTGCAGGCGTACCTTATATTATCAAGTGGACCAGCGGCGACCACCTCGTCAACCCAACCTTCCGTGCCATCACCTTCTCTGCCAACGATGTTCCCTGTGTCGCCAGCACCGACGGCACCGTCACCTTCCAGGGCACCTACGCCCCCGCCACGCTCACCAACAAGTCGACGAACTTCTACCTCGGCACCAACAACACCCTCTACTACCCCGCTGCCGCCGGCTTCACAGTCAACGCCTTCCGCGCTTACTTCCAGCTGGCACCTGCCACCCCCGTCCGCGACATCCGCCTCACCTTTGGCGACGAAACGGCGACCTTCCTCCACTCCCCCCGCACTCCCTTCCCTAAACAAGGAGGGGCCGTGGGAGGGTCTTATACCCTCCAAGGCCACCGCGTCACCAATCTCACTCCACGAGCAATAATCATCCAAAACGGCAAGAAGGTCATTACCCACTAAGCGTATAGTGGCGGGCTTCGGAACTTTAATAAGTCCGCGTAAATCAAAAATAAAGGTAAGAAAATCAGATTGTCATGCTACGCGCACGGATTTCTTCCTATCTTTGCAGGCGTAAAACCAGAAACTGCTAATCAGAGATTCTATTAAAACATGGAACAGAAAAAGTATTTCTTCGCCGTAGACCTTGGCGCTACCAGCGGCCGCACCATCGTCGGCGACATCACCAACGGACGCCTGTCGCAGGAAGAGGTGACACGTTTCCCCAATAACCTCATAGAACAGGGCGGACACTACTACTGGGATATCCACGCCCTGTACTTCGAGATTATCCGCGGACTGAAGGAGGTGGCCCGTCGCGGACTGCAGATTACCTCGATAGGCATCGATACGTGGGGGGTGGACTTCGTATTCATCGGCGACGATGGTGCTATATTAAGGAACCCGCGCGCCTATCGCGACCCCATCACCTTCGAGGCTATGGATGACTACCTCGAGCACGTCGTCTCGAAGAAAGAGGTATACGACATCACGGGCATACAGTTCATGAACTTCAACTCCATCTTCCAGCTCTACGCTATGCGCCGAGAGCAGAACTCGGCGCTGAAGAACGCCGCAAAGATCCTGTTCATCCCCGATGCCCTCTCGTGGATGCTGACGGGAGAGATGGTGTGCGAATATACCATCGCCTCGACCTCACAACTGCTCGACCCGCGTACCAAGGAGCTCGACGAGCGACTGCTGCAGTCGTTAGGACTGACACGCTCGAAGTTCGGTCGTATGGTGCAGCCCGGCACGGTGATCGGCGTACTCACCGACGAGGTGCAGCGACTGACAGGACTGGGGGCCGTGCCCGTAGTGGCGGTCGCCGGTCATGATACGGGCTCAGCCGTAGCCGCCGTTCCCGCCAAGGACGAGAACTTCGTCTATCTCAGTAGTGGCACGTGGAGCCTGATGGGTATCGAGACCAAGGATGCCATCATCAGCGACCTCAGCTACGAGCGCAACTTCACCAACGAAGGCGGCATCGAGGGCACCACCCGCTTCCTGAAGAACATCTGCGGTATGTGGCTCTACGAGCGCTGCCGACAGGAGTGGAAGACAACCCCCCTGTCATCCCCCGAGGGGGACTCCCACGCTGTGTTGCAGTCCTCGGCCATGACCGTCGAGCCCTTCCGCAGCCTCATCAATCCCGACGACCCCATGTTCGCAGCACCGACGTCGATGATACAAGCCATCCAGCAATACTGCCGCAACACCAACCAGCCCGTGCCTGAGACGCCGGCGGAAATCTGCCGCTGCATCTTCGACTCCCTCGCCCTGCGCTACCGCCAGGTCTTTCAGTGGCTGATGGAGTGGAAAAAGACCCCTCCCACCCTCCCCTGTTTAGGGGAGGAGCCTTGTGCTCCGGAGCCAGAGAGGGTCTTTCTCCACATCATCGGCGGCGGTTCGCTCAACAAGTACCTCAACCAGTTCACGGCGAACTCCACAGGTGCCACCGTCCTGGCTGGTCCGCAGGAGTGTACCGCCATCGGCAACATCATGCTGCAAGCCAAGGCCGCAGGCCTGGTCAGCGACATCTGGCAGATGCGCACTATCATTGCCGACTCTATCGAGATGCAGAGGTATGAGCCGGAGGATAAGGCCACATGGGACGAAGCCTACGAGAAATTCCTGAAGATCACCTCGAAATAACGACATAACGTCATCACGAAATAACGTAATAACGACATAACGAAAAAAACAAATGAAAGCTAATCTGATTGAACAGGCTTACGCCGTAGCCAAAGAGCGCTACGCAGCCATTGGCGTCGATACCGACGCAGTACTTGACCAGCTCCAGAAACAGCAGCTCTCACTCCACTGCTGGCAGACCGACGACGTCGTCGGCTTCGAGCGCAACGAGGCCCTCTCGGGCGGTATCCAGACGACGGGTAACTACCCCGGCCGCGCCCGTAACATCGACGAGGTGCGTCAGGACATCGAGTTCGTAAAAACCCTGCTCGGCGGTAACCACCGCCTGAACCTGCACGAGATCTACGGTGACTTCGGCGGCAAGTTCGTCGACCGCGACCAGTGCGGCCCTGAGCACTTCCAGAGCTGGATTGACTGGGCGAAGGAGAACAACATGAAGCTCGACTTCAACTCTACCTCGTTCTCACACCCGAAGAGCGGCGACCTCTCGCTGGCCAACCCCGACAAGGGCATCCGAGACTTCTGGATTGAGCACACCAAGCGCTGCCGCAAGATTGCCGACGCGATGGGTAAGGCCCAGAACGACCCGTGTATCATGAACATCTGGGTACACGACGGTATGAAGGACATCCCCGTACAGCGCAAGAAGTACCGTGAACTGCTTGCCGCCTCGCTCGACGAGATTATGGAGGAGAAGCTCGACTGGGTGAAGAACTGCTTCGAGGCCAAGCTCTTCGGCATCGGACTGGAAAGCTACACCGTCGGTTCACACGACTTCTACACCGCCTACTGTGCTACCCGCAAGTGCATCTACACCCTGGACACCGGCCACTACGAGCCCACCGAGAACGTCTCGGACTTCGTTTCGACGCTGCTGATGTACGTACCTGAGCTGATGCTCCACGTCAGCCGCCCCGTACGCTGGGACTCTGACCACGTGACCATCATGAACGACCAGACGCTCGACCTCTTCAAGGAGTTAGTGCGCAGCGATGCCCTCGACCGCGCCCATGTCGGCCTCGATTACTTCGATGCCTCCATCAACCGCATCGGTGCTTATATTATAGGATCGCGCGCAACCCAGAAGTGCATCCTCCAGGCCATGCTTGAACCGAAGCAGAAGCTGCGTGAGTATGAGGACAACGGCCAGTACTTCGAGCGCCTCGCCCTGATGGAAGAGGCTAAGTCGATGCCCTTCGGCGCCGTCTACGACTACTTCAACCTGAAGAACAACGTGCCCGTCGGCGAGGAGTTCATCGCCGCCATCCAGCAGTACGAGAAGAACGTAACCAGTAAGAGATAATGGAAATCGTCATTGGCTTAATCATCATCGCCATCGGAGCGTTCTGCCAGTCGTCGTGCTACGTTCCCATCAACAAGATCAAGGACTGGTCGTGGGAGTCGTACTGGATTGTGCAGGGCGTCTTCGCCTGGCTGGTGCTGCCGTTCCTCGGCGCCCTGCTGGCCGTGCCTGAGGGACAGTCGTTGTTCGGACTCTTTGCCTCGGCTCCGTCGTTCAACCTGTGGATGACCATCTTCTTCGGTGTGCTGTGGGGCGTTGGCGGCCTTACCTTCGGTCTGTCGATGCGCTACCTCGGCGTAGCCCTCGGACAGTCGATAGCCCTCGGTACCTGTGCCGGACTGGGCACCATCATGGGACCGGTGCTGCTGAACATCTTCTTCCCCGAGCTGAACGCGCTGGAGTCGCTGACGTTTGCCGTCATCCTCGGCGTGGTGGTGACGCTCATCGGTATTGCCATCATCGGTATTGCCGGCGGCATGAAGTCGGCAGCACTCTCTGAGGAGGAGAAGCGCGAGGCCGTGAAGGACTTCAACTTCCCCAAGGGACTGGCCATTGCCCTGTTGGCAGGCTTCATGAGCGGCTGCTTCAACGTGGGCCTGACCTTTGGTGCCGACATCAACTTCGGCGAACTGACAGACCCCATGTTCCGCACACTGCCCGCCACATTCCTCGTGACGTTAGGCGGATTCGTGACCAACGCCGTCTACTGCTTCTATCAGAACCAGAAGAACAAGACGTGGGGCGACTATGCCAAGACCAGCGTCTGGGGCAACAACCTGTTGTTCTGTCTGCTGGCCGGTGCCCTGTGGTACTCACAGTTCTTCGGACTCTCGCTGGGTCGCTCGTTCTTTGAGGCCGGCGGTACGATGGACACCCTGTCGTTCTGCATCCTCATGGCCTTGAACGTGGTGTTCTCCAACGTCTGGGGCATCATCCTCAAGGAGTGGAAGGGCTGTTCGCAGAAGACCATCGCCGTGCTCGTCTGCGGCATCGTGGTGCTCATCGTCTCGAGCTTCCTGCCGCAACTGATAGGCTAAGAAGACTACACACAAAAACACAAAAAATGCTGAATCGTTTTGCGGTTCAGCGTTTTTTTCGTATCTTTGCCAACAGAACAACTAACAAACAGACAAAACAACCTATGAACATGAACAAAACCCTACTGACAACTATCCTTGCAGCCTTGGTGGCACTGCCTTCGACTGCCGCTAAAAAGAAGACGGTGACCGAGGAGCCGAAAGACCCGAACGAGATGGTGGCCTACCTCTTTACCTATTTTAATAGTAATGACCCTAAGGACGAGCAGATATGCTACGCCATCTCGGATGACGGCTATAACTACACGCCGTTGAACATGGGAATGCCCGTCATCGAGAGCGACACCATCGCCCTGACACAGTGTGTCCGCGATCCTCACATCCTGCGCTGTGAGGACGGCAAGACCTTCTACATGGTCGTCACCGACATGCGCTCAGCCTATGGATGGTCGAGCAACCGCGGTATGGTGCTGCTGAAGTCGACGGACCTCATCAACTGGCAGCACTCGGCCATTAACTTCCCTACCCGCTACACCAAGGAGTGGAAGAACGTCATCCGCGTCTGGGCTCCGGAGACCATCTACGACCACAAGGCCGGCAAGTATATGGTCTTCTATTCGCTGCGCACCAGCGACCCGAAGTCATACGACAAGATATACTACCAATATGCCAACAAGGACTTTACGGACTTGGAGGGTGAGCCTAAGTGGCTCTTCGATGCCGGCAATGCGACCATCGACGGCGACATCGTCTACAACGAGGCCGACCAGCTGTACCACCTCTTCTATAAGCAGGAGTCGGGACGCGGCATCTATCAGGCCGTAGCCAAGCAACTGACGGACAAGTGGCAGATGCTGGACGGTAACGTGGAGCAGACGAAGGAGGCCGTTGAGGGCGTCGGCGTCTGCAAGGCCATTGACGGTAAGTCGTGGATTATCATGTACGACTGCTACGGCAGCGGTCACTATCAGTTCTGTAAGTCGGAGGACCTGAAGACCTTCGAGTTTATCCAGAACACCAAGACAAAGGGAAAGTTCACGCCGCGTCACGGTACCATCATTCCCATTACACGGGCTGAGAAGGAACGCCTGCTGAAAGCATTCCCTAACTACCAGCAGCCCATCCTCAGCGGCTTCCATGCTGACCCGGAGGTGCTCTACTCGACCCAGACGAAGAAGTATTATATCTACAGCACTACCGACGGCACACCCGGATGGGGCGGCCACGACTTCAGCGTCTTTTCTTCTACCAATCTCATCGACTGGACGGACGAGGGCAAGATGCTCGACGTGAAGGGCGACCAGGTAAAGTGGGCAACGGGTAACGCCTGGGCACCAGCCATTATAGAGAAGAAGGGGAAGTACTACTTCTATTTCTCAGCTCATAACCCCCAGTCGAACCGCAAGGAGATTGGCGTAGCCGTCAGCGACAGTCCCACCGGACCGTTTGTGGATAGCGGCGCGCCCATCCTTACCGATGCCGACCGTCCTAAGGAGGCTCGTGGCGGACAGGCCATCGACGTCGATGTGTTCCAGGACCCGAAGAGCGGCAAGTGCTACATCTACTGGGGTAACGGCTTTATGGCAGGTGCCGAGCTGAACGACGATATGCTGAGTGTAAAGAAAGAGACCATCACGCTGATGACACCCAAGGGCGGCAACCTGCAGACCTGGGCCTTCCGCGAAGGCGCCTACGTCTTCTACCGCAAGGGTACCTATTACTTTATGTGGTCGGTGGATGATACGGGTTCGCCCAACTACCACGTCTGCTACGGCACCAGCAAGTCGCCTCTCGGTCCCATCACCATCGACGAGCAGAACTACCTGGTAATTAAGCAGAAGCCCGAGGACGGCATCTACGGTACGGCCCATAACAGTGTGCTCCAGATTCCCGGTAAGGACGAATGGTACATCGTCTATCACCGCATCAACAAGCACTTCGTCAACCACGAGCCGGGCATCCACCGCGAGGTGTGCATCGACCGCCTGACGTTCGACAAGCAGGGACGTATCATCCCCGTCACGCCGACACTGAACGGCCCCGAGCCGCTGAAGACAAAATAAAAGAATTATGACAACTAACTATACTAAGAACCTATGAAGAAAGTGATCGTAACGATGATGGCCATGCTGGCATTGATGCCCGCAGCAGCCAAGAAAGTAAAGAAGGCGGTACAGACGGACCGTGAGTACTGGACGGAACTGACCTGGAAGATGGCACAGCCCGTGTTGGAGAATATGGCGAAAGGTGAACTGCAGAAGAACATGAAGACGGAGTTCTCGCCCTCGTTCGACAATCGCAACCGTAAGGTAGTTTTTATGGAGACCTTTGGACGCCTCATGGCAGGCATTGCACCTTGGCTGGCATTACCCGACAGTGTGTTCGGCGATTCTCCCGCTGACGTAAAAGAACGCGAAATGGTTCATCAGCTGCGCGAATGGGCATTGGCCTCCTACAAAAACAGTGTGGACCCCGATTCGCCCGACTATCTGGTGTGGGGTGCCTCTGGACAGAACTTGGTGGATGCAGCCTACATTGCCGAGTCGTTTATCCGAGCCTACGATGCACTGTGGGTACCGCTCGACCAGACAACGAAAGACCGCTACATCAAGGAGTTCAAGATGCTGCGCAAGTATGAACCGCCCTATACCAACTGGTTCCTCTTCTCGTCGACCATCGAGAGTTTCATTGCCAAAGCCGCAGGACTGAAAGAGTATGATGACTTCCGCGTGATGATGCCCATCCGTAAGGTGGAGGAGTGGTACGTGGGTGACGGCTGGTATGCCGATGGTCCTGTGTTTGCTTTCGATTACTATAGCAGCTACGTGTTCCACGCCATGTACCTTGAGACACTGCAGAACATGATTGATGCCAAGGCAAACACCCGCCTGGAATATAAGAAGTATTACGACCGCGCCCTGAAACGGGCACAGAAGTTTGCCATCATCCTGGAGCGTTTCATCTCACCCGAAGGCACCTTCCCTGTCATCGGCCGCTCCACACCCTACCGTTTGGCAGCCATGCAACCCTTAGCCCTGATGGCGTGGTATCAGAAACTGCCGAAGGAGCTGTCGAACGGACAGGTGCGCGCCGCCCTTACCGCTGTCATGCACCGTATGTTCGACTACCAGAACAACTACAATGATGCAGGTTTCCTGACCATCGGTTTCTGCGGCCATCAGCCTGAGACAGCTGACTGGTACACCAACAACGGTTCACTCTATATGACCAGCCTCTCGTTCATGCCACTCGGACTACCTGCTAATCATCCTTTCTGGACTGACAAGCCCGAGCCGTGGACACAAGTAAAAGCCTGGGGCGGACAACCCTTCCCGAAGGATCACCGATGGGGTGATGACATCCAGACGAAGGATCGTTGGTAACGGTGGCGGCGGAAGTTACCACTGAAAATAATAAAGACGAGTGCAGGTTTTCCAGCACTCGTCTTTATTATCTTCAGTTGATGCTTATTCATTGACAACGGGCTTGATAGTGCCATCCTCGTTGTAGTAGAGGCGCTGCACCTTCAGTGAGCGCAGATGGGTGATGTCGTTGGAAGGTACACAGTCGTGATAGAACAGATACCACTGTCCCTTGTACTCCACGATGGAGTGGTGAGTGGTCCAACCTACGACAGGCTCCAGAATGACGCCCTGATAGGTGAAGGGGCCGTAAGGCGAATCACCGATGGCGTAACACAGGTAATGGCTGTCGCCGGTAGAGTAGCTAAAGTAGTACTTACCGTTGTACTTGTGAACCCACGAAGCCTCAAAGAAACGGTGCGGGTCGCCGGCCTTCAGGGGCTTGCCGTCCTTGTCGAGAACCAACACGGGACGCGGAGCCTCGGCAAACTGCAGCACATCGTCGCTCATGCGGACAACAGCACTGGGCAGTGCGGGAGCATCGGGCTTGGCGAAGAGCTGCGTCTTGTGGTCGGGAGCAGGACCAAGGTCGATGAGACCATTCTCATCGCCATACTTGCCGGGGATAGCCTCGAAGCCGTGATAGAGCGAGCGCCACCACTGCAGCTGTCCGCCCCAGAGTCCGCCGAAGAAGCAATAGATCTGTCCGTCGTCGTCCTTGAACATACAGGGATCGATAGAGAACGAGCCGCGGATAGGAGCCTCCTGAGGCACAAAGGGGCCTTCGGGTTTGTCGGCCACAGCCACACCGAGGTGGAATACGCCATCATAGCCTTTGGCAGAGAAGATGAGATAGTACTTGCCATCCTTCTCGACAACGTCGTTGTCCCACATCTGCTTCTCGGCCCAGGGCACCTGGTCTACATCAAGGATCACGCCGTGGTCAGTAGCCTCATCGTTCTCGACGTCGTTCCACGACAATACGTGATAGTCGCGCATCTGGAAGTGTCCGCCGTCGTCATCGAAGCACTCACCGGCGTCCCAGTCATGGCTGGGATAGACATAGAGGCGTCCGTTAAACACATTAGCCGAGGGGTCGGCCATATAGTCACTCGGGAATAGGTAACGTGGAAGTTTTGCCATAATTCAGTAGTATTATTGATAGAGTTTAATGATTTCGTTGATAACGGGCTTCTCCTTGTACTGACGGTCAAAGAGCAGGGGGTAGTTGGTGCGTCCCCTGACGGGCCAGCCGTTCAGCCACGAACCGCCATCGCTGACACCCCATAAGTTAATGCGGCTAATCTGCGAACGGTGCTTGTAGTAGATTTTAAACAATTCCAACCAGCGGGCGTCCACCTCTTTCTGCTTGTCCTTGGGCAGTCCGTCAACATAGGGGTTATACTTCTGCTGGAATTCAAAGTTCTGACTGATGTCGGCACCGCCAAAGCCCTGCGGGTTGGGCAGCACATTGAGGTCGAGCTCAGTAATCATCACCTTCACGCCACAGGCAGCAAAGGCATCAATGGACTTCTCGTATTCCTCCAGGTTAGGGTAGTCCAAGCCATTGTGGCTCTGCATACCTACACCGTCGATGCGCAGACCCTTTGCCTTGAGATTCTTCACCAGACGGCAGACAGCCTCGCGCTTGGCCTGGCCGGCCATAGAATAGTCGTTGTAGTAGAGTTCGGCATCAGGGTCGGCCTCATGGGCAGTGCGGAAGGCTATCTCGATGAACTCCTCACCCAACAGATTATAGTAAGGCGATTTGCGGAACGAGCCGTCATCCTCGATGGCTTCGTTCACCACGTCCCAACCATGAATCTGGCCTTTATAGTGGCCGACGACGGTCTTGATATGCTTGATCAGTCGTTCCTTCAGCACCTCCTTGGAGGCAGGACTGGCGGTGTAACCATTGGTGAACCACCAATCGGGAGCCTGCGAGTGCCATACCAGACAATGGCCCAGCACCTTCAGCTTGTGCTGCTGGCAGTAGCTGACGAACTTGTCGGCGACGCGGAAGTCGAAGATACCCTCGGCGGGTGCCAACGATTCGGGCTTCATGCAATTCTCGGCTACGGCACAGTTAAAGTGCTTATCCACGATGGCATCACCCTCAGGCACCTGCCCATCACTCTGCCATTGGTTAATGGCGGCACCGATGAGGCAGTATTTTCCAAGAGCGTCCTTGAGCCCCTGCTGGGCCATAGATGCCAACGGCATCATGGCTAAGCAGAGGGTCAGTATCTTCACTTTCTTATTCATGACTGTTACGTGCCTCAATCTCTCTGTTGATTTCGTCAAGCTTCTCATCGGTAAGAGGATACTTATAGATAAGATAGCCAACCACGAGAAGAAGGATGGCAGGAATGACGGTGGTGAACATCAGAATGGCATTCTGCGCAATATCGGAGTAATTGGCCAGCTTGACATAATAGGCATTTACTGGGGCGCTGATAAAGGAGGCCAGGAATACCACGACAAAGATGCTGAGCACCAGCTGAAGGCACTTGTTGGCCTTGAACTCCTGCCACATCTCTCCGTAAGTAACTGGCTTTTCCGGAGTCGTGGTGATGTTCTCCTTGCTGCCCATAAAGCAAAGCATCAGGAGCACGAAACCGACGAGGGCAAACACGGCCGTAACCGTGAACCAGGCCATGGGGTCAGTAGGCAGGGCAGACTCTTCGCTGACGAAGTTAAAGCCAATCCAGCCCATGACCAACGGAGTAATCCAACCGGCAATAGAGAATCCAGCCTTAAAGGCTACGCCGGCCAGTGCATTGACTGTAGCAGCTGGTCTGTTTCCTGTACGGTACTCAGCCTCCGTGATGACCTCAGGCACAAGGGCCCACATCAGAGAACCTACAAGCAGACCGACACCCGTCATAACCTTTGCTATCTGGACAAGAGCATTGGCGGAGGCCACATCAAAGAACTTGCCGATAATGAAAAGGATGGCAAATCCGATCAGGCCGATAGAGAGAAGGGTATAATACAGACCCTTTTTGCCCAGCCATTTCTTCAATGCTGGCATAGACGGCAGGATAATGAAGGCGGGAATGGTGCCAATGGCCATGAAGGTGGCCTGATTCCAGTCAATGGCAGAATGAATACACATGGCCAGACCGATGGGGAAACCAGCCTGAACTACAATCTGACCGATGTTGGCACATACCATACGTGTGGAAGTCAGAATAAGGACCTCATCGTTATCACGGGTCATACTGGCCATGATCGAGCCGTAAGGTATGTTCACTACAGAATAAATCATGCTTAGCACGGTATAACTGACGGCAGCATAGACCATCTTCATCGGCATAGACCATTCAGCAGCCTGGGGAAGCATCAGCAGGCAGGCGGCAACTGTAAGAGGAATACCGCCATAGAGGAGGTAGGCCCTATATTTGCCTAACTTAGGATTACGATTGTCGATATATCGCCCTACTACAGGACTCCAAAAACAGTCGATGAGTCGGACGGTGAGAATCAGTCCACTGACAAAGGCGAGGTTGATCTTCAATACCGTGGTAAGGTAAATCATCAGGTAGGTCGCTACCGTCTGGAAGATAAGATTCTGCGCCAGGTCGCCCGAGCCGAAGCCGATGCGCTGGGCCCATGATAGCTTGTAAAAGCCATTTGTTTCATTTAATGATGTCGTCATTGTATTAAGTTTTAGATTTGAAATTTGATGCAAAGATAGCTATTTTTTCCCGACTCTGCCCTATGTAAATGTCACAGATGTCTTTCAAATTATCTCATTTACGTAAAAAATGCGCGTTTTTCACCATTCCATCGCAGAAAATGTGTATATTTGCAACAACAAAACAGTCTCTGATATGAATAAACGATACATCCTTTGGATAGCCGTCTTGGCTATCATCTTGCCATTGAATGCCAAGGTAAGTCTGCCACAGTTGTTCCAGAACGGCATGGTGCTGCAACGTAACAAACCCATTCCCGTCTGGGGAAAGGCAGATGCCGGCGAGACAATCACCGTCACCCTTAATAAGAAAAAGGTGGTGACGACTGCCGACAGCGACGGCCGTTGGCGGGTAGACCTGCCGCAGATGAAGGCGGGCGGACCCTACACGATGGAAGTGAGAAGTGAGGAAGTGAGAAGTGAAGGAGTGGTGCTCAATGATGTGCTCGTTGGCGACGTGTGGCTGTTGTCCGGCCAATCGAACATCGATGTGACCATTGAGCGCGTCTACCCCTGGTACACCAAGGACATCGACAGCTACGAGAACCCGAACGTCCGGTTGTTCCGTGTGCAGAACGAGACCGATACCCACGGCGTTCGCGATGACATCCGCCCGACGAGCATCAACTGGAAACCAGTCACGAAGCAGAATGCCTGGCTGTTCTCGGCTATGGGTTACTTCCTCGGACAACGGATGTTCAACAAGAGCGGTGTTCCGCAGGGCATCATCGTCAACAGCTGGGGTGGTACACCTATCGAGGCTTGGATCAGCGCCGATTCACTGAGTAAGAACTATCCCATGTTGGTGGAACGCACCCGTCTCTACCAGAATGATGAATATGTTCGTAGCCAGTCGCGGGCCAATATGATGATGAACCAGCAGTGGAGCAAACTGCTGGACGAGAAAGACCCAGGAATGGTGAAGGGTGAGGGGTCAATGGTGAAGGGAGAAAACCTGTTCACATCTCTCAACTACGACGATTCGGGATGGCAGAAAGTGGAACAATACTCGATGGAATGGGCGAAAAATGGTAATCGCGGCATCGTCGGCAGCATCTGGCTACGCCAGCATGTGACGGTTGACAAGGCCCACGCCGGAAAGCCCGCCCGCTTGCTGCTTGGCACGTTGTTCGACTCTGACGTCACCTATGTCAATGGCCGTCAGGTCGGTAGCACAGGCTACCAGTATCCGCCACGCCGCTACGACCTGCCCGAAGGTCTACTCCGCGAGGGCGACAATGTCATTACCATCCGCTTTATTAATAAATATGGTGTAGCGCACTTCATTCCTGAAAAGCCTTACCTCATTGCTTTTGGCGACGACCGCCAGAGCCTGAACCCCATGCCTGAGGACGTTATCCCCCTGAGCACGACGTGGCTCCACCATGCGGGTGCTGAGATGCAGCCGTGCCCCAGTGCCGATGTCTCGCTACAGAATCTTCCCACCACGCTTTATAACGCCGTACTCCATCCCTTGGCTCCCTATGCAGTATCGGGTGTGGTCTGGTATCAGGGTGAGTCGAATGTTGGCAATCCACGTCCTTACGAACGTTATCTGACCATGATGATCAACAATTGGCGTACCCTTTGGCAACAGCCAGAACTGCCGTTTGTCGTGGTGCAGTTAGCCAACTACGACGGACGCCAGCAGACAGGCAACCCATCGCCCATCCAACCGCAACTTACCCCACAGAACAGCAACTGGGCTCAGCTGCGCGAGGCTCAGCGACTCGTTGCCAAGAAGATGGACAAGGTGGAGTTAGCATCGGCTATCGACCTCGGTGAGACTGTCGACATCCACCCCTTGCGCAAACGTGAGGTGGCTGAGCGCATCGGCCTATGCTTCGACCGTTTGGCATACGGCGACAAAAAGACAAAGCTGATGCCTGAAATCATCAGCACTAAAGTGGAAGGAACAACCATTACGCTGATTTTCGACCAGCCGCTACGCGACTGCGACAATCTCTGTGAGTTTGAGGTGGCTGGACAAGACGGCCGTTTCCAGAACGCCCAGGCCACTGCCAAGGGGAACACGGTTGTTATTACGTCGCCTGTCGAGCAGCCCATTCGAGTGCGCCATGCCTGGAAAGACAATCCCACCCAGTTGAACGCCTATGCCAAGACAGGCCTGCCCGTAGGTCCCTTTGAGCAGAAGCTCTAATCTATCAGCTCTTTCAATTCCTCGATAGATTCTACCGGTTTGATATAATCGTGCCACTGGCCGCGAATCATGCCTCGACTTTGCAGGTCGTCGAGCAGGGTAATGAGCGGATTCCAGAAGTCTTTGGTGTTGTAGAGAATGACCAACTTCTGGTGATAGCCAATAGTGGCTGAGGCTGCCACAGTAAAAACTTCATCAAGGGTGCCGATACCACCCGGCAAAGCCACGAAGATGTCAGCATAGTCCATCATCAGCTGCTTGCGGTCGCTGAGATTGTCACAAGGAATCTCAATGTCTACATAGTCGCTGAGTCTTCCTGTCTTTTCAACAATGGTCGGCACGATACCAATAGTGTGGCCACCGGCCTCGTGGGCAGCGCGGCCCAAGCACTCCATAAGTCCCTGATTAACACCACCGTAGACAATCGTGTGACCGTTCTCTGCAGCCCACTTCCCCAACTCTTCTGCCCGCTTGAAAAACACGGGATCTATCTGCTCGTTGGCAGAACAAAATACACAAATCTTCATAATGCTTGCAAAATTACAAAAAAGTTTGTATCTTTGCAAGCAAGATGAAGACTTTTGAAGAATTAGGCGTTTGCGGAGAGATTCGTCGCGCCATTGAAGAGATGGGATTTGTACAGCCCATGCCTGTACAAGAGGCAGTAATACCTTACCTGTTAGGGGAGCGTCGTGATGTGATAGCGCTGGCCCAGACGGGAACGGGAAAGACGGCGGCGTTCGGCTTGCCGTTGTTGCAGCGCATTGACTTGGACAAGCGTGAGACGCAGGCCCTTGTCCTTTCGCCGACCCGCGAATTGTGTCTCCAGATAGCCGACGACCTGCGCGACTTCTCCAAATATATGGATGACATCCATATCGAGGCCGTCTATGGCGGTGCCGCCATCGAGCCTCAGATGCGTGCCCTGAAGAAGGGTGTACAGATTATCGTAGCCACGCCGGGGCGCCTCATCGACCTGAAGAACCGAGGCTTTGCTCACTTGGAGGAGGTGACGAACATTGTGCTCGACGAAGCCGACGAGATGCTGAACATGGGCTTTTCAGATTCCATCAACGAAATCTTCGAGTCGTTGCCCGAGGACCACTCTACGCTGATGTTCTCGGCTACGATGAGCCGCGATGTGGAGCGTGTGGCCAAGAAGTATCTGCGCGACTACGAGGAAATTGTCGTCGGCTCGCGCAATGAGGGTGCCGAGAACGTCAACCATATTTATTATATGGTACACGCGAAGGACAAATACCTGGCCCTGAAGCGCATCGTGGACTACAACCCGAAGATTTTTGCCATCATCTTCTGCCGCACGAAGTTAGAGACGCAGGAGGTGGCCGACAAACTGATACGCGACGGCTACAACGCCGAGTCGCTGCACGGCGACCTCTCGCAACAGCAGCGCGACCTGACGATGCAGAAGTTCCGCCAGCATACCGTTCAGTTGCTCGTGGCCACCGACGTGGCTGCCCGAGGACTCGACGTCGACGACCTGACGCATGTCATCAACTTCGGACTGCCCGACGACATCGAGAACTACACCCACCGCTCAGGCCGTACGGGCCGAGCCGGCAAGAAGGGCACCAGCATCTCGATTGTCCACTCGAAGGAGAAGCACAAGATTCGCAACATCGAGAAGGAGATAGGCAAGCAGTTTGTGGAGGCCGAGATTCCTCAGGCCGAGGAAATCTGCAAGAAGCAGCTCTACAAGGTGATGGACGCGATAGTGAAGACCGACGTCGACGACGAGGAGATTGCCCCGTTCATGCAGGACATCAACCGCTACTTCGAGTATATCGACAAGGAGGAAATCATCAAGAAAATCGTCTCCTTGGAGTTCGGCAAGTTCCTGGACTATTACGCCGATGCGCCCGAGATTGAGAAACCGGTGGAAGGAAAACGTGAGAAGAAGCCGCAAACCGACCGCCAGAAAGTACAGAACAAGCCACAGAAGGGCTATAAGCGCCTCTTCATCAACCTCGGCAAGAAGGACGGTTTCTTCCCGGGCGTACTGATGCAGACGCTGAACCGCTACGTCGGCGGTCGTCAGGAGGTGGGTCACATCGACCTGCTCGACACCATCAGCTACTTCGAAGTGCCCGAGAAGGATGCCCGCAAGGTGATGCTACAGCTGACGGGCATCCGCTTCAAGAGTCGCACCGTCCGCTGTAACGATGCAGAGGAAGGCGGCAAGAACGAGGGACAGCCCAAGAAGTCCTTTGGCAGGAAAACGCCCTACGAGACGGAGCGCTCCCCGAAAGAACGGGGAGGCGGCACCCGCCAGCGGGGCGACCATAAAGGCAAGCGGGACGACTGGCGCAACCTGATGCACCAAGTTCCCCGCGACCTGCGTGGCGAGGAGCCTGACTTTAGCGAAGAGGGCTGGGCAAGAAGGAAGCCGAGGAAGAAGTAACTTTGTCGTTCCAAGGTACGGACAAACTTGGCCGATGGTGCCGACAAAGTCGTTCTAAGGTACGGTATAAAGTTAAAACTGCGTCGATGTTTGATAAAACTGCGTCGATGGATATTAAAACTACGTCGATGTTTGATAAAACTGCGCCAATGTTTGCTATTAATTCTTCACCAGCAAATCGTAACGAAACCGATGATGGCAGCAACAGGAACAGCAACGAACTCACATCACTATTGCATACACAGAAAAACGTTAATCGTTCATACAAAAAGGACTCTGAGCTATAAAAACCCAGAGTCCTTTTTTGTATGTACTCTTCTTATTCGGCCATCAGCCGCTCAGCCATCTCTCGGCCGAGGGCTTCGCACTGGGCGAGGGTCTCATCGGTGAGGGCCTGCTTGATTTCGACGGGTGTGCCCACCTGTTCGTACTTCAGCTTCTCGTCGTTCCACTTGGCGATTTCGCTGACGGCCTTCGAGGCCCAGCTGTAAGAGCCGAACCAGCCGAAGAGGCGGCCCTTGATGTCCTTCTGCGACAGCTCGTCGAGCAGGACGTTCATCTCGTGGTACAGTCCGGTGTTGTAGGTCGGGGCACCGACGATGAGGCCCTTGTAGCGGAAGAGGTCGCGGATGATATAAGAGTGGTGGGTCTTCGAGACGTTGTACATCACGATGTTCTTCAAGCCGGCCTGAGCGGCAGCACGGGCGATGACCTCGGCAGCGCGCTCGGTATTGCCGTACATGGTGCCATAGCAGATGACCAAGCCCGGCTCGGCCTCGTAGCGCGACAGGCGGTCGTAGATGCCGATGACCTTCTCAACATACTCATGCCAGACGGGACCGTGGGTAGCGCAGATATAGTCGACCTTGACGCCGGCCAGCTTCTTCAGGGCCATCTGCACGGGGGTGCCGTACTTGCCGACGATGTTGGAGTAGTAGCGTGTCATCTCGAGCCAGAAGGTGTCGCAGTTCATCTGCTCGTCGACGTAGGCACCGTTGAGGGCGCCGAAGCAGCCGAAAGCGTCGCCGGAGAAGAGAACCGTTGCGCCCGACGGAGATGCGTCAGGAACGGTGGCGAGGGTCATCATCGTTTCGGGCCAGTGGACCATCGGGGTGAGGACAAACTGGAGCTGGTGGGTACCAAGGCTGAGGCTGTCTCCATTCTTCACTTCGTGGAGGCCGGTGGTCAGATGGTAGAAGCCTGCCATCATGTCGAAGGTCTTCTTATTGCCGATAATTTGGATGTCGGGATAGAACTGTCGGAGCAGAGCCAGCGAGCCGCTATGGTCGGGCTCCATGTGATTGACGACGACGTAGTCGATGGGACGTTCGCCGATGACCTCGCGGATATTCTCGAGGTAAGGCATGAAGAAGTCCACCTCGACGGTATCTACAAGACAGACTTTCTCGTCGTCGATGAGGTAGGAGTTATAACTGACGCCGTTGGGGAGGGGCCACAGGCCCTCGAACAGGTTCTTGTTGCGGTCGTTGACGCCAACGTAGTAGATGTTACTGGTAATCTCTTTCATGATTCTATCGTGGTTTTAAAGTTTCATCTTTTGTGCGAAGTCTGCGTCGATGCTGTTGCTGAGACTCTGGCAGCAGTTGGCGGAAAATGCCTGGGCACAGGCCATCAGCTGGTCCCACTGCTGCTCGGTGAGTCCTGTTTCTATGTCGTTGCGGGTGATACCGTACTTGATAAGGCCATAGACGAAGCCTGCGTTGAAGTTATCGCCAGCACCAATGGTGCTGACGGTCGTGGTGGGCGGCACGGGGTACTGCTTACAGAATCCGTTCTCGGCCCGCAATTCTACGGGCTGGGAACCACGAGTATAGATGAACTTCCTGGTGTAGAAGGATATCTCGGAACGGTAGACGCTGTCGCATTCCCTCTTATTATACATCACCTCAAAGTCCTCGTCGGATCCGCGGACGATATCAGCCACTTCGAAATTCTCCAGCAGGTTGGGTGTCACCTTCACCAAGTCGTTCTTATGGGAAGACCGGTAGTTGACGTCGTAATAGAGAATAGCCCCATGCTGGTGGGCATAATCCAAGAAGCCCTTTACCTGTGGACGCACTACTGGATTGATGGCAAAAAACGAGCCGAAGAGCACCACGTCGTCCTCCTGAATGTCAGGGTAGGTAAAGTCAAGTCGGTCGTGCGGGTGATCCTTATAGAAGATGTAGTCGGCATTGTTATGCTCATCGAGGAATGCCAACGACACGGGTGACTTAGAGTCGGGGTAGACGCAGACGCCCGAGGCATCGACGCCATTGTCTGTCAGGTACTTCTTCACGTTGACACCAATGCGGTCGTTGCCCGTCTCGCTGATAAACGCGGTGGGTATACCGGCACGTCCCAAGGATATGATGGCATTGAAGGCCGAGCCGCCTGGTACGGCCTGAATGGGCTGGTCGCCCTTGAAAATGATATCGAGAACTGTTTCTCCTATTCCTATTACTTTGCGCATACTTTACACGTTTAGGCTGCAAAGTTACGAATAAAGATGGTAAAAGAGGAAAGTGAAGCGTGAAAAAGTTAAAAATACGTGCGAAAAACCATGTATTCTGCATCGGCTTCAATACGGAAGGTGGTGCCAAGAGCCTCGTTGAGCGTCCCCTGCCAGAGTTGCTGGTAAGGGTATGCCTGCCACTTCAGCCCCTCGGAGACGAGACGGGTGCAGCCGAAGTTGAAGAGACTGACCTGCTGGCCGGGCGAGGATTCGAACGTTGCCGGTCCGGCGGCCGGCACGAACCAGCCGTCGTCGGTAGCCATCAGCACGTCGAGGCCGAAGTCGCGGAAGTAGCGCATGAGCAGGGCAATGTTACCGAGGGTGTGGTCCTCGCGGCGGCCCGTGGCCCCGAGGTAGGCGATACGGCGCAGTCCGCGGGCCATGCAGTGGCGCGTGGCTTTCGTCAGGTCGTTGTCGTCCTGCTCGTCAATCTGTATCAGGCGGCTCCGCAGCTCGTCGGGCACGGAGTCGCCGTCGCCCACGATGGCATCGCACTGTGGCCAGTGGCGGGCAGCCCCGTCGCAGCAGACAACATAGCGGGCCTCACGTAACAGTCGCAGGGGCTGGTCGGCCGTGGGGAATATGCCGTTGGCCAGGATGACAGTGTCAAACCCGGTCATACTTGGTGATTTTGGTCATCGACTTCCACTTGTAATAGCCCGCAACGGCTATCAGGACATAGAGGCCGTAGAGCCCGGCCTTGAAGGGGATGCCCTTCTGAACGTAGAGCGCACAGCACACCACGTCGACCACTATCCAGAACCACCACTGCTCCAGATACTTGCGGGCCAGTGCCCACATGCCGATGAACGACAAGGCATTGGTGAACGAGTCGAGCAGGGGCACGGTGGAGTTAGTCCACGTGACTAAAATATAGTAGATGACGCCCCAGGACAGGAAGAAGCATGCCGCAGCCGGCAGGTACAGCCGTCGGGGCATGTGGATGATGGGCAGCGACTGCTTCAGCTTCCTGGTCTTCTTGAACTTCCATACGAAAAGACCGTAGACGGCTGCCAGCGTGTAGTAGCAGGCCATGCCGGCATCGCCGTAGAGCCCGTGACTGTAGTACAGGTAGACATCGAGGGCTGGCATGACGATGCCTACCACCCAAAGGGCGATATGGGCACGGTACTCGAGCCAGATGTAAATCAGTCCGAGTACCGTGGTGAAGATGTCGAGCCAGTCAAATGTCATCGCTTAGAAGTTGAGTGACAGGTGAGCCATCATGTTGAACGGAGCAGAGGGAGCAAAGCCCGCCTCGTACTGGTCGCTGGTGCCCCATCCTGTAGCCACCACAGCGCCGTTTTCCCTGCTGAAGGCAGGCGCTGCCCATCCGTTGTTGTCGTACTCAGCCGAGAAGAGGTTGTAGAGGGTGACGCCGACGGTGACATCCTTCAGGCCGAACTTCGGCAGCTGGAAGTTGTAGCTCAGGTCGAGGTTCGTGGTGAAGTGCCCGTCGAGCATCATGCTCACGTCCACGGGCTTGCCGTCGTCGTCGAGTGTCTTGTAGCTCTCGAAGCCGGTGTTCGTCAGGTACTGCTTGCTGACATACTGGCTCTGGGCGCTGGCGCTGAAGCCTCGGTAACTGAAGCTGAAGATGTTGTTGACAATCCAGTCGGGCGAGAAGGCCAGCGGCTGGTCGCCGAGGTCGGCCACGCTCCCGTCGGTCAGCTGTACGGTGATGCCCTTCACGCGGTTCCTTGACCATGTGGCATTGGCATCCCAACGGAACCAGTCGACCGGTTTCCATGCCGCCTCTGCCTCCACGCCGAGGCGGAAGCTCTTGTCGAGGTTGCGGGTAACGGCCTCACCTATCTTATCAATCTCGCCCGTCAGTACGAACTGGTCTTTATAGTCCATCCAATAAAGGTTGAGTCCGGCCGAGAATGTCGGGCTCTGGTACTTATAGCCCGCTTCCAGGTCGTTCAGCCGCTCGGCCTTCGGCATGGGCAGCTCGGCGTTCATGTTGTTCTGATAATTATTGCGGGTAGGCTCTTTATGGGCTATGGCATACGAGACATAGACCTTGTGGTTGGGCGTGATGTCGTAGTTCAGTCCGGCCTTGGGGTTGAAGAAGTCGAACGATTCCTTCATGTCGTAGACAATGCGCTTGCTGGCGTCCCAGTTGATTTCATCGGTGGGGCCGACCATCTTTATGCCGAGGTGACGGTACTGCATATCGACATACGCATTCAGTCCGGGCAGGAAGTCATACGTCAGTTTGCCGTAGACGTTGAAGTCGCTCTTCTTGGCATTCTCGTCGTAATAGGGGCTGTTGGGCATCAGGTCGTTGACGGGGTTCTTCACCCACTTGATGACTCCGAAGTGGTCGCCGTCATACTTGTTCCAGCCACCGCCGAGCGTAGCCTGCAGGTTCTCGCGGTTGTTGTAGTTCAGCGAGGCCACAACACCGTAGAAGTCGTTGTCCATCTTCTTCTGGCGCACCAGGTCGCTCTTGGCCCAGGTCATTTCCGGGTCGAGTTCATACTCAAAGAGCGTCCTTTTGCGCTTATACTCCTCGTAGTAGCCGTTGCCCTTCGTGTAGTGCAGCGCCGTATTGAGGTTCAGCTCGCGGCTCAGCCGCTGGTTCCATATCAGCTGGTAGTTCTGCTGGTGGTAGTTGTCGGTCTGGTTGTCGTAGTACCGGGTGTTTCCCTCGTCGTCATAATACTCGCCGCAGGAGTTGTAGCGGCGGCCATAAAGGCTCTGCTCATACTTCGACGTGTAGTTCCAGGCGTGATAGGTTTCCTCAGTACCGTTGAAGGTAATGAATTTCACCACCGTGTTGTCGCCAAACCAGCCTGCCTGAATGAAGTAGCTGTTCAGCTTGGTCGAGGCGCGGTCCAGATAGCCTTTCGAGCCGATGTTCGACAGGCGTCCCTGAATGCCCCAGTGTTCGCCTAACAGTCCTGTTCCGAAGCGCAGCGTCTCTTTGTGCGAGTAGTAGGAACCGCCACTGAAGTCCATTCCTACGAAGGGCTGCGTGCCGATGTTCTCCGTCTGCATGTTCAATGTGGCACCGAAGGCACCGGCGCCGTTGGTCGACGTTCCGACACCGCGCTGTATCTGCATCGACTGTACGCTGGAGGCAAAGTCGCCCATGTTGACCCAGTAGAGTTGTGCGCTCTCGGCATCGTTCATGGGTATGCCGTTGGCCGTGATGTTGATGCGCGAAGGGTCGGTGCCGCGCACGCGGAGCGACGTGTAGCCAATGCCGTTGCCGGCGTCAGAGGTCAGCGTTACGGAGGGGGTCAGCGACAGCAGGTAGGGCACGTCCTTTCCGTAGTTCACCTGCTTCAGCTGTTCACGGTTCATGTTGGTGAAGGCCATGGGCGTCTTCTTCGTGGCGCGGATGGAGGACACCTGCACATCCTGCAGCTCGACCGACTTCAGCGAGTCCACGGGCTCTACCGCGTTAACACCTGTTGCCCACAGTGTGACAACCAGCAAAACAATCTTTTTCATTCGTCTTGTACCTTTAATTAATAAATAATGTAAAGGGGAATACTGTGATAAAACTACTATCCATCCCTACGCCGGCATTACCCGGATCAGGTTTAGAGGGTATCATCTCAGCCGCCGACAGGCAGCACCCCTTGATAATCGGGTGCAAAGGTACAACAAATAATTAAAAGGGCAAAACATTTTGCCCTTTTATTTCAGTCCTTGTCAATAATAAGAGTCTATCATTCAAGATTTGAGAGCTGTTGGCGACAGTCCTCCAAGATTCCTATCAGTTCGTCAGTCGTTTCAGCGCGGAGCATCTGAATGCGCGTCTGGCGGAAGTTGGGGATACCCTTGAAGACGGGGGTGGCTGCGAGATGGCGGCGGGTATGGAGGATGGCGCGCTTCTCGACGGAGTAGTCAGTATCATTAGGTTTCCGGCTAAGGCCTATCCGCTCTATGTTGATGCGCAACTGCTCCTCAAGGATGTCTATCTTCTGGTCGATTGTCAGTTCCTCTCGACTGAATATCCAGGGAGCGCCGAAAGTAGCACGACCTATCATGACAGCATCCACGCCGTAGCGGTCGAAGGCAGCTTCAGCGTCATCCAACGAGGTGATGTCACCGTTGCCGATGATGGGAATGTATATCTTGGGGTTGTGTTTCACCTCGCCGATGAGCGTCCAGTCGGCTTCACCCGTATACATCTGACTGCGGGTACGACCGTGAATGGTCAGCGCCTGGATGCCACAGTCCTGTAGCTGTTCAGCCAGTTCGGTAATGATGAGTTGTTCGTGGTTCCATCCAAGACGGGTCTTCACGGTGACAGGCAGCTTGACGGCCTGTACCACCTTCTGCGTAATCTCTAACAGTTTCGGAATGTTTTGCAGCATACCGGCTCCGGCGCCCTTGCCTGCCACCTTCTTCACGGGACAGCCGAAGTTGAGGTCGATAAGATCGGGACCTGCCTGCTCTACTATTTTCGCCGCCTCCACCATAGCCTCGACGTCGCGTCCGTAAATCTGTATTCCAACAGGACGTTCCTCATCGCTGATAGTCAGCTTACGGATGGTTGTCTTTACGTCACGTATCAGCGCTTCGGCCGACACGAATTCAGTGTAGACCATCGCCGCTCCGAACCGCTTGCACAGCATCCGGAATCCAATGTCCGTCACGTCCTCCATTGGTGCCAAAAACAGCGGCCGTTCTCCAAATTCTATGTTTCCTATCTTCATTGTTTACTTTTTACTCTTCACTTCATCACTTTTCACTTCAATAAGTGGTATGTGCCTCCAGCCAATGGTCTCACCACGCCTTTCATCTCCAACTGGAAGAGGAGGGCTGTGAGTTGGCCGATGGCGATATTGGTCTTCACACTGAGGATATTCAGCTGTAAGTCGTTGGTCTGCTGTAGTTGGGTGACAATAGCCTGTTCCTCAGGCGACAGCTCCGGGAAGAGCTGACGTTCTACGGTGTCGGTTTTTGGTTGCAGGGGTTGCCAGCCCATCGCCTCAACGAAGTCGTCGGCCGAAGTGATAAGCCCAGCCTTATTGTCACGAATCAGGTTGTTGCAGCCCTCGCTGTAAGGAGCACCTACGGGACCAGGGAACGCAAAGACATCGCGACCGTAGTCCTGGGCGATGCGGGCAGTAATCAGCGCTCCGCCTTTGTAGGCCGACTCAATGACTAATGTTGCATCCGAACAGCCAGCCACAATACGGTTACGCTGACGGAAGTTATTGGCTATGGGCTCTGTCTGGCTCATGTACTCCGTCAGCAGACCGCCTCGGCTTAACATTTCAACAGCCGTTTGGCGGTGGTGGTTGGGGTATATCTGGTCCAAGCCGTGAGCCAGTACAGCGACGGTCTGATAGTCAGCAAAGAGAGCCTGACGGTGGGCACAGATATCAATACCATAAGCCAGTCCACTGACAACGAGCAGCTCAGGGCAAAGTTCTTTCAGACGGCTTACAAAGCGGCACACCAGATCTTGGCCGTAGGAAGTACAATGGCGGGTACCAACAATGTCGATGACGCGCTGCTGGTTCAGGTCAGCGCTACCTTTATAATATAGGATGACGGGAGCATCGGGACACTCGCGTAGCCTGACGGGGTAGTCTGGATCGTTCATCGTCAGCGTACGTATGTCATGCTTCGTAACGAACTCCATCTCGACAGCAGCCCGTTTCAGGGCTTCATCCCAGTTTTTCAAGGCTTCGACGAGTCGTGGCGAACAGTCGGGGATCAGGCTCCCTATGTCGTTACGATGTTCATAGACAGCCTGACCACCACCCAGTTTCTGACAGAGTTGCAGCGCCTGTTGCGAGTTGAAACCCGTCATGCGGGTAAGGGCAATGGTATAGAAAACCTCTTGTTCGTTCATTGCTCAATATAGTTAGCAAAAGCCGCATCGTAGTCCTCGCTCTGGCCGAGCCGTCCGTTTACGATGCACACCAACTCGACCTTTCCACGAAAACACAATTGCTCATCAGCTGCACGGTAGATATCATGGTGGAACACATACTTAATACCTTCTTTCGTCAAGCCCATACGAGAGATAAACTCATCGTCAGGTCGGAGGGGTGTCTTGTATTGCAGGTTCATACGGGCGACAACAGCATCGACGCCTTTCTCGTGCATCTCAGCGAACGACAGTCCACACTCCTTCAGGAAAAGGTGACGGGTGTGCTCACAGTAGTGTAGGTAATTGGCATTGTTGACAATACCTTCGATGTCGCACTCGTAGTCACGCACCGCCATACGGGTTTCAAAACAGTATTTCATTGCTTCTTCAAATATTCATAACCTATTCGACAGCGTAGACAGTCACGCTTGTCACAATACTCTTTCTTCAGTTGGATGAGTGCCTGGGAGTCGCCGGCTGACTGTACAGGCAGTCCGCATTGCAGCCACATACGGATAATGTAGTTGTTCTCGGGTTTCAGTTGTTCCAGCAGGTCGAAGGCGCGGTCGCACAGTTCCTCCTTCTGACGGTGACGTCCCACGGCAAAAAGCATGGGAATGGCCGTGTTGATGAGCAGCAGGTTGAGTGAACCATAGCTGAGATGCTTTTCGTTCTTGGCACTGAGCGAACCAAAGGTGTAATGGGTTTCCCAGTAGGGGGTGACTTGCGACGAGAGCAGGTCTTTCAACTGGTCTACGGTGGTACACTCTATGAGCTGGCTCAGACCGGCTTTACGTTGGTAATAGAGATTGGCCAACTGTGACAGCCGGATGTGTGGGAAGTTCTGTGGGCGCAGCCGTAAAAAATTCCAGCGGGCAGCATCCATCGGCTGCATGCCAAACTTATGGGCCAAGTACTGATATTCGTTACGCAGCCGGGTGAAGTAACCGTCGTTCAGTGCGTCCTGCTGGTAGTGTTTAGGCACGGTGTCAAGTTCCAAGAGTCCTGCTTGTCCCATGAAGATGGCCTCTATTTGGAAGAGGTCGTCGCGATGGTGGCCGACAGCTGAGAGCGGCACGTTGAGTGCCCACTGTTCGAAGGTGTCGCTGTTGATGCCGAAACCGTAGTTGCGGGCCAACGTTACAAAGTAGGCATCTTCCCATGAGCCGCCACATTGTTCGGCCCTACGGCGTATATCCTCCGTTTTCCGCTCTAAGCGCTCTGTCTGGAGGGCAGCCATCCAAGAGTGAACCATCAGTCGCGTCAAGTCAGGGATGATTTTATAGCAGGGCGGGTATTGGTCTGTACTGAGCAGTTCTTCATAGTGTTCCCTGACGTGTTGAGGCACACTGAGCTGCATCTGCGGGAGATAATGTCCCATACTATTCCGAACCTCCGTGTCAATTGTCTCGCAGACGTGCAGCACCACATTGTCGTAGTGTGAGTCGCTGTCGTGACCGTGCTGATACCAGTCGCTGGCCTTATCGTGAATCTCAACGTTACCCACCCAGAGTGTGCCGCCAATCTTCACCTTGGCGTTGAAGAAGTCCGGTCCGGCATTATGGTTATGCAGTCCCGGGTCAATAATTTCTACCTCACGGCCGTCGGTGGTCGTCAGTGTGGTGAGTGGCAGCAATTTATGCTTCCAAGCATAGTGCAAGAGTAATTCCATAAGGTCTATTCTTTGCTTTTCGAGCACAAAGATACTAAAAAAGGTGTAAAAAGCAAGGTTTTTTCAGAATTTATGTTTAATTTTGCAACCAAATCATTGTTAGAGAAGTCCAAGGACTAAAAACAACAAGGCAAATGAAGAAGAAATCTTTCCTTTTTTTGTCGGTTTTGTTGCTGACTGCCATTCAGTCAGGAGCTATAACTTTGACCCGTGTCAGCGTACATGATCCAAGTGTTGTGTATGAGCCGACATCGAAATACTATTATATCTTCGGCACCCATCGCGGTCTGGCCCGGAGTATGAACATGATGAGCTGGTCATCGGTATCCTACACCTTCGGACTGGTCAACGATGCTGGCAAGGTGACGTCGACAACAGCCAGCAACGCCAACTCCACGGGCAACACATTCAGCAGGTTTTTCAAGACGAACATAACAAAGACCGTCACCATTGGTGGCGAGGAGAAGACGTTTGGCAATTTCGACGTTCATGCCTGGTCAGCTGCTGCTTCCAATAACTACGAACTGGACGGCAACATGTGGGCGCCCGATGTCATCTGGAACGAGAAGATGAAGAAGTGGTGCCTCTATTTCAGCATCAACGGCGACAGCTGGGCTTCGAGCATCGTGCTGCTGACGGCCGACAGGATCAGCGGCCCCTACGTCTATCAGGGCCCTGTGGTTTTCTCAGGTTTCGGCAATACATCGAACGCCGACTTGTCGTACAAGAAGACCGACTTGGAGTTAGTCCTTGGCGAGCAGAAAAGCCTGCCTGCCCGCTATAATGTGGGAAGTAAGTGGGGCAATCGCTGGCCCAACTGTATTGACCCCTGCGTGTTCTTCGACGAGGAAGGCAAGCTCTGGATGACGTATGGCTCGTGGAGCGGCGGCATCTGGATGCTGGAGCTGAACGAGGAAACAGGACTGCGCGACTACGATGTGAAGTACAATGTGACTGGTTCAGGCGACGGCGTCACCAGCGACCCCTATTATGGCAAGAAGATAGCTGGTGGATTCTATGTCTCAGGCGAGGGGTCATACATTGAGTATATCAACGGCTATTACTACCTGTTCATGAGCTACGGCTTCATGCTGTCGGCACTTCCTGATGACCCCGATGCCGGCGGTTACCAGATGCGCGTGTTCCGCTCCGAGAAGCCCGACGGTCCCTACAAGGATTCCAGAGGCGCGAGTGCCGTCTATACGCAATATGCCAAGAACTTCGGTCCTAACTGTGATACGCGCGGCGTCAACATCTTCGGTGCCTATGGCGACTGGGGCCTGATGAGTCTTGCTGAGCGTGAGCAGGGCCACAACTCCATCATTGCTGCCGAAGACGGCCGTACCTATCTGGTCTATCACACCCGTTTCCAAGACAACACGCAAGGTCATGCCGTGCGTGTGCATCAGGTGTTCCAGAACCAGGACGGCTGGTTGGTGGCCGCACCCTTTGAATATACTGGCGAAACCGTCAAGAGTGCCGACATCTCCACGACGCAGCAGGTGGCAACCGAGAATATCCCCGGCACGTATAAGCTGATGATTCATCGCTATGGACTGGACTATAAGTGGGGGTATCAGGAGTTGGTCACGCCGATAGACATCACGCTGAGTGCCGACGGCACCATTAGTGGCGACAAGAGTGGTAAGTGGGGAGCGGTTGAGGGAACATCATACGTGAACCTGACCATTGGCGGCGTACTCTACAAGGGCGTGATGGTAGATCAGGTAATGGAATCGAACACGACGAGTTGGCCTTCTACCTCCTTTACAGCTAACAAGAAGAACAAGACGGTGGCCATCACCGCGTTGGCCAGAAGCGGCGTCACCGCCTGGGCTTACCGCACGGGGGACGATCCGACAGGAATAAGCCTCACCCCCGAGCCCTCTCCCGTGAGCGAGGGGAATGGTTATTACACGCTCGACGGGCGTAAACTGAAGGGTGAGCCTGGCAAGGGCATCTATATTTGGAATGGAAAAAAAGTAATAAGATAAAAGTATGAAAATAGCATTAATCGGCTACGGCAAGATGGGCAAGATGATTGAGCAGATTGCCTTGGAGCGTGGCCACGAGATTGTAAGTATCATTGACATTGACAATCAAGAGGACTTCGACAGTCCTGAGTTTGCATCGGCCGACGTGGCCATCGAGTTCACCGCCCCGCAGGTGGCTTACAGCAATTATCTGAAGGCGTGGGCCAAAGGTGTAAAAGTGGTCTCTGGCTCTACGGGCTGGATGAAGGAGCACGGCGATGACGTGCGCAAGGCCTGTGCCGACGGCAAGACGCTGTTTTGGGCCTCGAACTTCTCCATCGGCGTGGCCATCTTCTCAGCTGTCAACCGCTACTTGGCCAAGATTATGAACCAGTTCCCGCAGTACGATGTCGAGATGGAGGAGACTCACCACGTCCATAAGCTCGACCACCCCAGCGGTACGGCTATTACGCTGGCTGAGGAGATTGTGGAGAATATTGACCGCAAGGAGGCGTGGAAAGAGGACACCACCGACAAGCAGTTCCTGCGCGTCGACCATATCCGTCGCGGCGAGGTACCTGGCATCCACACCATCCGCTACGATTCAGATGCTGACCTCATCACCATCACTCACGATGCTCATTCGCGAAAAGGCTTTGCCCTCGGTGCCGTCTTGGCCGCTGAGTACACGAAGGATCATGAGGGTTTGCTGACGATTAGTGATATGTTTAAGTTTTAGGCCATGAAAAATAAAAAGAAAGAAAAGCTCGACCCGCGTAAGCAGTGGGCAAAGTTTATTGTCGTACTCGTACTCTATCTGCTGTTCCTCTACTGGGTCAAGTCGTGGTGGGGATTGTTGGTAGTGCCGTTCATCTACGACATCTATATCACGAAGAAAATCAAGTGGCAGTGGTGGAAGGAAGAGGAAGGGCCCGTCAAATGGGTCATGTCGTGGGTCGACGCCCTGGTATTCGCCTTGGTGGCTGTCTACTTCATTAATTTGTTCTTCTTCCAGAACTACGTCATCCCTTCCAGTTCGTTGGAGAAATCGCTGTTGACGGGCGATTACCTCTTCGTCTCGAAGGTGAGCTACGGACCCCGCATCCCTGAGACACCACTGACGATGCCGCTGACGCAGCACACGCTGCCCGTCTTCGAGTGCAAGTCCTACATCGCCTGGCCCCATTGGGACTATCGCCGTGTAAAGGGCTTCGGCAATGTCGAGCTGAACGACATCGTCGTCTTCAACTATCCGGCTGGCGACACCATCTGCAACAACCAGCAGTACCAGACCGAGTACTACCATCTTTGTTATATGCTGGGCTATCAGGCCTGGCCTAATCATCCCAATCCTGACTCCCTCAACGCCGAACAGCGGCTGAAGTTCTTCCAGACGGTCTACAGCACGGGACGTCAGGTGATTCTCGACCATTTCAACGACTTCGGCGGTGTGTCCACCCGTCCTACCGACCGTCGCGAGAACTATGTCAAGCGCTGTGTAGGCCTGCCCGGTCAGACGCTTCAGATCAAGAACCGCATCGTCTATCTCGACGGCAAGGCCAACAAGGAACCCGATAATGTGCAGTACACCTACTACGTCAAGCTGAAGCGTGGACTACCCGATGACCTGATGCAGGAGTTGGGCATCTCGATGGAGGACTTGATGAGCCTCAACCAGTTAGGCTATATGCCGTTGACCAAGCATGCCGTCGACGTGCTGGGTGCCCGTAAAGACTTGGTGGAGAGCATCACGCTAAACACCGATGCCGATGACAAGGACATCTATCCGCAGAACGGCAACCTGCACTGGACGCGCGATAACTATGGTCCCATCTGGATTCCCAAGAAGGGAGAGAGCATCAAGCTGACACTCGACAACCTGCCCATCTACGAGCGCCCCATCCGTGCCTATGAAGGCAATGAGTTGGAGGTGAAGGACGGCAAGATCTATATCAACGGCAAGGAGGCTAAGGAATATACCTTCAAGTTGGACTACTACTGGATGCAGGGCGACAACCGCCACAACTCCGCCGACTCCCGCTACTGGGGCTTTGTGCCTGAGGATCACATCGTCGGTAAGCCCATCTTCATCTGGTGGAGTAGCGACCCCGACCGTCGCGGTATGAACGGCATCCGCTGGAGTCGCCTCTTCCGTTTCGTCGATAACATCAAATAACCGTTCTGCTTGTCGCTATGACATAGCGACATACAAGACTATGCGCAGTACGCTGAAGTTCTTCTGTGCCCTTGCGGTGGCTTTCCTGGTCATGCTGACATTCCGGGCACTGGTCTTTACCATCTATACCGTCCCCGGCTCTACATTAGAGCCTGACTTCAAGGCGGGCGACCGAGTGATGGTAAACCGTTGGTCTTATGGCCTGCGGACGGGCGGCAGCGGACTTTTCTCCTATGGCCGACTGTGTTGCCAGCCTGTTAGCAAGGGCGACCTCATTGCCATTGACGACACAGCAGGCAACGTGCTCATAGGTCGTTGCACGGCACTCCCCGGCGACACCATTCAGTTGCAGAAACGTACGATTATCGTGCCTGGCAAGCAAAACTGTGCGCGCCATGACTACTACCACATTCACAGTATCGGTCTTGTCCGCGAGGAACAGATTATCGGCCGCGTGGCGTTGGTGGTCTATAACCACACCCCGGGCCTTCCCTTCTGGCACGGATACGACAGTCGACGCCTCTTCTTGCCCCGATGAACGTTCTGCTCTCTACTACCTACTTCGGACCCATACAGTGGTACCAGAAGCTCTGTTGTGCCGATGAGGTATGGATAGAGCGTTGTGAGAATTTTCAGAAGCAGACCTACCGTAACCGCTGCGTCATTGCGACTACACAGGGTACTCAGGTACTGACAGTTCCCGTAGAAGCCCCCTCAAGGCAGGTGGGGGCTACTCGCATCAGCGATCACGGCAACTGGCGTCACCTTCACTGGAACGCCCTGCGGTCGGCCTATGGTGACTCTCCGTTCTTTATGTACTATGAGGACGACCTACGCCCCTTCTTCACAGAGCGCTGCTGGGACTACCTCTTTGACTTCAACGAGGCCATCCGCGAGAAGATTTGCGAGTTGCTCGACATCCATCCCATCGTCCACTATACAGAGTCGTTTATTAGCCCCTCACCTTCAACCTCTTTTGAAGATTTCCGCGAAGCGATTAATCCCAAGCACCCGGCTCCTGATCCAGACTTCACCCCGCGCCGCTACTATCAGGTCTACGAGGCGAAGCACGGTTTCCTGCCAAACCTCAGTATCCTCGACCTGCTGTTTAACATGGGACCAGAATCTATTTTCTGGTTGACTAACAATAGGGTAGTCACCGATAAATGAGTGTTGTGATATTGTCTGGCTCAAATAGCTCGATAGCTACTTGTTGCAGTTCTTCGGCGGTGACAATATCAATCTGATGGAACAGATGTTCAAGGTCTTTTTCCTTTCCGTAATGCAAGAAACTCTTGCCAACGTCGAGGGCGAAGTTCTCGCGATTATCACAGGCGATGGCAATCTGACCCTTTAGCTGCTGTTTAGCCGACAGGAGCCTTGACTTGCTGAGTGGTTTCTCCATCAGACGGTCCAATTGGCGACGCACCAGACGGCGACACTTGTCGATATCTTTCTGGTCACAGCCAAAGTAGACGGCCCATAGTCCCGTGTCGCTATAACTCACCATCGTGCTGTCAACGGTGTAAACCAGCCCGTTTCGCTCACGTAGCGATAAATTCAGCAAGGAGTTCATACCCGGACCGCCTAAGATGTTGTTGAGCAGGTAGAGGGCAATGCGGTGGGGATGATGGATGTCATAGGCTTTACAACCTATGATGACGTGAGCCTGATGGGTGCCCTTCTCGCGGATATATACTTTCCCCTTCATTGTGCTTTCTTCAGTATTTTTACTACTTGCCCGAAGTCTATATCGCCATAGACGAAAAACACGGCGTTGTCAGGACGATAGTAGCGACGGGTAAACTGCAGGGCGTCCTCTGTGGTGTAGGTGCGCAGTTGCTCAGCCTGTCCCAGAATGTTGTGCCCCAGAGGATGACCTTCGAAGAGAATGTTCTCAAACTCATCGAAGATCAGCTCTGCAGGCGAGTCGTTATAACTCTCTATCTCGTCACAGATGACCTCTATCTCGCGGTCAATCTCTGGCTGAGGGTACTGACTGTGAAACACGATGTCAGTCAGCAGGTCGACAGCACGACGGAAATGGTCGCGGTGGATGGCAACATAGAAGGTCGTATCTTCCTTGTTGGTGAAGGCATTCAAGTCGCCACCCACCTGTTCCAAAGCATTGATGACCTGCAGCGCATTACGGCGCTGAGTGCCCTTGAAGGTCATGTGCTCGCAGAAGTGTGCCAGTCCCTCCTCGTCAGGCTGCCGTTCATGACGTGTCCCTGCCGCTATCTGGTAGCCGCAGTAGACCACAGGCGAGGCTGACGGCAGGTGGATAATCCGCAATCCGTTCTCCAGTGTCGCTGTATTGGCCTTTTTTCTCACACCGCTATTACATTGTTCGCCGGAACTGGACATCACTTGATGCTCAGCACAACGATAGACTTGGCGGGTACCTCGACAGTCACCATGTTCTTCTTCAGCTTGGCATCCTTAAAGGGCTTCGGAACTACAACCTCCGGATGCTGGAAGTCGTTGAAGTCGTCCACCTTCTTCGAGGTCAGAATCTCACCGCTGACAGTCTTGGCCTGATAGCCGTCGAGTTGGAAGTCGATAGTCTGCGACTTATCCAACGAGACGTTAGTAATGGCCAGTACGAGACTGCCGTCGACGGTCTTGGCAGCTGAAGCCGAGAGCATCGGACAAGGACGATAGCCAGCGTCCTTGGCACCCTCCTTCTCCTTGAAATAGGCCTTGCTCACCTGAATAGTCTCAGTAGGCAGGTCTACAGGCAGATAGGTAGCCTCCTGGAACGGCGTGTACATCTTGAAGACGTGGTAGGTGGGCGTCAGCACCATGTGACCCGTTCCTTCCTGGTCGGTCAAAATCATCGACTGCAGCACGTTCACAATCTGAGCGATGTTGGCCATCTTTACGCGGTCAGTATATTTATGGAATACATTGAGCGACAACGAAGCCACAAAGGCGTCGCGCAGCGCGTTCTGCTGGTACAGGTGTCCGGCTATGGTGCCTGGCTCCTCGTCCCACCATGTGCCCCACTCGTCGACCAACAGCCCCACCTTGCCCTCAGGGTCTTTCTCGTCCATGATGGCCTTGTGCTTCTTGATGACTTCCTCTATTTCCAGGCATTTTCCTAATGCCCAATAGTACTGGTCGTTGTCGAACTTCGTAGCCGAGCCCTTCGAGCCTTCCCAGCCCGAGCAGGTATAATAGTGCAAGGACACACCCTGCATACGGTTGCCAATCTTGTCCATCAGCACCTCCGTCCATTTATAGTCATAGTCCGAGGCACCACTGCCGATACGGTACAGCTTGTTGCCCGTGTAGTCGCGCAGGTAGGTATTGAACTTACGGAACTCGTCTGAGTAGTACTCGGGCGTCATGTTGCCACCGCAACCCCAAGCCTCGTTGCCAATGCCGAAGTACTTTACGTGCCAGGCCTTTTCGCGGCCGTTCTGCCGGCGCAGACGGGCCATCGGCGTATCACCGTCGCTGGTCATGTACTCCACCCACTGGGCCATCTCCTTCACTGTGCCCGAGCCGACGTTGCCGCTGATATAAGGCTCACAGTCGAGCATCTCGCAGAGATTCAGGAACTCGTGCGTACCAAAAGAGTTATCCTCGATGGTACCGCCCCAATTGTTGTTGCGTAACGAGGGACGCTGGTCCTTCGGACCGATGCCGTCCATCCAGTGGTAGTCGTCGGCAAAACAACCACCCGGCCAACGTAGCACAGGCACCTTCAGCGCCTTCAGCGCCTCGAACACGTCCTTGCGGTAGCCCTTGATGTTTGGAATCTTAGAGTCCTCGCCCACCCAAAGGCCGCCGTATATACACGTACCTAAGTGTTCTGAGAACTGTCCGTAAATCTCACGGTTAATCTTGGCTCCTGCCTGATCGGCGTGAACCGTTGCCTTGACGTTTTCTGCTGCTGAAGCAGTAACGGTGACTGCCAGCGCAATCGCTGTAATAATTATAGTTTTCTTCATAAGCTTTGATAAAATTTCATTTTCTCACCTTGTGTCCGCGACGCAGATAGATGCCTTTCTTCATGCTGCCGGGACGTACGCGCTGTCCGCTGAGCTTGTAGATGGGCTCGTCGGCTGTGACAGCGCGGCGGGCAATGCTAATGCCGTCAGCATCGGTGGCATAGTGGAAGGTCTCTGCCGTGCGGCTGCCCCAGATATACTGCTCCAGCCCTGGGTAGTCGATGAAGGGGTTGCGGTTCTGCTGAATCTTCCAGACGGCTTCATTACGCGCTGTCTCCTTCGCGCTGACGGGGTCGTTCGCGGCCCACTTCATCAGCATCTCCAACTGCCACGAGCTTAGACCGGGATAGGCTTTGCCGTCGAGCGTAGGCTGCGATTCAGGATTGTTGGTGTACCAGTCGGAAAGTTTTTCTTCGTAACAGGTCACCATATAGAAATAGGTGCGGGCGAAGTCACCCTTGTACTCATCGTTAGGCTCGAATACGGTACCAGTATAGCCGGGATAGGTGCATTTGCCGAGTTTGCTGAAGTTGTTGGCCGATTTGTAGCTGTCGCCGTTGGTCTCACCGAAGGGGAAGTTGGCGCGTTTGTTGTTGACGAAACCATCGGTGGGATAGAGGTGGTGCAGGTCGGTGTACATAGGCATCACCTTGCCACCGAACCAGCTGTTGGGAAATGAGTGTTCGCGGTTGTAGACATCACCCTCCTTCTTGTAGTTGCCTGCCTGGTCGACGACGTAGGTCATCTCGCGTAGGTTGGAGTACATATCCCACACGCTGCCGTTTGCCCGTCTGTCCGTTGTCTGGAAGTGTGTCCACAGCGCCCTATAGGCATCATCGAGCGAACCACCCTCCTCGCGGTCGTAGATGATGTGGCAGAGAGCTGTCTTCAACTCCGCTCCGCTCTTGCCGTCGGCCGCCTGATAGTAGACTCCGCTGCTGTTGGGGCCTTGTGCAAAAGCAACTGCTGGCAGCGCCCAAAGCAGCACTGCCAGACAGGTATTATTGATGAGGTGACTCATAGTCATCGGTTTATCGCATAGCGAAGAAGTGACCGTCGCCCATAGCCATACGAACCTGATAGAGACCAGCCTCGTCGGGAGTGACCGTCAGCTGCTGTCCGTCTTTCAGCAGGGTGGTGATGGTGCCGTCCTGGTTGAAGCGGAAGAGCTCACGTGTCTGGCCGTTCTGTGTCAGCGACCATGAGTCGTTCTTCTCGTCGTGGGTGAAGTAGCTGATCTCGCCGGTGGGAGCCTTCACTTCGTAGCCGTTCTTGGTGACGGTGACAGCGTAGTAGCGTCCGTCGCTACCCATTACCTGCTTGGTCTTGCCAATGCTGGCATGCATGGGGTTGGTGCCACTCCAGAACTCGATGGTATTGAGTACGAGCCAGTCGACGAGCATAGTGACGCTGCCGACGATAGGCATCAGGAAGAAGCCCACGATGGCGTTGACAAACTTGTTGCTGGTCATGTGGCACTGCCACTTGGCATAGCTGTTGAACAGACTGAACGAACCGATGCAGGAACTGCACATAAGGGTACCTGCCATGAGGCAAGCTACGACCTTTAAATTCAATTTTTTCATCATGTGTTATGTTTATGGATTTGTAATCAAGGGGCAAAGTTACGAAAAAAAACAAAACAACGTTCTTTCATGAATGTTTTTTAACAGAAAACCCCGAATTATTTGGTCGTTTCAGAATTAATGATTAATTTTGCCCATCATTCACCATTTAATATCTATAGCATTATGAAAAAAACATCTTTGACACTTCTTGTAGCCTCGACGCTGCTGCTGTCGAGCTGCTACTCAACGGGACTCGGAACAACGTCTAACACCAGTTCAACCGGCAGCGTGCTGACCAGCGTGCTTGGCGCAGTTTTGGGCCAGGTGCTGTTAGGTGGAACAACGTATGACCAGTCGGGCATTCTCGGCAGCTGGTACTACAATGCCCCCAGCACAGCCTTTACTACCCAGCAGGCTCTGACAAGGGCTGGAGGCTCGGCTACCATTGCCAACATGTCTTCGTCGCTGGCAAGCAACTACAACAACATCGGTATCAATCGTAGCAATACCTATTTTACGTTCCAGGAAGGTAACAAGTTCTCGGCAAAGGTGAATGGCATCGCGTTCAGCGGAACCTATACCTATAACCCCCAGAACGGTGAGATTGCCCTCAAGACGGCTACGGAGACCATTAAGGGTAACGTCACAAAGACCGAGAAGGGAATGGGCCTGATGTTTGACTCTACGCAGATGACCAACATCCTTCAGAAAGAAGGTAAGGTCAGCAACACCGCTGCCGTCCAGGCTGTCAGCAAGCTCGCCAAGAGTGCCGACGGTGCTCGTGTAGGCTTCGAACTGACGAAATAACCAGTAGCATTGTGTGTATCCATACGGCTCGGGGATTGCAGCGACAATTCCCGAGCTATTTGTGACAATTAGAACAAAAGACAATGCATTTTTTGCGTACTTTTACCAAACCATACGTTTGGTTGTACTAACTGACCTATATAGACAGGCTAACTGACCCATATAGCATCGCTAAGTGGCTTAGTTAGCATTCCTATCTCGGTAGGCGTGCAAAAAAAGACTGTCCAATTGTCCCAATTGTCACAGATGGAGAAAAAACTGATTCGATAATTTGCGAATTCCATTTCTTTTGCGTAACTTTGGAGCCTTAAAAGTATTGCGATATGGGAAAGTATTCATTGATGGCGCTACCGTATGCGCCCGAGGCCTTGGAGCCAGTAATTAGTAGACAGACGCTGGAGTTTCATCACGGGAAACATTTGGCGGCATACGTGAACAACCTCAACGGACTGCTGGAAGGCAGCGGCTTCGAGGAAGCAACGCTCGAGGACACAGTCTGTAAGGCCGTGGGAGGCGTCTTGAACAATGCAGGACAGATCTTGAACCATGAGTTGTATTTTGGGCAGTTTACTGCACCAAAGGCAGACAATCAGCCGGTCGGCGCTCTTGCAGAGGCTATCGTGCGCGACTTCGGTTCATTCGACGCCTTTAAGGAGGCCTTCCAGAAGGCTGGCGCAACGCTCTTCGGCAGCGGCTGGGTGTGGTTGTCGGCAGACAAGGACGGCAAGCTCGTCATCACGCAGGAGCCGAATGCCGCCAATCCCGTCCAGAAGGGTTTGAAGCCCCTGCTCACTTTCGACGTTTGGGAGCACGCCTATTATCTCGACTATCAGAACCGCCGCCCCGACCACCTCGCTGCCCTCTGGCAGATTATCGACTGGAACGTCATAGAGCAGCGATACCAATAGCCCCTTGAAGGACCTCCCTGACAAGATGACGCCAGAACAGGCGCGGGCGTTTCGTGACGATGTGCTGAACATCGTCAGCCAGATTCCCTATGGCCGAGTGACCACCTATGGGCATATCGCTGCATGGGCTGGCTGGCCGAGCCATTCGCGGATGGTGGGCCGTACGCTGAGATATACGCCGGGGGCAGAGTTGCTGCCCTGTCACCGCGTCGTCAACAAAGAAGGGCGCACCGCCCCAGGCTGGAGTCGTCAGCGCCCTTTGCTTGAAGAAGAGGGCGTCAGATTCAGGGCAAACGGACATGTCGATATGAGCCGTTGCCTGTGGGAACCTTGTATAGAATAAAATTAGCTATCCGTTAAGAAGAGACAGCGACTTTCCCTTTATGTATTTTGTCGATGATGACGGCGAGGGCACCGTCGCCTGTTACGTTGCAGGCGGTGCCGAAGGAGTCCATTGCGATGTAGAGGGCAATGATGAGTGCCTGCGCATCGGGATTGAAACCTAATACGCCCGCCAAGGGACCAAGTGCAGCCATTGCCGCTCCGCCAGGCACACCAGGAGCCGCCACCATACAGACGCCTAACAGCAGGATGAAATGGAGGAAGAGGGGTAGATCATGAGGCAGTCCGCTGATAAGGCAGACGGTGAGGGCGCAGCAGGTAATCTTCATCATCGAGCCCGAGATGTGGATAGTGGCACAGAGCGGAACACAGAAACTGGCAATGGCATCGCTGACCCCGTTCTTCTTCGTCTGCTCCAGCGTGACGGGTATCGTAGCAGCACTCGACGAGGTGCCCAATGCCGTCAGATAGGCTGGCATCATATTCTTCAGCAGCCGCAACGGGTTCTTTCGGGCCAGTCCGCCGGCTATCAGGAACTCATAGAGCAGGATGACGATGTGGAGCACAAAGATGATGCAGATGATTTTGGCGAACACCACCATGATGTGATACGCTTCGCCCGTAAAGGTCATTCCGAGGAAGATGCCGAAGATATAGAGCGGCAGCAGCGGGATGATGGCCACCTGGATAGTTTTTTCGATGATTTTGCGGAACTCCGAGAAGCCTTTCTTCAGCGTTGGTGAGTCGGTATAGGCGATGCCGATACCGATGACGAACGAGCTCACCAGCGCTGCCATCACGTCGAGAATGGCAGGTATCTGCAGCTGGAAGTAAGGCTGCAGCGTCTCGGCCTTCTCTACAGCCATCGATGCCTCAGCGTCAATCAGTTGCGGGAACAGCATCGAACCCGTAGCGAAAGCCAGCAGTCCAGCCACGATGGTATCGGCATAGGCCAGTCCCACCGTCAGCAGCAGCAGTCGGCCTGCCGTCCGACCGATGTCGGCAATAGCCGGCGTCACCAGTCCGATGATGATGAGCGGAATAAGGAAACCCAAGAACTGGCTGAACACATAGTTGAACGTGACGAACACACGCACCCACCCTTCGGGCAGCACATTTCCTATCAACACGCCCAGCACGATAGCGATGATAATACGCGGCAACAATCCTATCTTCTTCATATCAGCTGCAAAGGTAGTAAAAAAACAGAAAAGTAAAAAGGCAAAAAAGTAGAAAAAAGAAAAAAACTTCGTACCTTTGCAGCCCGATAGACTAAACAATGACATACTTAGGTGAACTAATTTCGATTGGTGTTGCATTCTCGTGGACGGCAACGGCACTGCTGAGCGAGTTTGGCTCGAAGCGGCTGGGCAACCTGACGCTGAACGTGCTGCGAATGGCGCTGGCATTGGTGTTCTCACTGGTGCTGTTCGGCGTGGTGACAGGTGAGCCATTGCCTACTGGCGTTTCCTCAGAGGCAATCAGCTGGATGCTGCTGTCAGGACTCGTGGGCTACGTGATAGGCGACTTCTGCCTGTTTCAATGCTATATCATCATCGGATCGCGCTATGGGCAACTCTTCATGACGCTGGCCCCGTTATCGGCAGCGCTGATGGCGTGGGTGACGCTGGGGCAGCAGATGACGGCAATGAGCATTGTGGCTATGCTGGTAACCCTTGTTGGTATCGGAATCTCTGTGCTCGGACGGGGCGAGCATCATAAGGTGTCGCTGCGATTGCCTCTCAGTGGTGTGCTCTTCGCCATCGGGGCGGCCGTTTGTCAGGGTGTCGGGCTGGTGCTGAGCAAGATAGGCATGGACCACTATAATACGCCCGATATGCCTGAGTGGCTGATACCCTTCAGCGCCAACTTCTACCGCTGTGTGGCGGGCATCATCGGCTTCACCCTGTTGTTGTATTTCCGTGATGGGGTAGCGCCTTTACGCGAAGCAATGCACGACAGGAAAGGACTCACCGTAGCCACCGCCACCACCATCTTCGGCCCCTTCGTGGGCGTCGGTTTCTCACTGATGGCTGTGCAGTATACGGCTGCCGGCATCGCCTCCACGCTGATGGCTATGACGCCCATCATCATCCTTCTGCCCTCCTATTGGCTCTTCCACGAGCGCATTACGTGGCGCGCTGTCGTTGGTGCCTTCATCTCTGTCGTCGGCGTCAGCCTGTTTTTCCTTGGGTAGCCACCCGTTGAAAAAACCGTATAACATTGACGTTGTTTTATCATCCATCGGCACAGTTATAAAATCTGGATAGGATTAAAAATAATTGCCCGTTTTCTTGCATTTGGCCTCATTTTTTATTATCTTTGCACTCGGATTCCTCAAACGTCTGGAGCCTGTTCAAATGGAACGGTGGCTGAGGAATACAGATACAGATGATACAGATGTTTTCTAAGGAGTCCTCGCGTACCGCGCATACACGGTACGCGTGAGAAATTTACTAAAAACAAGTGTATAGATGTGTATCTGTATCACTCCGGATGGAAGCTCCAAACGGCCCGGATGGAGGCTCCAAACGAGGTGAATGGAGGCGCTATTCTAACAGAAAAGAAGGGAAATTAACGTAAAATATACAACGATGGCAAGTAATACCGATTTTGTACAGTATATCGCCGACCAATGTAGTGGTGCGGGCGAGATTATGGTGAAGAAGATGTTCGGCGACTACGGCATCTACTGTGATGGGAAAATCTTCGGACTCATCTGCGACGACTGTTTCTATCTGAAGCCTACGGAGGCCGTCCGCCCCTTACTTCGCGTCGTCGATATGCGTCCTCCCTACGACGGTGCCAAGGACTACTATTATATCGCTGATGTCGATGACCGCGACTACGTCTCACTCCTCGTCCGCGAGACCTGCAAGGCTCTGCCTGAGCCGAAGCCGAAAAAGAAGAAGAAGTGATGAATAATTTGACAAAGTTCCGTCTAACCGAAAAGATGGGAAAGGAGTACTTTGATGCCGATGAACAGCAGCACGAGGCCGCCGGCGAGTTCGGGCTTCAGCCGTCGGGTGATGACCTGTCCGAAGCGGATGCCTAACAGGTAGCCTATCACGCTGAACAGGACGGACACCGCGCCAATCATCACAAGGGGCAACGTCAGTTGCGACAGGCGTTCGTAGCCTAAGCAGGCCATACTGATGCCGACGGCCAGGGCGTCGATACTGGTGGCTACCGCTAAGAGCAGCTGGGTGTGCAGCGACAGGGGGTTGAACGTCTGGTGGTCGTCATCGCCGAACGACTCCCATATCATCTTACCGCCGATGAAGGCCAGCATGCCGAAGGCTATCCAATGGTCGACGGCCTCCAAGTACTGGCTGAAATGGGCTGTGCCGGCCCACCCCAGGAGCGGCATCAGCGCCTGAAAGATGCCGAACAGCAGGGCCATGCGCAGGATGGCGGCGCAGAGACGGCGGCGCAGGATGACGCCACTCATAATGCTTACCGTGAAACAGTCCATAGCCAGTGCTACGGACAACAGCAGAAGGTCAAACAGACTTATCATATCTAATGATTATAAGGTACACGGAAACGATGATGACATAGACCATAGCCGTCTGCAGGGCTGAGGGGCGCAGGCCCTCGATGCTGGCAAGGGGCAGCCGCGAGGCTATCAGCGTCAGGGCGGCGTTGAGCCAGGCGGTAACCTGCAACAGCAGTACGCCCGTAGCGGGCAGCAGCAGGGCCAAAAGGGCCAGACAGAGGATGGCCGTAGCGGCGGGGATGACGATGAGGTTGGTCAGCAGGAAGTAGGTGGAGAACCGCCCGAAGTAATAGGCGATAAGCGGGGCAACGCCCACCTGGGCTGCCAGCGAGACGGTGGTCAGACCCCACAGCCAGCGCAGCAGGGGACGGTCGAACAGAAACCTTTGGATGCGCTGTTTATCAACCAGCGGCAGCAACAGCAGGATGGCCAGCATGGCCGCGAAGGAGAGCTGGAAACCTACGTCGAACAGACTGTCGGGATTGACCAGAAGGATGCACAACGCCGCCAAGGCCAATGCGTTGAGCGACATACGGCGATGCCCTGCCAACGACACCAGCGCATAGGCGCTGATCATGACTGCCGAGCGGACGACGCTGGCGGGCAGTCCTACCAACAGAACGAAGCCCCAGATGGCCGCAACCGTCAACAGTTGGGTGACAACACGGAAACGGCGTCTGACGACGAGCAGCGACAACAACATATAGATGATGCCTAAGTGGAGGCCGCTGAGGGCCAGCACGTGGGAGGCTCCGCTGACGGCATAGACGTCGCGCAACTCCTGAGTCATCGCCGACTTATCGCCTAAGGTCATCGCTGCCAGCACGGCGTATTCGTCGCCGTCGGCTCCCATCTGGCGGTAGCGCTGCAGCAGGGTATGGCGATAACAGAGGAACCGTAGCCTGGCCCGTTGCCACAGCGACAGTCCCTGCCAGGAGTCTGGCAGCCGTTGCCAATCGTCAGCCCAAACAAAAGTCTGACCCGTGAAACCGTGAACCTCCAGATAGCGCCGGTAGTCGAATGAGCCGAAGTGCCAGTCGCTGTTGCGGCTGATGGTGGAGCTGAGTTGCAGGCGGTCGCCAATCTGCAACTGGCGGCTGCGGTCGTCTTTCGTCACGTAGCACTTCAGGCGACTGCCGTTGTCAGTCAAGATAATATCCATTCCCATCGTCTTGGGCTTTTCTGTTACTTCCGACGCAATGACAGCCTCGTAACGTACCTTGCCGTCAGGCCAGGATACCTGTTCGTGCTGCTGACGGACGGATGAGGAGCGAACGGCCCCTAAGGCGGCCATAGCCAACAGGATGGAAACGGACTGCAGCCCGCTCCAACGGTATAGCAGCAACGTGATGACCATCATCGTCAACAGCACACCCCACCAGGGAACTGCCGTCGGCCAAGTGTCGCCAAGAACAATACCGACGACCAAGGCAGCAGCAGGTCCCGCTAACGGTGCTGAGGAAGACAGGCGCTGCATTACAAGTTCTTACGGAAACAACGGTGACGACGATGAATGTGGCTGTCCAGATATTGCCACTGTGCCAGCACCTTCTCGTTGCGCTCCATCATGGGCATCGCGTCAGCCCAGACGAAGCCGTAACGCTGGAACTGATGGATGAGGTCGTCGAAAATCAGGGCGTTGGCACCCTTAGCACGGTACTCGGGCAGTACGCCAATCAGCAACAGGTCAACGGTGTCGGTGTTATGCGTCCTCAGCGTCTTCAGCAGGTGCCACCAGCCGAAGGGGAACAGCCGTCCGTCGCGCGTCTTCTGAAGTGCCCGGCTGAATGAGGGGAAGGTAATGCCGAAGCCTATCATCTCGTCGCCGTCCATCACGGCGGTGACCAAGTTCAGGTCGGCTATCTTAATATAGTCGTTCACCAGCTTGTCCACCTGCTGCTCTGACAACTGGCTGAAGCCGTAAAGGTCTTTGTAAGTGGCGTTCAGCAGTTCGAAGACCTTGCGTCCGTAGCCTCCGCTGAGCAGTTCGCTGCGCGTGAACTTATGCACCCGCAGGCCGTAGCGTTGCTTCACGATTTCCGCTATCTTGTGAAATTTGAAGTTGTCGTCCTGCGGTACCCTGACTTTTATTTCCACGTAGTCGTTGTCTTTCTCGAATCCGCCGTAGCGGGCTATGTGGTCGGCATAGTAGGGATAGTTGTAGTTGATATACATCGTCGTCAACTCGTCGTAGCCCTCTACCAGCATTCCTTCACGGTCGGTGTCGATGAATCCTAACGGTCCGGCCATCTCGGTCATGCCCCGCTCACGTCCCCACTGTGCGACGGTGTCCAACAGCGCCTTGCTCACCTCATCATCGTCGATGAAGTCGAACCAGCCGAAGCGTACCTGCTGCACCTTCCACTGCTCGTTGGCGCGGCGGTTGATGATAGCGGCCACGCGGCCCACGATCTTACCGTCCTTATAGGCCAGGAAGTAGTCGGCCTCGCAACACTCGAACGACGGGTTCTTGTCGCGTTGCAAGGTGGCCATCTCGTCGAAGAACAGATAGGGAACGGCCTTATCGCAATCGCGATAGAGGTCGTAGAAGAATTGTATGAACTGCTTAAGCTCTCGTTTCGTAGAAACCTTACGTATTTCAACCATTGTTTTTACAATTGTGGTGCAAAGATACAAATTATTTCTCAATTACAAATTCGTTATTACAAAATATTTTCTTATCTTTGCGGTCAAATCATCAAAACTCCCGTTGCAAAGTATGAAAAGAAAGACATTGACGATGGCCATAGCAGCCATGATGGTTACAATGATGAGTCTGGCAGGACGTGTCTGTGCCGAGAATACGGACAGCGTGAAAGTGACGTTCGATTTCTCGACGCTCACAGACCAGAGCGGTCAATACAGCGGCGCACTGAAGGGTAGCGCTATGCTCACCGCCGTGGGCCATGAGCCCGTTCTCTCACTGGGTAGCAAAGACGGTTACTTTGAGTTCGATGCCTCGGTGGGACAACTGGTGAAGACATTCAGCGATTATACCATCAGCCTGGACGTGATGATTCCGCAAAGCACCAACATCACCACGAACGGCAACTTTGTCTGGTGCTTCTCCAATTCATCTTCTTCGGGCTACCTCTTCTTCGGCGCCAAGGAGTCGCGCTTCTCCATTACGACAGGAAACTACTCCTCGGAACAGCGCGTGAATCCCAACAGGGCGCTGACGAAAGGCCGCTGGATGAATATAGTCTACGTACAGCGGGGCAACGAGGGACGTGTCATCATCGACGGCAAGCAGACGGCCAAAAGCACGATAAGCCTGAAGCCCAGCGGCCTGAGCGGCGCGCTGAAGAACTCGTACTTAGGGCGCAGCTGCTACAGCGGCGACGCCTTCCTGAAGGATGCGCTGATGCACAACTTCGTGCTCTGCAATTACGCCATGAGCGATGAGGACATTGCGGCCTTGCAGAGCGGCATCGCCCAGCTGAACCGCGAGACGGAGGACGAGGCGGTACGCAACCTGATACAGCACTTCACGTTAGGTGACGTCAGTGCCCTGACACGCGATATCGCCCTGCCCACGACCTATGCCGACGTGGTGAACATCACGTGGGAGAGCAGCGACGAGCACATCATCACCTCCGACGGCCACATCACCCGTCCGGCCATCGGCAGCGGTACGGCCCATGCCGTGCTGACCGCCCACTTCAGCACGTCGACCGTCAGCGACGTCCTTACCTTCGAGGTGGGCGTACTGCCTGTGTTCACCGACGATGAGGCACTGGCGTATGAGTCGGAACAGCTGACCATCGGCGGACAGACCGGCAACCTCTACGACCAGCTGATACTTCCAACGATGGCCGCCGAGGGCGACCCGGTGTTCTGGAAATCCAGCGACGAGACCTATCTCAGCAACGACGGTCGTGTCGTGCGCTTCGGCAACGACGGTAAGCAACACGTCACGCTGACGGCCACCATCCGTCGCGGCGAGAAGTCCGTCCAGCGTGACTTCGACGTCTACATCCATCAGAACGAACCCTACGCCTCCTACCTGTTCGTCTACTTCCCCTCAAACGACAATGAGAATATCTACTACGCCCTATCAGGCGACGGCTACAGCTACACGCCCCTGAACCAGGGCAAGCGCGTGGTCAGTGCCGACAGCTGTACGGTGATGGGCGGTCTGCGCGACCCGCACATCCTGCGCGGCAATGACGGCTGGTTCTACATGGCGGTGACGGACATGAAGTGCGCCTTGGGCTGGAACAGCAACCGCGGACTGGTGTTGATGCGTTCGCGTGACCTTATCCACTGGAGCCACGCCACCGTCCACTTCCCCACTAAATATAAAGGAACCATGTGGGCCAAAGTGACCCGCGTCTGGGCACCACAAACCATCTGGGATCCAGATTACGAGAACGCCGACGGCTCGCACGGTCGCTATATGGTGTACTTCTCGCTCGTCACCGAGGACGGCAGCATCCCCTACGACAAGGTCTACTACTGCTACGCCAACGACGACTTCACCGACTTCATCGGCGAACCCCGCTACTTCTACGACCGCGGGGCGGCCACCATCGATATGGACATCGTCTACAACGAGAGTGACAGCCTCTACCATGCTATCTACAAAAACGACGCGACCAACGGCATTGCCCAGGTGACGGCCCGACGGCTGACGCCCGAGGCAGGACAGCCCGACGGCAGTCAGTGGGGCAACCCGAGCGGCAACCTGCAGCAGACGACGGTGGCCGTTGAGGGTGGCGGACTCTTCAAACTCATCAATCAGGACCAGTGGATACTGATGTACGACTGCTACTCGTCGGGCTACTATCAGTTCTGCTCCAGCTCAGACCTGCAGACGTTCACCCGTGTCAAGAACACCACGACCAGCGGTGCCTTCACTCCCCGTCACGGTACCGTCATCCCGCTGACGCAGGCCGAGACCGACGCGCTGCTCACCGCCTTCCCCGCCAACGGACTGAAGGCGGGCATCACGGCGATGACTCATCCGGCCATCCGTCAGGAACTCGCCACCATCACCTCAACGGCTGTTCAGATTCCCGTACAGCCCGGCACCGACCTCACCGCCTTCGACCCGCAGTTCATCCTGGCAGCAGGCTCGACCATCGAACCCCAGGGACCGCAGGACTTCACGCAGGGCCCCGTGACCTTTGTCTGCAATACTGCAGCGACACCGCAGTCCTCCTCGTCCTCTCGCTCCTATAAGGTAACGGCCTACGAATGTGGTAACCCCGTCCTATCCGACTTCCACGCCGACCCTGAAGTGCTGTTCTCCAAGAAGACGGGCCGCTTCTATGTCTACCCCACCACCGACGGCTACGACGGCTGGGGCGGTTACAGCTTCGATGTCTTCTCTTCACCCGACCTCGTACACTTCCAGAACGAGGGCACCATCCTCAACCTCGCCGCCAGTGGTGATGCCCCCTGGGCGTCCGGTAATGCCTGGGCACCCTGCATCGAGGAGAAGTGGATGGACGGTCAGTGGAAATACTTCTTCTACTTCAGCGCCCACAATGCGACTCTCGACAAGAAGACCTTAGGCGTGGCGGTGGCCGACGCTCCTACGGGTCCCTTCAAGGCGTTGGCACAGCCACTGTTCACGACGACCTCGGGCGGACAGATGATTGACTCTGACGTCTTCACCGATCCCGTCAGCGGACAGACCTATTTATATTATGGTAATGGCCGACTGCACTACCGGCTGCTCTCTGACGACATGATGAGCACGGTGGGCCAGGAGTACGACATCACCCCGTCGGGTGGTTCGCTCAGCACCTATGCCTTCCGCGAAGGTGTCTACGTGTTCTATCGTAACGGCCTCTACTACTTCCTTTGGAGTGTCGACGACACGGGTGCCAGCAACTACCACGTGGCTTACGGCACCAGCACGTCGCCACGCGGCCCCATCAAGGTGGCCAAGGATCCCATCGTCATCATCCAGCGCGCTACCGACAAAATCTACGGTACGGGACATAACTCCATCGTCAACATACCCGGAACCGATGAGTGGTACATTGTCTACCACCGTATCAACAAGAACTACCTGAACAACGGCCCAGGCTATCACCGCGAGGTGTGCATCGACCGTCTGACGTTTGCCGACGACGGTACCATCAATCAGGTGCAGCCCACCCATGAAGGCATCAAGCCAGTTGATGTCAGCAGCTTGACAGAGAGCCTCCTGACGGGTATTGAGGAAGTGAAAACCGCCGAAGCCGTCCACCCCGCTGATGATGCCGTCTACGACCTTCAAGGCCGCCGCATCCACGCACCACTCAAGAAAGGCTTCTACATTTCTGCAGGACGGAAGGTAGTAAAAACAACGCGCTGATAATGGTCGGAAAATGACAGATAGACAGTCTTCGTCATAGAATTCTTGTCTTTTTCTTGGAACTTTACAGATAATTTGCTATCTTTGCAGCCTAACCCTAAACAATAACAGTATGAAGAAACTTTTTGTAGTATTTAGCGTTGCCGCCTTTATCGCTATGGGTATGGCATCGTGTAAGCAGAAGAGTGAGGCTCCTGCCGCTGAAAACCAGGCAGAGGCCGAACAAGTAGAAACCCAACAGCCCAATGCTGAGGAGATCATCGCTAAGGCCAAGGCCGAGGGTGCCAACTGGAGCGTAGACGAGTGGAAGGCAAACACGAAGGACATGATGATTGCCATGAAGCCCGCGCTCATGAAGATTGCCGAGCTGGTTGGGAAGATGGAGAAGGAGCCCGACAAGGTAGCTGACATCATGAAAGAGATGGAAGGCCTTAAGGGAGAGTACGAGCCCTTAGAGAAGCTGATGAACGAATTCGAGGAAATTGCCAATTCTACCGTGAACGGTAAGACCGTGATGGACGATGAGGCTTGGGGCGACGCCATGAAGAAAGAGTTGGGTCTGCCCGACGATATGTAAGTCGCGAAGACATAACAGCAAATAATAACCGCCACGCTTCATTCGAGACGTGGCGGTTGTTGTTTTTAGTGCAGACAGCGATTATCTGTTCAGCAGTTTCTTGCCGTTCTTGATGACCACTCCGCGATAGTCGGCACTTACGCGCTGACCAGCGACGTTGTAGGCAGGAGCGTTGGCATCCAGGTCAGACTTGATGGCGTTGACGCTGGCGGCGTCCTTGCCATTGATGCTAATCAGATAGCAGTTCTTGATCTCCGGAGTCATCACGCCTTCCTTATCAACATATTTCTGCAGCTGACCCTCAAACACCACTTCGTCACCTTCCTTCAAAGTGGAGATGGTCTCCTCAGTGAAGCTCTGGTTGCCAAAGTTCTTACCACGATATACGGTCAGCAACTGTGTGCCACCTTTCTCGTCGGCTATGGTGCAGTTCACATTGCCATAGAGTGAGCCATCGTCCTTGCGCTGGAAGTCAGGTGCTCCGACGACATAACCCTTCACCTGATATTTCTCACTGGTGGTAGCACCGTCGGCAAGCGCAGCAATAGCCTCAAGAGCCTTTGCCACATTGATTTCCTGAACCTCTGGAGTCACAGGCGTTTCAGCAGTACCCTTTTTCCAAATCTTGATGGTCTTGATCTGGTCATTATGATTGCTGTTTACCTTTATCACATAGATAGTACCTGCAGCTTGATAAGCATCAGCAATGGCATAGAGGTTTGTGCCTTGAGCACCAGTGGTCTCTGTGCTGACAGGAGTCTCCCCAACATAGATATTCTGCTTAGTGTTTGCAGAAGCGCCACCGTTTCCTTCGACATCTATGCGTTCTACATCGAAACTAAAGGCAGGCAAGGTTAGCATGGCACCCTGCTTACCAAACAAGAGGTAATGGTCTTTGTCGTGCCAATAATAACCTTCACCCGTAGAACCGGCTACTTTAACAGTATAGCCACCATAGGTGAAAGATTGTTCATCTACTGTCTTGTTCTTTGAACTGGCAGGGAATCCCCAGACGCTGGCTTTGCTGTCAGCTTCTTCCGTCAGGGTAAAGTCAAGTGTCACCTCCTGTGCATTGGCATTACCATACACCATTGCCATCAGGGCAACAAATGCGAAGCGTAAAGTTTGTTTCATAAGCATTTTGTATTTTTAGTTAGTATCATCATTTATGAGAGTAACAGCCCGCCTACGCAGTGTAAGCGGGCTGTTTAGTAGAAGTCTGATTAGCAGAACGGATTCTCGGTGGGATAGTAGTCACCCTTCGGGAAGTTATAGTCAATCTCCTCGACGGGGATGCCCATGTACTTCAGCACCTCCCACAGGTACTTACCAGCATGCTCGAACATCACGGCAGCGTGGTGCGGATAGTGCTTCTCGATAAGTACGTGACGATAGAAGCGGCTCATGTTCTTGATACCGAAGATACCGATAGAACCGAACGAGCGGGTAGCCACGGGGATAATCTCGCCCTGGGCGATGTAAGCGCGCAGCTTGGTGTCGGCGGTAGACTGCAGACGATAAACTGTAGCCAGACCCGGCTTCAGGTCACCCTCGAGCGTACCGTTAGTAACCTCAACAGGCAGAGCACGAGCCATAATGCGCTGGAAGCACATCTGGCAGTTGCAGACCTTGCTGCTGGCGGTATTACCGCAGTGGAAGCCCATGAAGATTTCCTTCTCGGTATAGCTGTCGCACTCGAACTTCTTGCCCTTGATGCTCTCCTCGTACATATCGGTAGGAACAGAGTTGTTGATGTCGAGCAGCGTGACGGCATCCTGCGTGATGCAGGTTCCGATGAACTCTGACAGAGCACCATAGATATCCACCTCGCAAGCTACCGGAATACCACGGCCGGTCAGACGGCTGTTGACGTAGCAGGGAACGAAGCCGAACATCGTCTGGAAGGCAGGCCAGCACTTGTTGGCCATAGCCACGAACTGGCGTGAGCCCTTGTGACCCTCAATCCAGTCGGTCAGCGTCAGCTCATACTGGGCGAGTTTCGGCAGTACCGAAGGAATCTTGTTGCCAGTACCCAGCTCGGCAGCCATATCCTTCACGACATCGTCGATGCGCGGGTCGCCCTGGTGCTTCTGGAAAGCTTCGAGCAGATCGAGCTCAGAGTTCTCCTCGATCTCCACGTCGAGGTCATACAGGGCACGGATAGGAGCGTTACAAGCCAGGAAGTTGTTGGGACGGGGACCGAAGCTGATAATCTTCAGGTTCTGCAGACCGACGATAGCGCGGGCGATGGGCACGAACTCGTGAATCATCTCAGCGCACTGGGCAGCGTCGCCCACGGGCTCCTCGGGAATGTAAGCACGGGTCTTACGCAGAGAGAGAGCCTGGCTGGCGTTCAGCATACCGCAGTAAGCATCGCCACGACCGTCAATGAGGTCGTTCTGAGTTTCCTCAGCAGCAGCGCAGAACATCGTCGGACCCTGGAACCAGTCAGCAATCATGGTCTCAGAAATCTCAGGACCGAAGTTGCCGAGGTAAACGCACAGGGCGTTACATCCAGCCTTCTTCACGTCCTCAAGAGCCTGCTGAGCGTGGATTTCACTCTCAACGATACAGATGGGGCACTCATAGATGTCGGCATTGCCAAACTTCTCTACATACTTGGCAATCACTGCCTTACGGCGGTTAACGGCCAATGACTCGGGGAAACAGTCGCGGCTTACGGCCACGATACCAATCTTAATTACAGGTACGTTTTTCATACTGATAAAATATTTGTAAGTAGTAATGAATTTTGTTTCAAGCCACAAAATTACTGTTTTCTTGTCAAACCACCAAATTCTTTAGGAAAAATAACACTTCCCACATATCTTAAATAGTGTGAAAGTTTTGGCAGTTACGCAAATAAAGCGTACCTTTGCACTGCATTTTTCGAAATGCTGGTCTGGCCGCAATGGTGGAATTGGTAGACACGAGGGACTTAAAATCCCTTGACCAGTGATGGTTGTGCGGGTTCGAGTCCCGCTCGCGGCACACAGAAATTCATCCTAAAAACGTTTTTACTCAAGATGCTGAAAAATTATTTTGTTCTTTTGTCAGCCGCAGGACTGCTGCTTCTGACATCATGCTCCGGCAAACTTGGAGCTCTTTCTGCCGACAACTTCACTGTTACCCCGAATCCTCTGGAGACGCAGGCCGGCAAAGTTCCCGCTACCATTAACGGTACCTTCCCTGAGAAGTATATGAAGAAGAAGGCTGTGGTGACGGTCACTCCTGAGTTGCGCTATGCTGACGGTCAGGTAGCCAAGGGTCAGAGTGCCACGTTCCAGGGCGAGAAGGTTCAGGGTAATGACCAGACCATATTATATAAGGTGGGTGGTCGCTACAACATCAAGAGTTCCTTCGACTATCTCGACTGCAACAAGGCTGATATGTACCTGTCATTCGTGGCTCGTGTAGGCTCTAAGCCTGCTTATATTCCCGCTGTGAAGGTGGCTAACGGCATCATCGCTACTTCCGAGCTTTACAAGAATACGCTGAAGTCGGCTCAGGCTGCCATCGCTCCTGATGCCTTCCAGCGCATCAATGCCAAGAAGCAGGAGGCTGCCATCAAGTTCCTCATCCAGCAGGCCACGTTGCGTCAGAGCGAGCTGAAGAACAACTCTGTCCAGGAGTTCGTCCGTCTGCTTGAGCAAATCAACAACGACCGCGAGGGTCTGAAGCTGAACGACGTCGAGGTATCGGCCTACGCTTCACCCGATGGTGGCTACGACCTGAACGACAAGCTGGCCCTGCAGCGCCAGAAGAACACCCAGCAGTATGTCGAGCAGCAGCTGAAGAAGGCCAAGCTGAGCGACGCTACCGTCGATGCCAAGTACACGGCTGAGGACTGGGACGGTTTCCAGGAACTGGTGAAGGCTTCGAACATTCAGGACAAGGACGTCATCCTGCGCGTACTGTCTATGTATAAGGATCCCCAGGAGCGTGAGCAGCAGATCAAGAACATCTCGGCTGCCTTCCGTGAGCTGGCTGACGGTATCCTGCCCCAGCTGCGCCGTTCGCGCATGATTATCAACTACGAGACCGTGGGCCGCAGCGACGACCAGATTAAGGACCAGATGAAGGCTGACCCCACCAAGCTCAATGTTGAGGAGCTGCTGTATGCCGCTACGCTGACCGACAACGTCAACGCTAAGGAGGACATCTACAAGACAACCACTGAGATTTATCCCAACGACGCCCGTGCCTATAACAACATCGCCTCTATGGAGTATGCTGCCGGCAACCTCGAGGCTGCCAAGAAGTACATCGAGCAGGCTCAGAAGGCCAGCGCCAACCTGCCCGAGGCTGCTGCTAACTTAGGTCTCATCGCCCTGCAGAATGGCGATATCCAGGCTGCCGAGAACTACATCGCCAAGGCTACTGGTGCCAACGGACTGGCTGAAGTGCTGGGTAACCTGAACCTGGCCAAGGGCAACTACGCCCAGGCTGAGCAGGACTTCAAGGACGTCTACTCGAACAGCGCTGCCCTGGCTCAGATTCTCAACAAGAACTACGCTTCGGCTGCCGTCACCTTGAAGTACGTCAAGAACCCCGATGCCACGACCGACTACCTGAAGGCTATCCTGGCTGCCCGCATGGGTAACACCAGCGATGCAGCCCAGGCACTGCGCGCTGCCATCAGCAAGGATTCCAGCTACAGCAAGTATGCTGCCAATGACTTGGAGCTGAAGAGCGTGGCCAAGTAAACACCTGATGAAGAAAACATTCGGATACATACTGCTCGCCCTGATTGCAGTCTCTTGTTCTGACTCTGATGACATTTTCCGTCTGAAAGGCAAGTTCAAGAACTTCAATCAGGGCGAGATTACTATCTTCAGTCAGATGGGGCGCGGCAGCATCGACACCGTCCGACTGGCAGAAGGCAAGTTCACTTACGACCTGCCCCTGCTGCAGCAGGACACCATCGTCCTCTCAGTACTGTTCCCTAACTATTTGGATATTCCCGTCATTGCCGCTCCGGGTATGTCGCTGAAGATGGAGGGCGACGCCTCCCATCTGCGTGAAGTGACGGTGACGGGTAATGAAGAGAACAACGTGCTGACCCAGTTCCGGTTGAATCTGGGCGGACTGGCACCTGCTGAGGCCGCCAAGTCTGCTGAGAAGTTCATCATGGAACACCCTGAGTCGCCCGCCTGTCTCTACATCCTCAATAAGTTTTTCCTGATGAAGGTTGATGCCGACTATGAAAAGGCCGACCGTCTGATGGCATTGATGGTCAAAGCAGCACCCCACCGTCGTCAGCTGGTGCGCATCCAGAAGGAAATCAGCCAGCTGCGCACAGCCCGTCAGAGCAAGACGCTACCATCGTTCACAGCCGTCACTACTACCGGTAGTCGTGTGGGCAAGTCCGACCTCTCTGGCGAACTTAACATCGTCAGCATCTGGGCTTCGTGGAACTATGAGTCGCAGAGCATCCAGCGCAACCTCCACATGCAGAAGCGCAAGTACGGCTCGCGTCTCCAACTGCTCAGTATCTGCGTCGACGGGAATCCTGAGGAGTGTAAGCAGACCATGAAGAACGACTCCATTAACTGGCCCGTTGTCTGCGATGGCAAGATGTGGCAGACGCCCGCCGTCGGCCAGTTAGGTTTTGCAGGCGTTCCGGACAATATCGTTACCGACCGCAATGGACGCATCCTTGCCCGTGGACTCTCGCTGGTTGACCTCCAGAAGAAGATAGAAGAGAAACTCAAATAGTCTTTCACCCCATGCTTGTCAAGACGTTCTGTGCTGCTGTCATGGGTCTTGAAGCCCAGACGGTTACCGTGGAAGTGAACATGGCCCGAGGCACGATGTTCCATCTGACGGGAATGGCCGACGTGCCCGTTCGCGAGAGTATAGACCGCATCAAGGCCGCCTTGCAGAATATCGGCTTTAAGTTTCCTACGGCTGAAATCACGGTCAACCTGTCGCCCGCTGACATCAAGAAAGAGGGTTCGGGCTACGACCTGCCCTTAGCCGTCGGCATCCTTGCCGCCAGCAACAAGGTGAACGGCGATATGCTGTCCAAATATATGCTGGTGGGCGAATTAGGGCTTGACGGCCGTCTGCAGCCCATCCGCGGTGCATTGCCTATCGCCATTCGTGCCCGTGCCGAACACTACGAAGGACTGATTGTTCCCCAGCAGAACGTCCGCGAGGCGGCGGTCGTCAACAATCTCCAAATCTATGGGATGGAGAACCTGGGCGACGTCATCAACTTCCTGAACGGCGACACCTCCTATCAGCCTACAGTCATTGATACGCGCCGCGAGTTCTTCGAACAGCAGAACCAGTATGAGCTCGACTTCTCTGACGTCCGCGGACAAGAGAGCGTCAAGCGCGCCCTTGAGGTAGCTGCCGCCGGTGGTCATAACCTCATCATGATTGGCCCGCCGGGATCGGGCAAGTCGATGCTGGCCAAGCGGCTGCCCAGCATCCTGCCGCCGCTGTCGCTGGCCGAGAGTCTCGAGACCACGCAGATACACTCTGTGGCCGGCAAACTGAGCCGCGACACCAGCCTCATCTCGCAGCGTCCTTTCCGTGCGCCTCATCACACCATCTCGCAGGTGGCCCTCGTCGGAGGTGGTCAGAATCCGCAGCCTGGTGAAATCAGTCTGGCCCACAACGGGGTTCTCTTCCTTGATGAGCTACCCGAGCTGTCGCGTACAGTCCTTGAAGTACTTCGCCAGCCCCTCGAAGACCGTAAGATCAGTATCAGCCGGGCCAAGTACAACGTGGAGTACCCCTGCTCGTTCATGCTCATCGCCTCCATGAACCCCTGTCCCTGCGGCTACTACGGCGACCCCACCCATCATTGCGTTTGCACCCCAGGACAGATTCAGCGCTACATGAACAAAATCAGCGGCCCCCTACTCGACCGCATTGACCTGCATTGCGAAATTTCAAATGTACCCTTCTCAGAATTGAGCAAAATGAAGGCTGGAGAACCGAGCGAGAAGATACGTGAGAGGGTTATCAAGGCACGTCAAATCCAAGAAACTCGCTTCAAAGATTTCAAAGGTATTCATTGTAATGCTCAAATGACGGAACGAATGCTTCATCAGTTCGCTGAGCCTGATGCAGCATCTATGGATATGCTTCGTATGGCTATGGAAAGACTAAAACTATCCGCAAGAGCATACAGCCGCATATTAAAGGTCGCAAGAACCATTGCCGACTTGGATAATTCTGAGAATGTTCAGTCACAGCACATCGCCGAGGCCATCGGCTATCGTAGTCTGGACAGGGGTGACTGGGCTGAGCGCGGAATTTAACCGCTTGTGTTTGGAACACCCCCGCTACCCGGCACCTACAGACCTGCTACCTAGTACCTACAGGCTCGCTACCTGCCGGGTAGCGCCCCTTTACCCGGCACCAAACTCCACCTTTGGTCGGACTAAACTACCCCCTTTAGTCCGACCAAACCCACAAGAAATATATAGCCCTGCTATATAGCCTCTTTACCATCACCAAGTGACCCTTAACGAAGACGAAGAGGCTTCTCCTTTTATATTTCTATCGACACCTCCCGTCAGACATTTAAATCATTGATTATCAAACGTTCCACGTTACTTAGACCTCCCGTCAGACCTCCCATCCCTCCTCCCTTCTGACCTCCCGTCACACCTCATTAAGAAGTGAAAGCGAGAACCTTCGAGGGGGATTGGACGGGACCTCTACGGGAGGTTTCAGCGAGAAACCTCCCGTCCCCAAATCCTCTGTACATCGGCGTTTCAGAAGAAAACGGGAGGTTGGGAGGTCTTTATGCGACATCTGTGTAAAATCGTCCATCCGTCAATTATTTCGCCCTTTTTCTTGGAACTATCAGAAAAAGTTACTAAATTTGCAGCAAACTTATAACACTCAAATTTATGCAAACGATATCAACAATAGAAAACGTACAACTGACACTGCCAAATGCAGACATCAGTTTTCTGCGTACCATATCGAAAAAGATGGGATGGTCACTTAAGCTACAGCGAAAAAGTGGTATAGAAAAAGGCCTGGAGGACATCCGCAAAGGCAACGTCTTTCATGCCAAGAATTCTGAAGACCTGATAAAGCAAATCTTGGGTTAAGATATGTACGAAGTCATCTATACTGGCCAGTTCAAGAAATCGTTGAAGCTGTGCGTTCGTCGTGGTCTGGACGTTCAGACCTTTACAACCGTGCTTGATATTCTGCAAGAAAAGGGCCAGTTGCCAGCTATATACCGTCCACACAAATTAACAGGCAAGTATAAGGGATGCTGGGAATTACAGTCGTTTTTTGCACGCCTACCGAGAGAGGAATGCTAACTATGCCAGTTAACGATGCTATATAGGTTAGTTAGCCTGTCTATATGGGTTAGTTAGCCTGTCTATATGGGTCAGTTAGCCTGGCGGTCACACGGTCACAGCTGTGACCGTGACCGTTTGAAAGACTTTTGATTCCTTTGAATCCAGGTGGCGTTCTCTAAATTGTTTTCCCGCATAAGGATCAATACTCAACAAATTATCAGCCGAAAGTTTTGTGCTTTCGGCTTTTTTCTATACCTTTGCGGTCGATTTTCCCAAAAGAAAATCGACCTGTTATAATAAGGTGTACCAATACGAAGATGAAATTAAGAGGTTTGCTGTTTCTGCTGTTTTCACTCGGGGCGTTGCCTGCGAGTACTCAGTTGCTGTTTAACAGCACACCTGTAGCCTTCGACAAGACGACGGACACATGGTTGGCGACGGTGGCACCCGAGACGTTTGGCACGAGCAAGACTGCCGAGGTGTCAATGGCGGAAGGTTGTCGGTGGGAGCAGCTGATGATTGACGGTCAGACGGCAAACCACCCTATTGTGTTTGGCGATGTGAGCGCTACGAGCAGCTATGACGTGACCTATACCCTCAACGGCCAGGAGTACTGCGAGAAGCTGATGTTCACCTACCTGCCCGTAGTGCGACTGACAGGGCAGTTTGGCTATGAATATGCTCCAGCAGCGGTAGAGGTGTCTACGCCCGACGGCGGCTATCAACTGATGGCTGCGGAAATCAGATGGCGAGGGGGCTCTACCAATGACATCGACAAGCACAAGAGGAACTACAAAGTCAAGCTGAAGGATGCTGACGGCGACGACATGAACCGCTCGTTCTTCTCGCTGCGTAGTGATAACGTGTGGATTCTTGATGCCGGACAGGTCGATATGTTCCGCATGCGAAACATCATTGCCGCTGAACTATGGAACGATTTCGCACGGAAACCTTATTACTCACAAGACGTCTACACCGCCACCAGGGGAAAGGTCGTAGAGCTGTTTCTCAACAACGAGTATCAGGGCATCTATAATATGTGTGAGCCCATAGACCGCAAGCAGGTGGCTGTCAAGAAATACGACAAGGAGACTGGTGCGATTCACGGGGGCCTCTGGAAGTCGACGGGATGGGGTATCTCCACTTTCTGGGAAATGCCGCCACCCTATGACAACACGCAGGCTGTCTGGGACGTTTTCGAACTGAAATATCCTAAGATTGATGACCTGTGCCCTTCTGACTGGTCGACGCTCTACGATGCCATCCATTTCGTGGTGACATCGTCGGACAAGGACTTCTGCGACCATATTGCCGAGGTCATCGACCTGCCCGTCTTCATCGACTACCATATCTTCGCAAACGTGCTCAATGCCATTGACATCTGCGGGAAGAACCTCTACTGGGCTGTGTACGACAAGGAGGAGAGCCGGAAAATCACTCCCGTCATGTGGGACCTGGACTGTACCGTAGGCCAGAACTATGTAGACAGCCTGCCGCGTCCTGACTATGTTCACTACACCTATCCGCCCTCACCCCTGATATACATTGACTGGAGGCTCCAGCTGCTGAACCCCGACGGCTTCCTGCAAACCGTTGCCGACCGCTACCGACAGCTGAGAACCGAGGGCGCACTCCAGACCGACAGCCTGAAAGGCCGTTACCGTCGCTACTATCATCTGGTACACAGTTGTGGGGCCGACTTACGCGAGGAGCATCGATGGAGTGGCGATACCGACATTACCGGCCTCGACCTGAACTTTGCAGAGGAGATTGCTTACATCGAGGACTGGTTAGAGCACCGTCTGCCGTTGCTCGATGTTTACTTTGCCGACCCAACCACTGTTAAGGACGTGACGGGAGAACGCAACGTCGCAGAGCCGGAATACTACAACCTGGCAGGACAAAAAGTCAGCGCCCAATATCAGGGAATCATCATCGCGAGGGGCAGGAAAAGTCTGAGGTAGTCGACTGGCCTTCAACTAATTTTTGATGTTTTCTTCGTTTTGTTGCTTATTTTTTAGTAATTTTGCAGCCTTGTAAGTTGTTTGGCGAATGAAGCAATTGTTTGTTCTGGCTTGGTTGATGTTGTGCTCGTTGGCGGGAGGTGCCGACGAGCCAGTAAACGTGGTCATCCTGGGCGACTCGAACACGTGGATAGGAGGCGACAGGTGTGACCAACCACAAGGGTGGAACAAATGGTTCAAGGATGACTTCGCACCAACGACCTGCCGCAGCTACGCCCGTAGCGGAGCCACATGGACGAACACCGTGCGAACGAAACGGAACACGGCTGAGAACACGGGCAAGCTGGGCGACGACAACGTGATTTACAACCAGGTGTGCCGACTGAAAGAAGCTGTTGACAGCGGGACACAGGCGATGCCGCAACTGATACTGGTGATGGCGGGGACAAACGACCTGTGGTTTATGAAGCAGCGACCGAAGGTGCTGGGTATGACTGCAGAGAAGGCCTTTGCCGAACCTGACAGCATGATGATACGGCGTCCTGTCAACCGAGTGCTGACGTTGGCAGAGGCGGTGTGCTACAACTGCCGCCTGCTGAAGGCTGCGTTCCCCAAGGCGCACATCGTGTTGCTGACTCCCATGCAGTCGACGAAGATTAAGTCCAGCCAATTGGAACAGGCAGCAACAATCATCGAGGAATGTGGCGAACGGTTAGGTGCCAGCGTTATCCGCACCGACAGCGAGGGCTGTGTACGTCGTTCAGAGGAGCTGCAGAGCTTTCGGCTGACACGCGATGGCGTCCACACTAACGAGGAGGGTGCACAATGTGTCGGCAGTCTGGTAACGGAAAAGATAAGGAGGATGAGGGCTGATGGTATTTTCTGATTTGTTCTTCCTCTTCGTGTTCCTGCCGCTTTTCGGCTTGAGCTACCTGCTGGCCGGATGGGCGGACAAGCAGTTGACAACTGACGGCGGGGCTTGCTGCCAGACGGCGAAGAATGCGGTGCTGGTGATGTTCTCGCTCATCTTCTATGCATGGGGAGAGCCAGTCTACGTGTTCCTGATGCTGGTATGTGTCGTGTTGAACTACTTGGCAGGACGAGGCATCGGCAGTCTGGAAGGTGGCGGACGACGATGGGCACTCATTGCCGGACTGGCGGCGAACATCGCGATACTGAGTACGTTCAAGTATCTCAGCTTCTTTGCGCAGGTGTTGGGCGACATCGGCATCGAGGTGGCCGACCCGAAGATCTCGCTGCCCATCGGCATCAGCTTCTATACGTTCCAAAGCATCTCCTACCTCATCGATGTCTATCGCCGCGAGGCTCCCGTGCAGCGGCATTTCGGAGGACTGCTGCTTTATATCTCGATGTTCCCGCAGCTGATAGCTGGTCCTATTGTGCGCTACAACACGGTGGCCCGCGAAATCAGCGACCGCCAGGTAACCGCTTCCGATGTGGCCGACGGCGTCTATCGCTTTATGCGAGGACTGGGCAAGAAGGTGGTGCTGGCCAACCAGCTGTCGGAAATCTCAGACCTGTTCCTGTCGGGCAACCTGACAGAGCTGACGACTACAGGTGCGTGGGTGGGCATCGTGGCCTTCACGCTGCAGATATACTTCGACTTCTCGGGCTACTCGGATATGGCCATCGGACTGGGGCGCTGCTTAGGGTTCCACTTCAACGAGAACTTCCGTCACCCCTACTGCTGTTCGTCCATCACCGACTTCTGGAGGCGGTGGCATATCTCGCTGGGCAGCTTTTTCCGCGACTACGTCTATATCCCCATGGGTGGTAACCGTCGGCACCAGGCCGTGAACATCCTGGTGGTGTGGTTCCTGACGGGTATGTGGCACGGGGCCTCGTGGAACTTCATCATCTGGGGCGTTTACTTCGGCGTGATTGTCATGTTGGAGAAGTACACCATCCTGCGGATTCCCTGTAGTTCTTCACTTTCCAATCTTCTGACCTCTCCACTTCTTCACCTTTATAGTCTGTTGTTGGTCGTCATCGGATGGGGCATTTTCTATTTCGATGACAGTAGCCGTATGATGCAGTTCTTCGAGGTGTTCTTCGGACAGACGGAGACGCTGCATGACTATGTGACTATAACGGCATTGACCGATAACTGCTGGCTCTGGGTAATCGCCCTGCTTCTGTGTATGCCGATACGCAGCGAGGGGGCACGGCTGTTGCAGCGCATGACCAGCGACGAAGGCAGCCTGCGGCCTGCCCTGACATTTGCCGTCAGACTGACGGTCTCGGTGGTGCTGTTGGTGCTCAGCGTGGCCCTGTTAGTAGGTGCCACAAACAATGCGTTTATTTACACAAGATTCTAAGAAAAAGTGAAACGAAACCTACTGATACTTCTCATCACAGCGCTGACAGCCAGCACGACCGACGGCCAGACGGCGCGGCGCGTACGCAACGGCATCATCCTGGTGGACACAGGACGTACCGTCAGAGCCATTGAGCCCTACAAAGGCACGACGGACGATGTGGCTGCCTATGCCGCTGTGGTCAACAAGTACAAGCAGCTGTTTCCTGAGCTGAACGTCTACTGCATGGTCATCCCCAATGCCGTAGCCTACTATTGTCCAGACTCCGTACGTTCGTGGACACAGGCAGAACGGCCCGTCATCAACAGCCTGATGAAGCGGCTGTCGGCAGAAGTCAAATGGGTAGACATCTACGATACGCTGCAGGCACACGTGGCTGAACCTATCTACTCACGCACCGACCATCATTGGTCGCCCCTGGGGGCCTACTATGCTTCACAGGAGTTTGCCCGTGTGGCGGGTGTCGTGTTTCCACCACTCAGGGACTACGAGCGACGAGTCATCCGCGACTATGTGGGCAGTATGTTCAACTTCTCGCGTGACAATGCCGTCAAGCAGGCTCCAGAGGAGTTTGTGTACTACGTTCCTCGTACAGCGTTTCGTGCCTCGCGCATCAACTATCGTAACGTGACTATCGGCAAAGGCCGTCGTCGCCGCACGGTGCTCACTGCTTCAGAACCCGAGGAGTTTGACTTCTTCCGTCCCTACAGCGACGGCGACGGTGCCGCCTATTGTGTCTTCATGGGCGGCGACTTGAACACCACCACCGTCACCACCGACGTTGCAGGCGGACGGCGGCTGCTGATCCTGAAGGACAGCTACGGCAATGCCCTGCCGCCCTACCTCTTTGCTGCCTTCGAGCAGATACACGTCGTAGACTGTCGCTACTTCCTGCAGAACATCGGCAGCTACATCAGTCGCAACGGTATCACCGACCTGCTGTTTGCCAATAACCTGATACACGCCTCGATGTCCAAAATCAGTCAGAACTACCAGCGATTCCTCACACAATGAAATACAGCAAAGTCTATCTGACACTGTTCAGCATCCTGTTCGCGGTGTTTGCCATTGTCTTCAGCACCTTCCCGCGGAGCACCTTCTCAGAACTTGAGAAGCGCGAACTGGCGACGTTTCCGAAGTTCACCGTAGAGAAGCTGTTCGACGGAACATTTACCAGCGAGGTGTCTTCATGGTTCAGCGACAGCGAACCCTTCCGCGACCAGCTGATGGCTCTCAGTATGACTGTGAAGGACTGGATACGTTTGGACACTGGTCAGGAGAGTATCACCTTCCACGCTGCTGGTTTGGAACAGGAGACTGACAGCACCCTTACGGCTGACGCTGCGGCAATCGATGCTGACATTCGTAACCCGTTGGCCGACGAAAATGCCAAAATAGCCAATGCAGGCATCATCATCGTTGGGTCGGGCGACAATGTACGTGCCCTGATGGCCTATGGCGGTTCGGCCAAAGGCTGTACGGGCTATGCGCTGGCAGCCAACAAGTACAAAGAAACCTTCCCCGGGGTGAACGTCTACTGCATGGTCATTCCCACGGCCGTAGAGTATTACTGCCCGGAAAAGATGAAACGGCGAACCAAGCCCCAGCGCCCCACCATCGACAATGTCATCAGTCATCTGGCACCTGACGTGAAGGCCGTCGACATCTACGATGCGCTGGGTAAACACATTGATGAGGATATATTCCTGCGCACCGACCACCACTGGGCACCATTAGGCGCCTTCTATGCCGCACAGGAGTTTGCCCGCGTGGCTGGTGTCCCCTTCCGTCCGCTGACAGACTACGACCGAAGGGTGGTTCACGGCTATGTAGGCAGTATGTATGGCTACTCTCAGGACATTGCCGTCAAGAATGCCCCAGAGGATTTTGTCTATTACGTGCCGAAGGGAGTAGAGTACACCACGACCTATACGGACTACACTATCGACGAGAATTATCACGTCATCGGCATGGGACGTCCCTACAAGAGTGCTTTCTTCTTCCGATTCAAGGACGGTAGCGGTGGAGCCTACTGCACCTTTATGGGTGGCGACACCAAGATTACCCGTGTGCGCACTTCGACTCATAACGGCCGGCGGCTGATTATCCTGAAAGACAGTTTCGGCAATGCCCTGCCGGGCTATCTTTTCTACTCCTTTGAGGAAGTCCACGTCATCGACTCTCGATACTTCACCCGTAACATGGTGGAATACGTGGAGGAGAACGGCATCACCGACATCCTTTTTGCCAACAACATTTTCAAGGCTTATTCCAGTCACACCTACGGTGGCTACCTGCGCTTCCTTACGCAGAGCGGAACGATTGAAAAGCCCAAGCCGAAAGAGAGAGTCGATAGTCTGCCAGCCAACAAGGAGGAACAGCCGCAGGCCATACAGCAGGACACAATAGTAACTAAAACGACAACAGACGATGAAGAGATGGAAAGTAATAGCCTTTGATGCTGACGACACCCTGTGGGACTGTCAGTCGCACTTCGAGCGGGTGGAGAATCTACTCTACAGCCTGATTGCGCCCTATTGCGAAAAACCTGCAGCCGAGCTGTTCAAGACGGAAAGCGGCAATATGGCCGACTTAGGCTACGGCTGCAAAGCCTTCACCATATCTATTATTGAGACAGCGCTGCGCGTAGGCGGCAGCCACATCAGTACGGAGCAACTCTCAGACTTGCTGGCTGAATGTAAGCTCCTGCTGCACCTGCCTGCAACCCCTCTGCCTGGTGTAGAGGAGACCTTAGCACGGATTGACGGCTATCGTAAGGTCTGTTTCACCAAAGGCGAATTGCAAGACCAGGAGAACAAGCTGAAACGAAGCGGACTGTTGCAGTATTTCGATGATGTGGAGATTACCAGCGACAAGGGGCAGAAGGAGTTTCTGGCACTGTGCGAACATCAACGGATACATCCGTCGGAACTGCTGATGATAGGCAACTCGCTGAAGAGCGACATTGCTCCCGCTCTGGCCATCGGTGCCTGGGCCATCCACATTCCCTTTCACGTCACATGGCAACTGGAGCATTTCGAAGAGTTCGATCATGAACGGCTCAAAAAAATTGAGCAGTTCGCTGAACTGCTCAATTATCTGTAGTTAATTTCCTCAATTAGTTAGCAGGAGCTTGCATCTGCACAGTCAAAGTAACATCCCACTTTTTATTAGAATTATCATCGAAAGTGGTAGCCATAGTCATGTTGCAATAGCTACCAGCATAGAACTCAAAATGGATATCGGTAGCATCTTGGATAAACTTATTACCCATTTTTCCGTCCTTCAACTTGATTGTTATCTTTGTCTTGCTGGCATCTGCCCATTCCCAAGTAGCAACGTCAGGGTTAGCATTCGTATAGTCAATGGAGAAGAGGCGGTCTCCACTTGCGGTAATGGTGATGTCCTTCACCGTCTTCCTCAGTTCATTCTTCTCGTCTTCGGTGAGACTGACACCGCGTTTGAGAGCTTCTTCCAAGACAGTGGATTCAAGATTAATAATATTATTTGTTGCATTCCACCTTTCAATAGCATCAATATCTGAGCTATGTAATTCGAGTATGATGGCGGCGACATTCCATGTTCGGGACAACCTCTTCAGAGCTTCGCTGGAGTCTACAGATCTCTTCTCTATAGTAGTAACTGTAGTACCGTCATTAGTAGTGTAGGTGTATATCTCGGTTTTCGTATACCTAACCTCCAGATTGAGTTCGAGGCCGGTTGTACCACGAGTCATTCTTGCGGCGTTCCCCAAAACCTTGACAGTACCCTTGACCTTTTCGCCGTTCACGGTGTAGATGTTGCCATTCAGAACAGCCTTCTCCTTAAAGTACTGAATATCTCCATCTGGCCGACGAAGTTCAAGCATCAGCTCACAGCTTTCAGTAATGTCGATTGTCTGCAGCTGAGGAGCATCTGGATTTACTTCTGCACCAGCGGCAACCTCAGGAGCCTTCGGAGTTGTGAGAACATACTGTGCGGCATTGTCCGCATTCTTGGGTGTTGGCAGGTTTACTTCCTGCTCCTGGCTGCCACCGTTGTCATCATCGTCACTGCTGCAGGCAGTCATGCACATCGCTGTCATCACAGCAAATGCGTAATAGAAAAATTTCTTCATAGTTCTTGATATTTTAGTTCTTTAATTTTTTAATTCTTCAATTCTTAAAATATTCTACCGCTAATACGGACGTTAAGTACGGGATAGACAATCACCTTCTCTATAATTTTGAAAGCGTCCTTCAAGTCTTCATCATCATTCTCATCCAAATCATCATAAGAGAATTTGTGATAAGACTCCATACTATTATTACCAACAGTATGTTTGAAGTCTTTTGTCATTGCACCCAGTCCTGGCTTTCCCCAGAATTTAACACCAAAGTCACACGACACGCTGACACGGCTCTTACGGGGTACGGCGCGGCCAAAGCCAAAGCCGATGTAGGGCTTGAAGCTGTTGACCTTCAAATCAGCATGAACGTAACCTTTTTCATCGGTTGTGAGCCAATAATTGCCCAATCCTATTCCTTTTTGACCATAATCTTTTTCGTATTTTAAAATCTTTGAAGTGTTGACTGCGTGGACGGCATCCTCACTGCCGATAAACGCGCCAGCAGTAATATGGAAAGAACTGCTCTTGAAGGGGTAGAAGTCGGCCAGCAACTTGAAGTCGAAGATGTTCAGCTTACCCTCGACATCGACATGGTCTTCAATATCAGGATCGTTATCCTTGAGGTGGATGTCCTTCTTCTTAATCTTGATCTTCGGCATGAACGACACTCCCGCGCGAAAAGCTACATAGTCGGTCAGCGGGGCAGCAACGTCGACACCGATACCGTCAGTACCCAGGGAGACTCCCGCTCCGAGGTGGTCAAAGATGCCATATTCTATTTCATTCTGAGCATGAACGGGCTGTGCCAGCAGCATCATGGCCAATGCACAGATTCCGGTAATAAATGGGTTGTTAGTTTGTTTCATACGCATTTATTGATTGAATTATTACGTTAAATGTTCCTTTTGGGCACAAAGATAAACAAAATAATTGAAAAAGCAATAAATAATTGGAAAAAAAACAGTAATTTTGCAACCAATTAGAAAAAAAGCACAATTTGTCATGGAAAAAAAGAATTTCAAGCGCACGACAGTAACATCGGCGCTACCTTATGCAAATGGCGGCGTACACATCGGACATCTGGCCGGGGTGTATGTCCCCGCAGATATCTATGTGCGCTATCTCCGCCTGAAGAAGCGCGAGGTGTTGTTCATCGGAGGCTCCGACGAGCACGGAGTACCTATTACGGTACGCGCGCGCAAAGAGGGAATCACCCCGCAGGACGTCGTGGATCGCTACCACGAGATGATTAAGAAGTCGTTCGAGGAGTTCGGCATCTCATTTGATATCTACAGCCGCACCACCAGTGAGACGCATCACAAGTTTGCCGCCGAATGGTTCCGCAAGCTCTACGACGAGGGCAAGCTGGTGGAGGAAACCACCGAGCAGCTCTACGACGAGGAGGCCAAGCAGTTCCTGGCCGATCGCTACGTGGTAGGCGAGTGCCCTCATTGCCACAACGAAGGGGCATACGGCGACCAGTGTGAAAAGTGTGGTCGCGACCTCTCTCCCACAGAGCTGATTAACCCGAAGTCAACCATCAGCGGCTCGACGCCCGTGCTGAAGAAGACCAAGAACTGGTACCTGCCCCTGAACGAGTATCAGGACTGGCTGAAGCAGTGGATACTGGAGGAGCACAAGGAGTGGCGCCCGAATGTCTATGGACAGTGTAAGTCGTGGCTCGATATGGATCTGCAGCCTCGTGCTATGACACGTGACCTCGACTGGGGTATCCCTGTACCTGTGGAGGGAGCCGACGGCAAGGTGCTCTACGTGTGGTTTGATGCCCCCATCGGCTACGTCTCGAACACCGTCGAACTGTGTGCCAAAGAGCCCGAACGTTGGGGCAACTGGGAGAAATGGTGGCAGGACGAGGACACCCGTCTGGTACACTTCATCGGCAAGGACAACATCGTGTTCCACTGCATCATCTTCCCCACGATGATGAAGGCCCACGGTAAGTACATCATGCCTGACAACGTGCCCGCCAACGAGTTCCTGAACTTGGAGAACGACAAGATTTCGACCTCGCGCAACTGGGCTGTCTGGTTGCATGAGTACCTCGTCGATATGCCGGGCAAGCAGGACGTGCTGCGCTATGTGTTGACTGCCAATGCCCCTGAGACCAAGGACAACAACTTTACCTGGAAGGATTTCCAAGACCGCAATAACAACGAGTTGGTGGCCGTCTACGGCAATTTTGTCAATCGCGCCCTGCAACTGACAAAGAAATACTGGAACGGCATCGTTCCCGCCTGCGGCGAACTGCAGGAGGTGGACAAAGCCGCATTGGAGGAATTCAAGGACGTGAAGGAGAAAGTGGAGCGTCTGTTGGAGCAGTTCAAGTTCCGCGATGCCCAATTTGAGGCCATGAACCTGGCCCGTATTGGCAACAAGTACATCACCGACTGCGAACCTTGGAAAGTGTGGAAGCAGGATCCCAAGCGCTGCGAGACCATCCTCAATATCTGTCTGCAGCTGACGGCCAACCTCGCCATTGCCTTTGAGCCGTTCCTGCCGTTCTCGAGCAAGAAACTCCGTGAGATGCTGAATATCAGCAGCTTTGAGTGGGAGCAGCTTGGCTCGACCGACCTGCTGACGGCTGGACATCAGCTTGGTGAACCCGCCCTGCTGTTCGAGAAGATTGAGGACGAGGTGATTCAGAAGCAGCTCGACAAGCTGGAGGCTACCAAAAAAGCCAATGAGGCCGCTGCTTACAAGGCTGCGCCCATCAAGGATACCGTCAGTTTCGAGGAGTTCGAGAAGCTCGACATCCGTGTCGGCTTGGTGAAGGACTGCCAGAAGGTGAAGAAGTCGAAGAAGCTGCTGCAGTTCACCATCGACGACGGCTCAGGTCAGGACCGCACTATCTGCTCGGGCATTGCTGCCTTCTACGAGAATCCTGAGGAACTAATAGGCAAGCGCATCCTCTTTGTGGCCAACTTTGCGCCGCGTACGATGATGGGTATCGAGAGTCAGGGCATGATTCTCTCGGCCGTCGATGCCGACGAGAGTCTCAGCGTTGTCACTACTACGAAGGATGTGAAGCCCGGTTCACAGGTAGGATGATGCGCCTCGCTAATGAATAGTGAAGAGTGGAAAGTGAAGAGATTGTGGCCATACGTCGGTGTGCTCTTGGCGGTGGTGCTGTTGGCGGTCTTTGAGGCTGACCTGCTGTACACCGCTCAGGAGCAAAGCCTTTTTCTGCATACGCAGTTGTTCTTCGAGCAACAGATGGTGCGGGCGGGCGGATTACTGACATGGGCTGGTTGCTATCTGACGCAGTTCTGCTATTATCCTATGCTCGGAGCTGGCTTGTTGGGCCTGCTCTGGGCTTTTTTGTTATGGCTGCTTCAGCGCACGTTCCGCTTCAAGGATGTCGGATCAGGACTGATTCCCGTAGCCTGTCTGGTGCTGACTATCACTACACTCGGCTACTGGGTGTTCTACCTGAAGTTGCCTGGAGTCGTGTTTGATGCTACGTTGGGCACCATTGTGGCAGTCCTCATGGCCGGAGTCTACCGTTTGTTACCTGCCCGTTTCTTCGTGCGTACCGTTTTTGTCCCGTTGTCAGCCAGTGTAGCTTATCCGCTTTTCGGCTTCTACGGTCTGTGGGGTGTCGCACTAATGGCTCTGATGGCTTGGCGCACGGAGGGTAGTCACCGTATCGTCGACTCCCTGTTAGCCCTGTTTGCTATCATCGCTGTGCCGCTCATCTGCTACCACACCCTTTACCACGAAACGAACATCGTGAACATCTACTGGACGGCACTGCCCGTCTTCAGCTATAGCGGTCACCGTTTCTTCGGCTATTACGTACCTTATATTATATTGGTGTGCAGCATTGCGTTTTTATCGAGGTTCAAGACTATTTCAAGCACGAAAGGTAATCTCGCACCTCATATCTCGTACCTCGCACCTCGAATAATAGCCATCCTCGCCCTCGCCATCTTCTGGTACAAGGACGGCAACTTCCACCGTGAGCTGGCTATGAGCCGCAGCATCGACCGTCAGGACTGGAACAGTGTTCTTCGTACGGCTCAGGTTGCAAAGGAGCCTACTCGCGCCATCTGCCTTATGCGCAACCTGGCACTCTTCCGCCTGGGAAAGTCTGGCGACGAGACCAACCATTATCCCAATGGTTCAGCTCTGCCCAATGCACCCTTCCCCGTCCGAATGGTTCACACCTTCGGTAAGCGGCTTTATCTGGAGTATGGCATCCCCAATTACTGCTACCGCTGGTGCATGGAGGACGGCGTGGAGTATGGATGGACGATTGAGAGACTGAAACTGATGACCCTCTGTTCGCTGATTAATAGTGAGTTTGTTGCTGCCCAACACTACATCAACCTACTGAAGAAGACCGACTTCCACCGTTCGTGGGCACACCATTATCAAGACATGCTTTATCGCCCATCGGTCATTGCAGGTGACCCTGCGCTGAAGCCTATTCTGCCGTTGCTGCGCGACGACAACTTCCTGACCAGCGATCAATCGCAGTTGGAGCACTTCCTCTTTGAGCACATCCTGAGCACGTCGGGCGGTACCCGCGAACAGGAGGAGCTGGCACGATTCACTATGCGTTACTATCGACGCAACAAATGTAAGATTATTGAGCCATGAGACAGAAGCTATCCTCCTTCCGCCACCTTTTCTCCTTTCTCCTCTTCGTATTGGCACTAACAGCCTGTCGACAGGCACAGGTGCCTGCTAATTACCAGCAGGTGAAGAGAGAGCCCCTCATCTATCCTGACTATGCGGGAGTAACCGTTCCTGTCAACATCGCGCCGCTGAACTTCGAACTGTTGGCACCAGCCGACGATGCTGTGACTCGTTTCACAGCGGGCGACCACCAGCTGGTCTGCGGCGGTCTCAAAGTACGCCCCGATTTGGATGAGTGGCGGTTGCTGACGGCAGCCGCCCGTGGTGGCAGCATCTGTGTCGAGGTGTTTGCAGAGAAGGACGGCCTGTGGGTGCGCTTCACACCTTATCAGATATTTGTGTCACCCGACAGCATCGACCCCTACCTGAGTTATCGCATGATATCACCTTCGTACGTGTCCTACGAAGAGCTGACCATCAACCAGCGCTGTTTGGAGACCTTCGACGAGAAGGTCATCATCGACAATATGCTCTGCTCCACAGAGGCTGGCGGCCAATGCGTCAACTGCCACAACTACCAGCAGTGGAATCCCGAGCGTATGCAGTTCCACGCCCGCCACGCCAATGGCGGCACCGTTATCATCTATGACGGAAAAGCCGAGAAGGTCGATATGAAGAACGACTCGATGCTCTCTTCTGGCGTCTATCCTGCCTGGCACCCCACGCTGAAACTCATTGCCTACAGCACCAACACGACATTGCAGACCTTCCATACGGTTGACCTGAACAAAATTGAAGTCATCGATGCCGCCAGCGACTTGATACTCTACGACATCGACCGTCATCAGGTGACAACCATCGAGCAGCAGCCCGACGAATTGGAGACTTTCCCCTGCTGGTCGCCCGATGGACGATGGCTCTACTACGCTAGTGCACACTTCAAGTATCCTGCTGACACGGTGGATATGAGCGAAATTACTCTGCGGGCACAGGAGGTGAAGTACAGCCTCTACCGCAAGCCATTCAATCCTGACACCCGTCAGTTTGGTCCTCGTGAGCTGGTATTCGCTGCCGACACGATAGGCATGAGTGCCACCCTGCCACGCATCTCGCCCGATGGTCGCTGGCTGATGTTCACGATGGCCGAGTGGGGCAACTTCCATATCTGGCACCACGATGCTGACTTATGGATGATAGAAGTGAAAAATGATGAAGTGAAAAGTGATGAAGTGAGACCGGTGGAAGAAATAAACTCCGATGATACTGAGAGTTATCATTCCTGGTCGTCGAACGGGCGCTGGGTGGTCTTCTCGTCGCGCCGCACCGATGGCATCTTCACACGTCCCTTCATTGCCCACATCGATGCTGAGGGTAAAGCCTCAAAGCCCTTTGAACTGCCACAGGCCGATCCCGACCGTCATCGTCAATTATTAAAGAGCTACAATGTGCCCGAATTCATGCGCGGCCCAGTTACGATAACCCCTCAACAAGCAGCCGACATACTGAAAAGCGGGGGGACAGAAACAATAAAACAACAATAGAAAATGGACATGATGGGTATGCCCCTATGGGCGTGGATAGTGTTTTATATCCTGGTGCTCCTAATGTTGATAGCTGACCTGAAGATGTTCGGCCGTAAGGGTCAGCATGAGGTGGGTATCGGTGAGGCCCTGAAGATGACGGCGGTTTGGATAGGCGTCTCACTTGTCTTCTGCACCGGCATTTACCTCTGGTATCCCATCGATCCGCACGGCAAGGCGATGGAATTCCTGGCCGGCTATCTCATCGAGAAGTCGCTGTCGATGGACAACCTCTTCGTTTTTCTCATGCTTTTTACTTTCTTCGGCGTCGAACGTAAGTATCAGCACGAGGTTCTCTTCTGGGGTATCTTCGGTGCCTTGGTATTACGTAGCGTCTTTATCTTTGCCGGTGCGGCGATGGTCGAGCGGTTTGAGTGGGTATTAGGCATCTTCGGACTGTTCCTTATCTATACAGGCATCAAGATGTTCGGGCACGACGATGACGAAAGCGTTGACCCATCCAAAAACATCTTCGTCCGCGTCTTCAAGCGCTTCTTTCCCGTTAGCGACCAGATGCATGGCGACAAGTTCTTCATCCCGGCACCCGTCACCCCTCTTTGCAAGCAAAGCGAACAAGTTCAAGCGCACGCTTCACCAAAATATCTCGCTACCCCCCTGTTCATTGCCCTCATCGTCATTGAGACCACCGACGTGGCCTTCGCCGTCGACTCCATTCCCGCCGTCTTCTCAGTCAGCCGCGACCCCTTCATCGTGCTCACCTCCAACATCTTCGCCATCCTCGGTCTCCGCGCCCTCTACTTCGCCTTGGCCGCCATTGCCAAGTACTTCACCTACCTGAAGTACGGCCTCGGCATCATCCTCAGTTTCGTAGGCGTGAAGATGCTGCTGGCCATGAACAATTATGTCAACCGCTTGGGCCATCTCTTCGACATTGAGCTGAACATGCCCCATATCGAGATTCCCACGCACTGGTCATTAGCTGTCATCTTTGGTGTCCTGCTGCTTTCCATCCTGCTCTCTGTAGTAGCCAACAAGCAAAAAGCTGCCAAATAATTTGGTTGTTTCCCTTTTTTGCCGTACCTTTGCACACACTTTTAATTGCCCTGATAGTTAAATGGATATAACAAGGCTCTCCTAAAGCTTAGTTCCGAGTTCGATTCTCGGTCGGGGTACTGAGTGAGAATTCGCCTCGGATTTCACACATTCTTTTTCTCCGTACCCTCGCAACTTATTGGTTTCTTGAAAGATAAGGTCAAGCACTTGGTTGTATGACTGAGTTCGATATTTTTCTCCGTCAAATTCGATTTTTTGCGGAAACATCGAACTCAGCAGTTTACATTTCACTTTGACTGGCGCATCTTTCATAAATAACCCTAAATTTGCGATGATATTCACCGAATAGTCAATTTTCTCCCTCAGTCCTTTGGTGTCCGTTTGCAGCAGTTCTATGCGCTCTTGCAGTTCGTTCATTTGTCGCTCGTACCTCTCTGTTATGCGCTTATGAGCCTCTGACGTGAGCATACCCTCACATAGTCTATCATCAGCACCATTGCGCAAAGCCTCAACCTTTTCCATCTCCTTACGCAGAGCCTCAACCTCCTTTTGAACGTCCTTTTTGTGTTCGCCTCGTAGGTCTTGCAGTACCTCAGTATAGAGTTCTAACACCTCTTTGTTGGGTCGTAAACCTCCTACCCAAGTGGCGAACTTGTCATTTACATAGTCCGCTGGTCTGCGTAGGTGCTTTCCATCGTGGCAGCAGTTGTAGTATTTGTATTTGCCCCCTTTGCCTCGACTTGTGGCTCCCGTGATGGAGTGTCCGCAGACTGGGCAGACAATGTATTTGCGCAGAAACAGGTCGGGGTCGATTGCCTTGCTCAGTTTCGGCTCACTCTTACGTTTGCCGCTGAGTATGTCTTGCACTTTGTCGAAGGTGTCAGCGTCAATGATGGCTTGGTGTTGTCCTTTGACTATCTGTTCTTTTTCGTCCTTGTAAGCAGGCACTCTGATTAGGCCAATATAAAAGACATTACGTAGCATCCTATAGAAAGCGTCTTTCTGAATGTTGGGGCAGAGCCTACGCCTAATACAGTTGGGAGCCTCTACGCCCTTGGCGACTTCTTGAAACGCTTGGCGTATGGCTCTTGCTTGTGGCTCGTCTATGTCAACGTATGGCTCTCCCTTATCCGTTCGCTTGTTCACGTAGCCACGTGGGGCTTTGTTTGAGCACTTACCTTTGAGTAGTGTACCGTGTATGCCGTCCTTTGTCCTACGTGAGATTTTCTCGTCCTCAGTATGTGCAGCACCGCAGTACATTCCTAACAGCATCGACCACTCAGTGCCTTTGAAGTCTATGGGCGATTCTATGGCGTTAATCTCAATGCCTAACTCGTCAATGAACTTACGTTTGTAGGTTAGAGCAAATTCAAGGTTGCGGGTGAACCTATCCCAGCGTAAGAAAAGCACTTTGTCAACCTCGTGACGATGTTTCCTGCAATAATCGTAGAGTTGTTTCATCTTTGGCCGTCTGAGGTCGTGATGCTTGGCTGAATAGTCCTCTTTGTAGGGCTTTTCCTCGCCAACAATGTTGTAGTGGTGATTATCGCAGTAGGCTCTCAGATACCTCTCCTGCATATCCAAAGAGCAACCATCTGCTTGCTCGTCTGTACTCACTCGACAATAAAGTATTATGTTCATACTATGTAAATTTTAATTCTCGTTATTTCTTAATTGGAGTTCACCTATGAAGTATAGATATTCTCTTATTCCCTTTATTTCCTCTTCGTTGTATTTTCTTTCTCCTTTGTTTAGAATTTTCTTGCAGTAGTCTAATGTTAGCACTATGTGTTAGTATTACGGTGTGCCTTGCTCGGCACTTATTTTAGGAGCCTCAACTGATGAGGCTCTGGCACTTGCGTATGGTGTTGACGCTCGTACCCGTTATTTTGCTGATGTTGCGCAGGCTGATGCCTTTACGCAGCAGGCGGATTTCCTCGCTGTACTGCTCTCGCATATCTGCCTCGCTCTTGCGGTAGCCCTCTTTGCGCCCAACCTTGCCGCCATTGGCTCTGTAGTTCTTGTAGCCACTCTCAACACGTTCACGGATGGTCTTGCGCTCCATACGGGCAACTTCGGCTAAGATGGTGATAAGGAACTGGCTCATTGGGTTCACCTCGCCATTGTCAGTTAAGGTTTCAATGCCGTAGTTCTGTATGTAGAGGCTGATGCCTAACTTGTTGAACTGCTCTATTACTTCGAGCACTTGCAGTGTGTCACGTCCTAACCTACTGAGTTCCGTCACTGCCACCTTATTAATATGATGGGCTTGTACGTAGTCCACCATACGGCTCAGTTCCTTGCGGTCTGCGTTCTTCTTGGCTCCGCTCACCTTTTCACAAAAGGTAGCCTCAACTGCCCACTCATTGCGCACTGCGAGGGCGGTAAGTTCGTTCACTTGACGGTCATAGTCCTGAATGTTGGTGCTTACTCGTGCGAAGATTACTACCTTTTTCATTTTTTCTGGTTTTTGATTTATTTGTTCTTTAACCTTCTATATGATTGTTTTTAATATCAATTATTTACAGTGCAAAGATATACAAAATTTCTGAAACCCCCAAACATTTCTTGATTTATTTTTCAATTTTCTCTAATTTTCTTGTTTTTTCAAGCAATTTTTCGTAACTTTGCCCCAAAATTGGAAGAAAATGGAGAATATACTATCACAAAACGTTCGCAGGATATGTAAGGAACGTAAACTGCAAATGAAAGAATTGGCTGCAAGTATGGGTGTTGACCCAGCAGCATTAACACGTGCCCTTGGGGGTAATTGTCGGCTTGATACTATGCAGAAGATGGCTAACGCCTTGGGGGTATCACTAAAGAGCCTGTTTGAGCCGATGGATGATGTTGAGGGATATATTAGAATCGGGGAACAGGTGTTTCAGTTCAACAGCAGAGAAGAATTGCGTATATTATTGAATGAAAAATGAGGTTTTGCTTTGTTGTCCCAGAAAAAATTACTAATTTTGCAGCATAAACTTAAAATTTATTGCCTATGACATAAAACAGATAAAAGACATATAGGAAAGAAGCGTCTGCTTAATTCTGTGATTCTGAAACTTCGACACTTTCAAAAATCACTCTACGGAATAAAAGCGATGCTCACGCCTTGGCGTGGGCTTTGTTCCATATTTGAGTGATAGGTAGTCGAAGACCTCAGAATCAGATATAGCGAATAGTCCACGTTTTCTTTTTCTGTCTACTCAAATCAAGGGGCTAACAATTATTAATAACATCTTTAAAAACAATCTAACTATGGCATTTTGTGGAAATTGTGGTACACAATTAGACGATGGGGCAAAATTTTGCCCCAAGTGTGGTCAAGTGGTTGGTGGCGCATCTGTACCCCAACAAGAAGTAATTCAACCTCAGACTTCTGTCGAACAGGAGAAAAAGGAGAAACTGAAAATCTGGCAGAAGGTTTTGTGCTTTCTTATCGGGCCTGTAGGTATCCTTTGCGGATTAATCCTTCTAATAAGAAAGAAAACTTCTATGGCGAAATCTGCTCTGTTATTGGGTGCGTTAGGAACAATATTTAACGTTATGCTAACACAAAGCGGAGGGAATTCTTCAAATGGCAATATGGAGAAAGCAGCAAAAACGGAAGAATCAGTGCAAGAAACGTCCATTACTAATGACGCAAGTGAAGCAGAAGAATCAATCGATGAAACTGCTGTGAGTGAAATTGCCAATCAAATTGCAGAGGAAGGTTATAACGATGGTTATCAATGTGGGTTCAGCCTTGGAACCTCTATCGCAAATCCTCAGCAAGAAGTCATAAAATCCAATTTCTCTATAGAACACGGTGCTCCAAGCACACCAGAAATGGCAGAGTTGTTCAGAATTTACAAGGAAAACTATGAAAGAGGATATAGGGAAGGACAAAAAGCGGGTCAATAATCGTTTAATCTTTTAAGTTAAGATGATACAAAAAGAATGTATCAATGTGGTCGATATTAAGATTACATTGATACATTTTTAATATGATACGCTTTGCCCAATATATCAAAAGGATATGTGATTTGCGACATATCTCGTAGGGGTGGTTGTTATATACCTACGAGCGTCCTAAAAGGTGCTCCCAACTGGCATCGACCTTTCGGCTTTGAAAACGTATCACGCTCCCAAGGTAATGAAAAAACATACCTTCAAGAACAGCCTCATCGAATAGAATGAGAGGCGTGTATTGAATGCCTATACGCTCGACATAGTTCTTGATGTCCTCTGCGTTCAGATGCACCTCTGTTCTGTATAGCCTTTGGGGGTTGCTGTAATAGTCGAGTATATACTGCTTGTCAGAGGCGTTGCCAATCTCTGCCGCCTTGTCGTACGTTAGTACCGTTATGCCCTTGTTCTTGTCCTTGATGGCGTTGCGTTGCTTGATGTTCACCGTCTTATACTTGTCTTGTTTGTTGAGGCTACCGCTGTTTGTGTATGTGATTTCTGGTCTGTCCTCGTCTCTGTCAATGATGCGTTTGCCGTTCAAAATGGAGGTCACGTCTTTGTTATGGAGGTACGCTTTTACGAGTGGACTAACGCTGAAAGGTGTGTCAAGTGCGAGGTCAAGACTCGTCACGTTATGGAACTCTAACCCCAGTCTTTGCTCAATGTAGGTCAGAAAATAGGTGTCCTTTGAGTAGAGAGTTTCATTGTTGAGGCTGAACCATACTTTGCGGTTGCCGTTGGTGTGCGTGTTGCTCTGCTCGTCACCTCGTGCAAGATTGAATTTCAATACGCCCCACTCTATATCACGTGTGCCGTTATCCAATCGAATGGCATAGACGTTTTCAAAGTATCTTCCCTCAGTTCTGTATAGTCTGAACTCGTCCATATCAAGGCACTCACCATATTCGAGGGTAGTAAGTTGTTCATAGTAGTAAGGATGCACGACCTCATAGCAGATGGTCAGTGCATCGATTTGGATAGGTCTGTTACATACTCGTTTCATTGCTTTGATTATTACTCTCGTTATTGTCATTTGGGCGGTATGGTATAGTAGCCCAATACTGACGCATTGCGTCACTGATAGCTTGTTTGTGGCTGTCGCTAAAACTGCGACCCTTCAAACTCTGTGAGATACGCCTTTTGGTATCGTCACGTAAATCTCTGTATTGTCTTTTCATAATCAGTAGTTTTATTATAAATAGTAGCTTCGTTGCAAAAAGTTGGTATAGTAGCGAATTTTTTATTGAATGAGTAGCTGGGCTATTCAGGGAAAACAGTTGTATGCCTACTCTGTAGTAACTGTGAAAAGAAGCGCAAGGTTACATAAAGACACGTAAACAAAAGCCCCCTACCGTGGGGGCTTTCCTGTGATTGAGGTCGATTTCGGTTTTCCAATACGTGTACTATCAGAAAAAAACTTAGACTTTCTCTTGGTCGATTTAGTTTTTTATCGTACTTTTGCAGTCGAAAACCTCTGAGTAAGTATTACTCCTTTGGTGGAAGGGGTAGCTTTGTGGGGTCAGGAATGTACTCACGTAATGCCCAAATCTTATCAAGGTCTCTTAGGAAAGAGTTCGAGAATAGTTGCGTTAGGGGTACTAACAAAAGTGCTAAAAGTGCCATTTATAGGGCGTTTGGCACTTTTTCATTTGTATCTTTGCCTCCTAAAACAATCGCAGATGGATGTAAACGAGCTTTTCGAACGGTGTGTGGAATTGGCAGCGGGTGAACCCTGTGTGGCCGCCAACCGATTTATGCACGAAACGCTGGTACTATGCTGCGCCGAGGGGCTGAAGACGGCTGGCACGGGCTTCGGCAACTTGTTCTCGCAGGTGGACTATCTGTGTAAGCACAGCGGCATGAGCACAGCGGATAGAAGAGCCGTACAGCAGATGCGTCGCCACTCGAACCACACGGAGGTGCTGAACCGCGAAGAGTGGCTACAGGACGTGCGCATGTTGTCTCTGTTTATCTCCGCCATTCACAAAGCAGATATCCCCGGCGAACTGACACGGCTGATACCGCATCACTCCGCACTTCACACTCCATACTCCACACTCCATGCAAAACATTACATCCGCTGCGTGGTCAACAGCTATGACGAGCAGACATTCTGGGCAGACACAACCGACGGAGACCACATCGAGGTAGACTACACGGAACACGAATACCTACGCAAGATACTGCGCGAAGGTATGCAGCTGAACTTGCTCGACTGTCGTATTGTTAGAGGAGAGAGGAGAGAGGAGAGAGGAGTGAGAGAGGTGCAGCCCGAATTGGTGGTGGTGGAGCCAGACTTCCTGCTGGACATCTCGGCTGTGGCCCACTGCTTTCAAGGTACGTACGGACACCACCCACTCTTCTTTACGACAGAGCGTCTGAGGCCTCGCGGCAATTCGCAGGCTATGCTCTTAGGTAACTTCGCGGGGGCCGCCCTCGACGACATCATCTGGGCGGACGAGGACTTCAAGTTGAACGACACGATGAACGACTTCTTCCGCGAACAGGCCCTGCAGTTCACCACCTGCGAAGACTTCAATCCGCAGCAGTTCATGGACGATGCCTGTCGGCAGTCGGTCAACATCAAAGAGGCAGTGGAAGCCCTCTTCAGCAAGGATTACGACCGCACGAAAGCATTGCTGGAACCTTCGTTTGTCTGCGAACAGTTAGGGCTGCAGGGGCGCGTCGACCTCATAACGAGCGACATGCGACTGCTGGTGGAGCAGAAGTCGGGCAAGAACTACAACATAGAGCGCGCCACGCATTCAACATCCATACCTCAAAACTCCATATTCAAAGAAGAACACTACGTACAGCTACTGCTCTACTACGGCATCCTGCGCTACAACTTTGGACGAACAGACAATCAGGTGGACATCCGACTGCTCTACTCACGTTATCCCGCCGCCCAGGGACTGCTCTACGTTAACTTCTACCGCGAACTGTTCCGCGAGGCCATCCGTCTACGTAACCAAATTGTGGCTACCGAGATGCTGATAGCCCGTGAAGGCTTCGGTCGCATCCTGCCTCTGCTACGTTCTGACGTGGTCTTTAAGGATGCTGAGCGCGACGGATATTTCCATCGTTACATAGAGCCGCCATTATCGCTTCTCACCTCTCAGCTTTCACTTCTCACGCCAACAGAACGGGCCTACCATGAACGCATGATGACCTTTGTCTATCGCGAACAACTGCTCGCGAAAGTGGGGCGACAGGAAGGGCGGGGCAGCGCTGCGAGCGACCTATGGAATATGCCCCTGACCGAGAAGCAGGAAACGGGCAACATTATCTTGAGCGAACAGAACAACGCTACGTTAAACTTCCGTCGCGGCGATATGGTTTATCTCTACAACTACGATGGCGACGAACCCGATGTGCGCAAAGCCATACTCTATAAAGGTACGATAGAGCAGATAGGTAGCGATGGTGTGAAAGTCAGGCTCACCGACAAACAGCAGGGCGTAGACCCCATGAAGCAGAGGCGCTGGGCTATCGAACATGCCGGCAGCGACATGAACACCACGAGCGCCATCAAGAGCCTGCACCAGTTCATTACCGCCGACCCACGGAAGCGCACACTACTCTTGGGTCTGCGCACCCCTGAGGCCGACACATCGCTACAGCTCTCACGCACATACCATTCTCATTACGACGACGTGTTACTACGTGCCAAACAAGCTCGCGACTACTTCCTGCTCATCGGTCCGCCGGGAACGGGTAAGACCTCGATGGCACTGAGGTTCATGGTGGAAGAGGCTGATGGCGATTTGCTGCTCATGAGCTATACAAACAGAGCCGTTGACGAGATCTGCGCCATGCTGGAAAATGCAGGCAAGGACTATCTGCGCATTGGCAACGAAACCTCATGCGACCCGCGTTTTAAATCTCACCTTTTAGAAGAACGATTGGGCGAAAAGGCGAAACTCGACGACATCCGACAGCGCATACAAGCCACCTCCATCGTTGTGGGCACCACCTCTATGATGCAGGCACGACCATGGATTTTCCAGTTGAAGCACTTTTCGCTGTGCATCGTCGACGAAGCGTCACAAATTCTGGAGCCAGGACTCGTGGGACTGCTAAGCAGCAGCCGTATCGACCGCTTCATACTCGTCGGTGACCATAAACAGCTGCCTGCCGTCGTACAGCAGTCAGAGGAAGAGTCGCGGGTGAATGAACCATTGCTGAACGCTATCGGCATCACCGACTGCCGACAGTCGCTCTTTGAGCGATTGCTACGATGGGAACAGCAATGTGGCCGCACAGAATTTACGGGCATCCTCCGCAAACAGGGACGCATGCATCCTGACATCGCCCAATTCCCCAACCAAATGTTCTACCGTGATGAGCAGTTAGAACCAGTACCTTTGGAGCACCAGCTAGACGCCTCGCTACATTACGACCAGCCCTCGCAGGACGATCTTGACGACCTACTGAAACAGGAGCGGGTGGTGTTTCTAGATTCTGGGGGGAATCGGGCCTATGGAGCTCATGGGGCTCATGGGCTCTCCGACAAGGTCAACCCAACGGAGGCGCGCATCGTGGCTGAACTGCTGCGTCGCATCGTCCGTTTCTATGGAGAGCGCTTCGATGCTGACAAGACGGTGGGTGTCATCGTACCCTACCGCAACCAAATAGCCATGATACGTCAGGAAATCACGCAGCTGGGTTTACCTCAACTGGAAAATATCTCCATCGATACCGTCGAGCGATACCAAGGCTCGCAGCGCGATGTCATCATCTACTCGTTCACCGTCAACCGTCCCTACCAACTCGACTTCCTTACCTCCAACTGTTTTGTGGAGAACGGCTGCGTCATTGACCGCAAACTGAACGTAGCCATTACTAGGGCGCGAAAACAGCTGCTGATGACAGGAAACGGGAATATTTTAGGACAAAACGATATTTTTAGCCAGATGATTGCACGTTATAAGAAAAAATATCGTATCTTTGCGGACGATGAACAAAGGTAGCGTGGAACTGCACCAGTTGAGCATCGGCTACAATCAGAAGAACGTCAAGATTGTGGCCGAGGGCATCAATGCCACCATCAGGCAGGGCGAACTGACCTGTCTGTTAGGAGCCAATGGTGTGGGAAAGTCTACGCTGCTACGTACACTCTCGGCTTTCCAGCCTAAATTGGCAGGCGACATCCTGATTGAAGGTCGCGAGATAAGCGAATACACCGACAAGGAACTGAGCCGAATGATTGGCGTTGTGCTGACAGAAAAGCCCGACGTGAGAAACATGACGGTGAGAGAACTGGTGAGCCTGGGACGTTCGCCCTATACCGGCTTCTGGGGCAGGAATTCTGAAGACGACCTGCGTATCGTCGATGAGTCACTACAACAGGTAGGCATCAGCAACCTGAGCTGCCGACTGGTTGAGACACTATCTGACGGTGAGCGGCAGAAGGTGATGATAGCCAAGGCGCTGGCGCAGCAGACGCCCGTCATCTACTTAGACGAGCCAACGGCCTTTCTCGATTTCCCCAGCAAGGTGGAGGTGATGCTTCTCTTGCGGCGCATCTGTCAGGAAGCGCAGAAGACCGTCTTCCTGTCCACCCACGACCTGGAGCTGGCCTTGCAGATAGCCGACTGCATTTGGCTGATGGACTGCACCAACGGCCTCAGCATCGGTACGCCCGAAGAACTGGCACAGACGGGCGTCTTAGGAAAGTTCGTTGAGCGCAAAGGCATACACTTCGACAGCAAGACATTAACCATACAGATAGACAAGGCGGTATGATTTTCGGACACGGTGACGACTCCTATCGTTTCGGAGACAAAGTCAAAATGGACTTCAGCACAAATCTGCCTACATTCGCAGACTTGTCGGCTCTGAAGACACATCTGGCGACACGGCTGGATGTTATTGGTTCGTATCCCGAACCCGAAGCTCAGGAGCTAGAGGGCTTGTTGGCCGAAGAACTGGGCATCCTGGCTAACAGCGTCATGGTGACTGCTGGCGCTACAGAGGCCATCTATCTTATTGCCCAGCTGTACCGCGGGTGGGCTTCCATCATTCCGCAGCCTACGTTCACGGAGTATGCCGATGCCTGCAAAATGCACAAACACATGGTGTCGTACTATGACAACGATGATATGGAACTGCTACCCGAAAAACGTCTCTACTGGCTTTGCAACCCTAATAATCCGACGGGCAACGTCATGCTGAAAGCCTTGATGAACCACGTCATTCGTGAGCAGCGCAACTACATCTTCATCGTTGACCAATCATACGAAGACTATACGCTGAAAAGCATGCTGCAGCCGAGTGAAATGCAAGACTGCCAGAACCTCATCCTGATACACTCCATGACGAAGAAGTACTGTGTTCCTGGTCTGCGGTTAGGGTATATTACAGCTCCACCTCTCATCATCGACCGACTCAGGATGCTACGTATGCCTTGGACGGTGAACGCATTGGCCATTGAAGCGGGAAAGTTCCTGGTCAGGAACCATCCGCAGGTCATTCCGAACAAGAAAGAGTATCTAGAGGAAGCCGCACGTTTGCACGACGAACTGAACAGTACCAAGGGACTGATGCTGATGGATACAGATACCAATTTCATGCTGGCCTACATGGAACACGGCACGGCAGGCCAGCTGAAACAATGGCTTATCGATAATTATGGTATACTCATTCGCGATGCCTCCAACTTCCATGGGCTTGACAACCGCTGTTTCCGTGTCTCAGCTCAGACGCCAAGGGAAAATAACGTGTTGATAGCAGCACTCAGGGAATATACCAAGAAGTTCTGATTACGCTTTGTCTTCTTCAAAGGCTGCAGCCTCGGCAGCTGCAATAATCTCCTCTCGCGACTGTTCACGGGGCGTAGCCGTGATGTCCGACAGATCAAACTCGTCGTTGTCAGTAGCAACGTCTTCCGGAGCTTCCGGAACATCCAGAATTTCCAGAACATCCTGTTCCTCCTGCTGATGAATGACAAACTCCTGCTCGGTCTCCGTATCAGGAACACTCATCGTCGGCATTTCCTCCATCTTGGTGCGCTCGGTCTTAGCTATGAAGATGGCATCTATAAACTGTGGTTCGCGTTTGAGACGCTTTAATGTTGCCTCTGACGCCAACTGCTGCGCCTCCTTCTTGGAATAGCCCTTGCCAGATTCGCCAGCCACCCCTTCCAGAAACACCTGGAAGTTGAAGACGGGCGAACTGCTCTCCTTGTCAACACCCTGCTTTATCATTCGGAACTCCAGGCGGACGCGATTCTTCTGGCTCCACTCCAAGAGCTTCGACTTGAAATTCACCTCCTTATAGGCCACCTTGTCGATATTAATAAGTTTGGACAGGATGCGGTTCTCCATAAACCGTCTTACGCCGTCGTAGCCATGATCCAGATAGATGGCTCCTACAAGTGCCTCGAAGGCATTGCCAGCCACATAGCTGTTATGGGAATTGCTGTAACCACTTGAAAGAATAAGTCGCTTCAGTCCCATCTCATCGGCCAGTTTGCCCAGCGTATCACGACTGACAAGCTTCGACCGGGTATTGGTGAGAAAACCCTCACGCTTTCCTGGAAAACGCTCATAAACGATGTGCCCTACAACTGCATCGAGCATGGCATCGCCCAAGAACTCCAACCGCTCGTTATTCAGCGGCTTGCCCTTGTCATTGCGGCGGCCCACACTCTTATGCATCAGCGCCTGTTTGTAGTAGCTGATGTCATGCGGGTAGAAACCCATAATGTCGTAAAGAGAAGAAAAAAGCTCCTTCTCCTTGCGGAAAGGGAGCTTTATACGGTCAATAATGTCGTTAAGCCTCATACTTCTTGAAGACGACACAGGCGTTGTGACCACCGAAGCCGAAGGTGTTTGACAGTCCGGCACGGACGGTACGCTTCTGAGCCTTGTTGAAGGTGAAGTTCAAGTTATAATCAATTTCGGGATCCTCGTCGCCCTCCTCGTGGTTGATGGTGGGCGGTACGATGTCGTTCTTAACGGCCAGCACAGTAACCATTGCCTCAACGGCACCAGCTGCACCGAGCAGATGGCCAGTCATAGACTTCGTCGATGAGATGTTCAACTTGAAGGCTGCATCACCGAAGACCTCCTTGATAGCCTTAGCCTCGGAGATGTCACCTACGTGAGTGGATGTGCCGTGAACGTTGATGTAGTCAATGTCCTCAGGCTTCAAGCCAGCATCCTCAAGTGCGTTCTGCATCACCAGCTTGGCACCGAGGCCCTCAGGATGAGAGGCGGTGATGTGGTGTGCATCGGCACTCATGCCTGCACCAATCATCTCAGCGTAAATCTTGGCACCACGAGCCTTGGCGTGCTCCAGTTCCTCAAGGATGAGACATCCGGCACCCTCGGCCATGATGAATCCGTCGCGGCTGGCGCTGAACGGACGGCTGGCCTTCTCGGGCTCATCGTTGCGGGTCGACAAGGCATGCATGGCATTGAAACCGCCGACACCCGTTGCGCAAATGGCAGCCTCAGCACCACCGGCAACGATGGCATTGGCCTTGCCTAAGCGAATGAGGTTGAAGGCATCAGCCAATGCGTTCGATGAAGAAGCGCAAGCCGAAGCGGTGATGTAGTTAGGACCGTGGAAACCATACATGATGGAAATCTGTCCGGCAGCGATGTCGGCAATCATCTTCGGAATGAAGAACGGGTTGAACTTGGGGCCGTCGGCCTCATGCTGACCGTAGTACTTCACTTCGTCCTCGAAAGTCTTGATACCACCGATACCTACACCGTAAACTACACCAATGCGGTTCTTGTCCTCGGTCTCTAAGTCCATCTGACTATCCTCGACAGCCTGCTTGGCAGCAATCATGGCCAACTGTGTGTAGCGGTCCATCTTGCGAGCCTCCTTGCGGTCCAGATAGTCGTTCACGTTGAGGTTTTTCACCTCGCAGGCGAACTTGGTCTTGAACAGGGTTGTATCGAAACTTGTAATAGGTGCGGCTCCGCTGACTCCGTCAAGCAAGTTCTTCCACATCTCCTCAGGAGTGTTTCCTACAGGAGTAACGGCGCCGAGACCTGTTACAACTACTCTTTTTAACTCCATATTTATTTTGAATTCTCTTCGATATAAGCGATGGCATCGCCAACGGTACCAATCTTCTCAGCCTTATCGTCGGGAATTGAAATGCCAAACTCCTTCTCAAACTCCATGATGAGCTCTACGGTGTCCAGTGAATCTGCACCCAGATCATTTGTGAAGCTTGCTTCGGGCTTAACCTCTGCTTCATCTACACCTAACTTGTCTACAATAATTGCCTTTACTTTGCTTTCAATTTCTGACATAATTTTGAATCTTTAAAATGTTAATAATTACTTGCTATCTTGAAAATTTTTACGGCCTTTTGCCGTTAGCGGGTGCAAAGTAACGAATTTTCCGTCAGTTACGCAAATTTTTTTAAGAAAAAGTGACTGCTTGTTGCACACTCGAGGGGTGTTTGTGCAAAAAATGGGGCCTTTTTCGTGTCTTTCGTACATTTATTTTGCAAATTTAAATGAAAAACTGCACTTTTAGTTGCAGGTTTCGAAAAGTTTCAGTAGCTTTGCACACAGAAAACAATATATAGACATGTCATTCACAGAACAAGCTAACAAAATCTTCAATCAGGCCATCAACGATTACCACTTGACGGACAATGTTGATACCCCCATTCAGAATCCCTACCAGCGCGACTCAATTGAGTACTCGCTCTACCTGAAATGTTGGATCGACACCGTTCAATGGCACTATGAGGACATCATCCGCGATCCGCACATCGACCCCATCGAGGCATTGTCGTTGAAGCGTCGTATTGACCACAGCAATCAGGACCGTACCGATCTGGTAGAGGAAATCGACTCCTACTTCCGTCAGATTTACAGCGAAGTGAAGCCATTGCCCAATGCACGACTCAACACCGAGAGTCCTGCCTGGGCCGTCGACCGCCTGAGCATCCTGGCCCTTAAGATTTATCACATGAAGGAACAGGTAGACCGTACGGACGCTACCGATGAGCATCGCCAGCGTTGTCAGGCTAAGCTCGACGTGCTGCTGGAACAGCAGGTAGACCTCTCGACAGCCATCGACCAGTTATTGGAGGACATCGAGGCAGGGCGCATCTATATGAAGGTGTACCGTCAGATGAAGATGTACAACGACCCATCGACTAACCCCGTACTTTATAAAGGTGAAAAGTAAAAGGGCAAAGAAGTGAAAAGTGAAGGGTGAAGAAATAAAAAGGTGAAGAAAGAGCATATTCTGATTATCCGCTTCTCGGCTATCGGTGATGTGGCGATGGCTGTTCCCGTGGTCTACTCGTTGGCTACGCAATATCCTGACCTACGCATCACCGTCCTCAGCCGCAGGTTTGCCAGGCCGTTCTTCGACGACCTCGCTCCCAACGTCGACTTCATGGAGGCCGACCTGAAGGGAGAATACCGCGGTGTGAAGGGACTGAACGCCCTCTATCGCCGTTTGACTGCCAAACAGTTTACCAAGATTGCCGACCTGCACAACGTGCTACGCTCAGAATACCTACGCATGAGATTCAACATGGGACGCTATCGCGTGGAGCATATCAACAAGCATCGTCGCGATCGCCGCAAGCTCACCTCTTATAAAAATAAGGTACGCGCCCAACTGCGAACCCCTTTTGAGAACTACGCCGACGTGCTGGCCCGCCTGGGCTATCCCGTCAAGCTGGAGTTCACCTCACTTTTCCCACCCGAGGGCGGTAACCTGAACCTGCTGCCTGCCATCATCGGCCCCAAGAAGAACTTTGAACAATGGATTGGCGTAGCTCCCACTGCCGCACACCCAGGTAAGTGCTATCCTGTGGATCGTAGCCGTCAGGTTATTGAAGAGTTGCTCCGACGTCACCCACACGCCCGTATTTTCCTTTTTGGTCGCGGCCGCAAGGAGGACGAACTCTTCACGCAATGGTGCCGTGAGATTCCCCATTGTGTCTATGTGAGCCAGCATTTGGAAAACATGCAACAGGAGCTCATCCTCATGAGTCATCTTGACGTCATGCTGTCAATGGACTCCTCCAATATGCACATGGCCTCACTCACGGCCACCCCCGTTGTCAGCGTATGGGGAGCAACCCATCCCTACGGCGGCTTCATGGGGTGGAAACAACCTGCTGAGAACGCCATACAGGCCGACCTCGACTGCCGCCCCTGTAGTATCTATGGCAAGCGACCTTGTCGCCGGGGCGATCTGGCCTGCATGAACCTTATTCGTCCAGAAATCATCATTGAGAAAATAGAACAGATTATTAACCCTCAAACACCAAAAACAAGCTTATGAAAAAGTACGTATGCGACGTATGCGGTTACGTCTATGATCCTGAAGCCGGCGATCCCGACAGTGGCATCCAGCCCGGCACCGCCTTTGAAGATATCCCAGAGGACTGGGTATGCCCCATCTGTGGCGTCGGCAAGAGCGACTTCTCTCCCGCTGAAGACTAACCACTAATCAAAGAGGTCTTTGGGGCGTATGCCCTAAGGACCTCATCATGCCTATGAAATCATTGATTAATCGCATTTTGCAAGACGGCCACTGTCTGGATGGTGGGATATTGAAGGTTGACCGTTTTATTAATCACCAGATGGATCCTTACCTGATGAAGCAGGTAGCCGTGGAATTAATGAACCGCTTTGCCCAGGCGAGACCCACAAAGATATTAACTGTAGAGGCATCGGGCATCGCACCAGCGGTGATGCTGGGGTATATGATGGAATTGCCCGTGGTATTTGCCAAGAAGAAAAAGCCGTCGACGATGAGTGATTTTCTGGCAACAACGGTGCGCTCGTTTACCAAGCAGAATGAATATACATTGATTATCAGCCGTGAATATCTCACAGCAGGAGACCGTGTGCTCTTTATCGATGACTTCTTGGCATTTGGCAACACAGGACTGGGTATCATGGACCTCTGCCGACAGGCAGGAGCCGAAATCGTGGGCATGGGCTTCATCATTGAGAAGGAGTTCCAAGGAGGCCGCAAAGTGCTGACAGAGGCTGGCATGAAGCATATTGAATCGTTAGCCATCATCGAGTCGTTGGAGAACAACCAGATAAAACTGAAAGGCGTCAAGATAAGGAAGGTGAATATCTACGAAGAAGCCAGCCGCTGTCTGCTGTGCCAAGATGCTCCCTGTACCAAAGCCTGCAAGACGGGTGACCCCGCCCGTGCCATCCGTGCCATCCGTTTTGACAACCACAAGCCCGCCCTTCGCTGGGTGAAGGACTGTAGCGATGGTGATCTGGAACGGGCAGAACAGGCCTGCATCCATTATAACTGGCCCATACGTATCAAGGAGATTGTTCATGCCATTCATAAGGACGAAGTGGACGAGAGTCAATATCCGTCACTTGACATCAACTTTTGCGGCATCCATTGTGAAAATCCTTTCTTTCTGGCCTCTTCTGCCGTATGTACCAATTACGAAATGGTGGCTCACGCTTTCGATGCCGGATGGGCTGGTGTATTCTATAAGACTATCTGCCTGCAAGAGATCAAGGAGGTATCGCCCCGTTTCGATGCCATGCACAACAACGCCACCCACGGCGACTTCTACGGTTTCCGCAATATGGAGCAGTTAAGTGAGAACCCGGTGGAGATGGATTTTGACATTCTGCGACGGCTAAAGCAAGACTATCCCACGAAGGTGGTGGTAGCCAGCATCATGGGGCAGACCGAAGAGGATTGGATAACATTGGCGAAGATGGCCGAAGAGGCTGGTTGCGATGCCGTAGAACTGAACTTCTCCTGTCCGCAGATGAAACACGAGGGCATGGGTAGCGATGTTGGCCAAAGTCCGGAATTGGTGAAGACCTTTACGTCTTGCGTCAAGAGTGCTGTTAAGATACCTGTTATTTCGAAGATGACGCCCAACATCACCCACATTGCCGAACCTGCCGAAGCCTGTATGCAGGCTGGTGCCGATGCCATATCAGCCATCAACACCATCAAGTCAGTGACGATGGACAGCGATGCAGAAGTAGCTGGACAGCGTACTATTTCTGGCTATTCCGGACGTGCTGTACGTCCCATTGCCCTGCGTCATGTGCTGGAGTTGGCACAGATGCCCGAAAAGCCTGTATTGAGTGGTATCGGCGGTATTGAGACGTGGCGCGATGCTTTGGAGTTTATCCAGTTAGGATGTAGCAATGTGCAGGTATGTACAGCTGTCATGCAGTATGGCTATCGCATTATCGACGACTTGGTGCTGGGTCTTCAGCGTTATCTTGCAAAGCGTGGCTTAACCTCGCTCGAATCTCTTGTGGGTGAGTCGTTGCCTTTGTTTATGAAACCCGATAACCTGAATCGTGACACCATTATTTATCCGAAATTCAACAAGGAACTCTGCGTAGGTTGTGGACGCTGTGAAGTGTCATGTAGCGACGGCGGTCATCAGGCTATTGTCTTTGACCGTACTACGCGTCAGCCCCGACTCGTTGGCACCAAGTGCGTAGGTTGTCACCTCTGCCGCATTGTGTGTCCTGCAGGTGCTATTGGTATGACGAAACGGATCCCCAAGAAATAGCATTACTTTCCGCTGACAATCTTCTTGATATCGTTCAGCTTGTTAAGGGCTTCGAGAGGAGTGAGGTTGTTAACGTCGAGTCCAAGAATCTCATCACGCACTTGACAAAGCACAGGGTCGTCAAGCTGGAAGAACGAGAGTTGCATCCCTTCACGACTGTTGGCTATTTCGGCTGTTGGCTTGCCAACGGTTCCTACACCTGCATTATCATTCTCCAACTGTTTCAGGATGACGTTGGCGCGCTTTACTATCGAGCGCGGCATACCGGCAATTTCCGCCACATGGATACCAAAAGAATGTTCGGATCCTCCACGTTCTAACTTACGCAGGAATATAACCTTTCCATCGACTTCCTTTACTGAGACGTTATAGTTCTTGATGCGGGAAAAGTTTTTCTCCATCTCGTTCAGTTCATGATAGTGGGTAGCAAAAAGCGTTCGCGGATGTCCGCCCTTCTGATTCTCATGCAGATATTCCACGATAGCCCACGCGATGGAGATTCCGTCGTAGGTAGAGGTGCCGCGACCTAACTCGTCGAAAAGTACCAATGAGCGACTGCTGACGTTATTAAGGATGTTTGATGCCTCTGTCATCTCCACCATAAAAGTCGACTCACCCAAGGAAATGTTGTCGCTCGCTCCCACACGGGTAAATATTTTGTCGACCAGTCCTATATGGGCCGACTCTGCGGGCACGAAGCAGCCAACTTGAGCCAGCAGCACGATGAGGGCCGTCTGACGCAATAGTGCCGATTTACCAGCCATATTGGGACCCGTGATGATGATAATCTGCTGGCGTTCGTTGTCGAGTTGAATATCGTTGGGAATGTATTGCTCGCCTAAGGGCAGTTCCTGTTCGATGACAGGATGACGACCTTGCCGAATGTCGAGCACCGTGCTGTCGTCAATGACGGGACGTATGTAGCGGTTTTCCTCAGCCGTCTTGGCAAAGGCAAGCAGACAGTCGAGATGTGCCAGGATATTGGCATTGATCTGTATCTGCGGTATGAACTCCTGCATAGCCAAGACTAACTCGTTAAAAAGTCTGGACTCCAATGATAGTATCTTGTCCTCAGCACCTAAGATTTTCTCCTCATATTCTTTCAGTTCCTGAGTAATGTAACGCTCGGCCTGTGCCAACGTCTGCTTACGCACCCACTCCTGCGGCACCAAATCCTTATACGTGTTGCGCACTTCCAGATAGTAGCCGAACACGTTGTTATAGCCAATCTTCAACGATTGTATACCCGTCAACTCGGCCTCGCGCTGCTGAATCTGAAGCAGGTAGTCCTTACCGCTATAGGCAATGTGACGCAAATCGTCCAGTTCTGCGTTTACGCCGTCGCGGATGACACCACCCTTCGCCACTAATTGCGGCGGGTCGTTCTGTATCTCGTGTTCGATGCGGTCGCGAAGCGATTCACAGAGGCTAAGCCGTTCACCAACCCTTTGCAATGCTTCGTTCTTAGCATAGAGACAAGCCGTCTTGATTGGCTGAATAGCTTGTAACGCTATTTTCAACTGTACTACTTCACGAGGCGACACACGTCCGACGGCTACCTTCGAAATTATGCGTTCCAGGTCGCCCATACGGTGCAGTTGGTCATTAATACATTGGCGGAACTCCGGTTCCCGGTAGTAGTACTCTACAATGTCGAGCCGCTCGTTGATGGGCCGTTCATCTTTCAACGGAAAGACCAGCCAACGGCGCAACAGGCGACCACCCATCGGCGACACCGTCTTGTCGACCACATCGAGCAACGACTTACCGTCATCCTGCATGGGCTGTATCAGCTCCAGAGAACGGATGGTGAACTTATCGAGTCGTACATATTTCTCTTCCTCAATACGTTGCAACGAAGTGATATGGGCTATCTGTGTGTGCTGTGTCAGTTCCAGATACTGCAGAATGGCACCTGCGGCAATCATGCCGTTCTTCAGATGATCCACACCAAAGCCCTTCATGTTCTTAACCTTAAAGTGCTTTAGCAGTTTTTGTATGGCACTCTGTTCCGTAAACACCCAGTCGTCAAGTTCAAAGGTGAAGAACTTCGCACCGTAGTGCAACTCAAAGTCCTTCTTCCGCTGGCGGTCCACCAGCACTTCTTTGGGCTGTAGGTTACCTAACATCTTTTCCACATAGTCGTAAGTTCCCTCACCAGTCAGGAACTCACCGGTCGAGATGTCGAGGAAACTGACGCCACAGGCTGACTTTCCGAAGTGGACGGCACACAGGAAGTTGTTTTCTTTATAGTTCAGCACATTGTCGCTGAGAGCTACACCTGGTGTCACCAACTCGGTAATGCCGCGCTTGACAAGCTTCTTTGTCAGCTTCGGGTCTTCCAACTGATCGCAGATGGCTACGCGCTTACCTGCCCGGATGAGTTTCGGCAGATAAGTGTCGAGGGCGTGATGGGGAAAACCTGCCATCTCGTCACCCTTGTTATAACCGTTATTACGGTGCGTCAGCGTGATACCCAGTATCTTCGCCGCCGTCACGGCATCTTCGCAGTAAGTCTCGTAGAAGTCACCGCATCGGAACAGCAGCACCGCGTCAGGATGCTTTGCCTTCAGGTCGAAGAACTGCTTCATCATCGGGGTCAGTTCCCCGTCTTTCTTTGCCATCTGTCTGTTTTCTTGTTTTCAGCGTACAAAGGTACAACTTTTTTCCGAAAAACCCACTTAATCTTTCACAAGTTTTATACGGTGTTGGCGTTGCCCTGCCTTCCAAGAAATAATATAAATTCCTGTAGGATAAGACTGCAGACTGAAATCATCGGTAGCGCGGAAAGAGCCTACCAAGCGACCAGCAGCATTATAGACATTGACCATGAAGACCAGTCCTTCAGGACGCTCCCCGCCAAAATGCAGGCGACTCGTAGTGGGATCATAGGCCAACGCATAGTCGCCGTAAACATCATCGATACCCGTGTCGATGACGCTACCTGCCTTCACGATGTTCCATAGGCGGTTGGTTGACGAGGCGTTGCGGTCGTCGCTGGTATAACTGACTATCGGCGTTCCGTTGGAAGCATTTCCGCCGTTGAGATTGGCTGCATGCTGGCTCCACAAGCTGACAAGGTTATACTGGTTATTGCTTTGACGTACGATATCCCACTGCTGGTGAATGTCCGTAGAGTCAGCTTCTGCCAGACAAAGATGACTGCCCGTCATTGTTGTGGCCGTACTTCCGGCAGGCGTTGGGTCGGCAAGGGCTTGTCCCGTGGCCCGGTTGGTAATAAATAAGTAACCATTGGACAGATTCGTGATATACCATTGCTGGGTGTCGCTGTCCGTATTTCTTGCCCATGCCGTCACCTCGCCAGTCTCTATATTCGCGTCAAAGCAGGTATTCGTCTTCACATTCTGGATGGCGTAATAGCTCTGTTGATCGGCCTTGAAGTCGGGCACCTTCTCTTCCGGCTCCGCAGGCGGCAAATCGGGCAGCATAGCCGCAAAGGCTGTAGTCAGATAATCCATGTGGCGGTGGATGAACGTGCGCACATCCTCCACATAATCGTCGTAGGTAGAGTAGAGCACTCGCTCACGCAATACCTTCCTATTGATGCCCCACCGTTCATAATTCAGCTGTTGCGATTCATCGATGAGAGCGGTCAGACTGTCAATCTTGTGGTTCAGATACTGCTCCAATCCGGCATTCACAAGTTCACGATAACGGCGGTTGATAAGCTGCGCAAACCAAGGGTCTTTCCACATCGTCGCCACCCAATCGCGACAACCGCCACCCGAACTGCCATAGCCTACATCCTTCATCAGCTGTTGTTCCGTATTGTTGGTGCCGCCACGGTCTGTACGGCTGTCGTTGTTATAGGCAATATCGTAGTCCCAGAGTGGTCCCCAGTAGAGTCGCTCGTCATCTTGCTGCTTATAGAAATAGGTACTGAAAAAGCCGTCCACATTGGCGCTGACTTCCGTACATATATACCAGTTGGCCAATGAGACAGAGTCTATGCGAGGGCGGTAGCCCGTCTGCGGGTCATCAAACGTACGCGAAAACAAGCGTGTCTCAAAATCCTGAACGGACTGCTGGATGTAGTTCAGCTGCCGGCGGTCTATCTCGTCTTCATCAGGATAATGCACACGTACAGGCACCCTATTGCGACTGGTATAAAACCCCGTTTTACCCGACACGAAGTCCTTGAATCCGTCTGCCTCCAATAAATAACCGCCGGTGATAATGCTTGTGTCGGCTAACGGATAGTCCTGTTCAACCACATTGACACGATGGGGCCTGACATCCACCTGATCAGACAGTTGGTAGTTTCCCACAAACTGACCGTTGACGGTCAAGTCAACGAACTTGGCGGCAGGATTGAAAGGCAAGCCGGCAAATTCACCCATCAAACTGGTCAGGGCATTACGCAAAAGTGTCTTGTCGGCATGGTTGGCCAATAGCGTCCACTTCTTGGTGTTGGGCCGTCCCTTTCCCAACAGCTTCACCTTTTCATTGAACTTCAGTTTATAAGGCTTCTTGGCAAGGCTTGCTGTCGAGTTGCCACGTACGCGTATCTGCAGGGAGTCGTAGAAAGCAACGTTGTTGGCCTCGTCTACATACCACATCCGTGCATAAACCATCGTTGTCTTGCTGGTAATGGGATTGCCCGTGAAGGTGTTGATATAGACATGGGGCAGATTCGTCAGCCTGACATGTTGTTCATCATTCTGAGCCGATGTGCCGACAGCCAGCATCAGCATCATCGTGGTTGTTAGTAGATATCGTTTCATTTAGTTTGTATAGTTTGTAGTCTTCTTGTATTATTTCCTAAGCAATCGAAGAACGGCTTTGTCAAGCGATTCCGTGGGTTCGATGATATTATAGTCTTGCCAGAAAGTTGGATCACGGAAATAGTCGACTTTGTCGAAGAAAGCATCGCGCTGGTCAAATGAGTCGCGGCCGCTGATGGGCTGCACGTCTTCACTTGTCTTGCTGGTCACGGCCATCTCACAGAAGGCGGCAAACGAAGTGGCAAAGAGCCGCCGTTTCCAGTCGCAATTGAAGCGGAACGTCGTGCGCAGATAACTGATACGGGTCACCTCGCCCTCATTGCGATAGTCTATCAGCAACGACAGTTCCTTGGGGCGGAAGCGAACACCTGCGGGCTTCTTGATTAACATGATATTAGTGGCCTTCTGGCGGTCGGACATATCAAGTGTCAGTTCTGCGCGGGTGAAGGCCATCGTCTCCTGATCAATATAGAATTTTCCATTATAGAGTGCGTAGGATACCACGCGACGTGGCTTCATGGCGACCACGTACTGCATACGGTCGCCTATGGTCGTCGGCGACTCCATCCGGAAGTCGTAGTTGTCAAGTTCCTCATGGTTCAGCAGGAATTCCGTATTCTTGACTATGTCAAGTTGAACGGGCACCACAGGGCCGCCCATCACTTTTATGCCCAGCGTGTCGCCCTGCTTGGAGCTTAGTAATCGACGCCCCTTACGGATAGCCACGCGGTCGCCTCTGACACCTTTGCTGTAACTTGTCTTATACATATCCACCACGCCCTCGGCCACACAGATATAATGTTGCCGCTTCATGGCCGTTTCACGATAGAAACAGCGGTATAGTTCGGGATGCTGACTATAGTTCTTGGGAATTTTGCTAATGGCAGTTTCCATTAGTTCACGTGGGTCTTCAGCTATGACCAGTACTTCGCGCAACTGGATGGCTGTGGGTTGAAGACGTATATTCAAGCGTTCTGCGGATTTTCCGTTTAGAACGATTCGCTCGGGACGGAAACCTACATGTGTCACTACGACAGCTGCTGGCTGATTCTCGGTTTTAAGAATGAAAAAGCCGTCGTCGTTGGTAACCACCGACAAACCATCTGCCGTCACACTGGCACCCGATACCACCTGACCCGTAGCCCCATTGACCACAACGCCGCTGACGGTAGCTTTCTGGGCCATCGCCATCAACGCAGTCAATATTGACAACAGAATCAGTACGCTTCTTTTCATCCTTATTTATTCTCTGTGCAAATATAGCCTTTTTTACTCAAACGACAAAACATTTTCATAAAAATTAGAGATGTTTAGACAGAAATCCGGTACTTTTGTCCGTTTTGTCCAAACACCAAACACACAAAGAAAGCCGGAAGTTTGGAACTTCCGTTTTTTTTACGTACCTTTGCACCCAAAACGGAGAGATTTATGGAAAGTATCAAAAATCAATTTGCACGCAAACTGATGGAAATCAAGGCCATCAAGTTGCAGCCGCAGGAACCTTTTACATGGGCCAGCGGATGGAAGTCGCCCATCTATACTGACAACCGTAAGACATTGTCGTTCCCTCAGCTTCGCTCGTTTGTGAAGTTGGAACTGTGTCACGCCATCCAGGAGAATTTCCCTGAGGCAGAGGCTGTAGCCGGAGTGGCTACGGGAGCCATTGCACAAGGCGCTTTGGTGGCTGAGGAATTAGGACTCCCTTATAGCTATGTGCGCCCGAAGCCGAAGGATCACGGCATGGGTAATCAGGTGGAAGGCGAAATAACGAAAGGCGCCAAGGTGGTAGTGGTCGAGGACTTGATCTCTACGGGCGGTTCCAGTCTGAAGGCTGTCGAGGCGTTGCGCCAATATGGTGTTGAGGTTATCGGCATGGTGGCATCGTTCACCTACGGCTTCCCTGTTGCCGAAGAGGCTTTTGCTGCCGCTGGAGTAAAGCTTATCACCCTCTCTGATTACGAGCATGTAGTGGAGGAAGCCGCCAAGACAGGCTATATCAAGGAAGAAGAAAAAGCAGTATTGGCAGAGTGGCGCAAGTCACCTTCCACGTGGAAACAGGAATAGAAATGGGATTATTTGACAGTACAACGAAGTTTGAGAGTAGCGTGAAGCAGATTCCCTACTCGCAGGAAGCCGTCTACCAGAATATCAGCGACCTGAGGAACTTGGAAAAGGTGCGCGACCGTGTGCCGGAAGATAAGGTGAGCGACTTCTCGTTCGACGAGGATACCGTCAGCCTGAACGTGCCACCTGTGGGTGAACTGAAGTTGCGCATCATCGAGCGCGACGAGCCGAAATGCGTGAAGTTTGAGACCGCACAGTCGCCTGTTCCGTTCAACGTGTGGATTCAGGTGCTGCCCGTCACGGAGACGACATCAAAGATGAAGGTCACCGTCAAGGCCGAGCTGAACCCCTTTATCAAGGGAATGGTCAGCGGCCCGTTGCAGGACGGCGTGGAGAAGATTGCTGACGCATTGGCACAGATTAAATACGAGTAAGACATGAAACTTTGGGAGAAGAACTTTGAGATTAATAAGGAGATTGAGCGCTTCACGGTAGGACGCGACCGCGAAATGGACCTCTATCTGGCTAAATACGATGTGCTGGGCTCAATGGCTCACATCACGATGTTGGAGTCAATAGGCCTCATCGGCAAGGAGGAACTGCCCGTACTGCTCCGTGAGTTGAAGGGCATCTACGAGCTGTGTGAGCGCGGAGCGTTCGTCATCGAGGACGATGTGGAAGACGTCCACTCACAAGTGGAGATGCTGCTCACCCGCAAGTTGGGTGACATGGGCAAGAAGATACATTCCGGCCGTTCACGCAATGACCAAGTACTGGTAGACTTGAAGCTCTTCACCCGACACCAGCTGATGGAGATTGCCAACGAGGTGAAGTCGCTGTTCGACGAGCTGATACAGAAGTCGGAGCAGTACAAGGACGTACTTATGCCGGGCTACACGCATCTGCAGGTAGCTATGCCCTCGAGCTTCGGACTGTGGTTCGGGGCCTATGCCGAGAGCCTCTGCGACGATATGCTCTTCCTGCAGGCCGCCTACAAGATGACCAACCGCAATCCCCTCGGCTCTGCCGCCGGCTACGGCTCCAGCTTCCCCCTGAACCGCACGATGACTACCCAGCTGCTGGGCTTCGACTCGATGGACTACAATGTGGTCTACGCCCAGATGGGCCGCGGAAAGATGGAGCGCAACGTGGGCTTTGCCATTGCCACCATCGCCGGTACGTTGGCCAAGATGGCCTTCGATGCCTGTATGTTCAACTCCCAGAACTTCTCCTTCGTCAAGTTGCCGAAAGAATGTACTACCGGCTCCAGCATCATGCCGCACAAGAAGAATCCCGACGTCTTCGAGCTGATACGCGCCAAGTCGAACAAGCTGCAGTCGTTGCCGCAGCAGGTGACGCTCATCATGAACAACCTGCCTGTGGGTTACTTCCGCGACCTACAGATCATCAAGGAGGTGTTCCTGCCTGCTTTCGACGAGCTGAAGGACTGCCTGCAGATGGCGGCCTACATCATCAACAAGATTGAGGTCAACGAGCATATCCTCGACAACCCGATGTACGACCCGATGTTCTCCGTCGAAGAGGTCAACCGCCTGGCGGCTAACGGCATGCCGTTCCGCGATGCCTACAAGAAGGTGGGACTCGACATCGAGGCCGGACAATTCACGCCCGACAAGAACATCCATCATACCCATGAAGGCTCTATCGGCAACCTCTGCAACGACCAGATTCAGGCTTTGATGCAGAACGTACTCGAAGGGTTCCACTTCGAACGTATGGTGGAGGCCGAGAAAGCATTGCTTCGATGAACAAACGGCTGATTGGACTGCTGGCATGCCTACTGCTACTGGCGTGTGATGATGTTGAGGACAGCGTCTATCGTGGTCATCCATGCTTTTTCATCTTCGACACCACGCTTCACCCTATGCCTTGCCATCTGACCAGCGCGATGGGTAACGTCGGACATTTCCTGACCGTCAGCACATCAATCGTCTCGGGTGTCAGACACATCCAGACTATCCGCAACTATGACCAAGCAACGGAGGACGTCAGGCTGGAAACCCAAAAGGAGAACAACACCCGTTGCGTGTTAGGCGCTCACAACGCCATCATCATTGGTCGCAGCAGCTATACCAACCTGCTCGTCTGCTACGAAGGCCAATGCCCCAACTGTCTCTCAAATTTCGGAGGCACCAACTATCCCCTGACGTGGTCGACCAACGGTCAGCAGTTACTCTGTGCCCGTTGTCATCGCAGTTATGATGTTAACAACGGTGTCGTCGCCTCTGGCGAAGGTGGTCGCCAGCTCTACACCTATCTCGCCGCCTTCGACGGGAGCCTTATCAAGGCGTGGAACTAAGTCAAAAAAACGATATGAAACGAGGATGGATAGGAATGCTGCTGCTGCTGGCACACTTGCAGATTACGGCACAGGAGTGGCGGCTGGTGTGGAGCGATGAGTTCAACGGCAACGGCAAGCCCGACGAAGCTACGTGGAGCTACGAAGAGGGCTTTGTGCGCAACCACGAAGACCAATGGTATCAGGCTGAGAACGCTTTTCTGCAGGACGGACTGCTCATTATTGAGGGCAGGAAGGAGCAGCGGCCTAACCCTACTTACCGGCCTGAGGGTCACTATTGGGGACAGCAGCGGCCTAATATCGAATACACATCGGCCTGTCTTCATACTCGCGGAAAGCGTGAGTTCCTTTACGGACGCTTAGAGGTGTGTGCCCGCATTCCTACAGCGGGCGGCAGCTGGCCGGCTATCTGGACGCTGGGCAACGGGATGCCGTGGCCCTCGTGCGGCGAGATCGACGTGATGGAGTATTATCGCATAAAGGGTGTACCGCATATCTTAGCCAACGTAGCGTGGGGCAACGACCGTCCTTTCGAGGCCGTTTGGAACAGCAAGCGGGTGCCTTTTACGCATTTCACGAGTCGTGACGAAGCCTGGGCCCGACGATTTCATGTGTGGCGTATGGACTGGGACGAGACGAGCATCCGACTATATCTCGACGATGAACTGCTGAACGAAGTGCCGATGAGCCAGACTGTCAACAGAAAAATCGGACGGAACGTCAATCCTTTCACCCGCAAACAGTACATCTTGCTCAACCTGGCGCTTGGCGGCGATAACGGCGGCGAGATTGACGACGCAGCCTTCCCTATGCGCTACGAAATAGACTACGTTCGCATCTATGAACGTTGTCAAGAGTGAAATTGTCAAGAAAACTTGCCGAAAAAAGCATCTTCGCGACAGTACAATCTAGAGAAAGGAGTAGGTTGAAAAGTGGTATTTTGTCAAAAAATCGGAGGGCTCGGGAGGTTTAGTCCGACCAAACTCCGACTTAGGTGGCACCTTTCGTTGGGTTTACCGGCACCTTTCTGCCGGCGAAAAGGGCTATTTGGGGGTGAAAATAGGGCCATTTTGAGCCTTTTTAGGAGGTTTTTGAGGCTTTTTCAAGGCAGAAAAATCATAAGCCTCAGTGTGTCAATTATTTACAAAATCGGTCATAACTTCGGTATTTGACGGCCATCTGGTCGTTGGTGACTGGCGCGCGAGTTTTGAGCGGTGGTTTGTAAAGATTCTTTTGTTTGACGGAAACTCATGCTAACACAAAATCTTTCGAAATACGCTGATTATTCAAAAATAAAGTTGTACCTTTGCATCCGCAATAATAACGTACGGAAACTATTAAAAGCAAAATAAGACAATGGATTACAATTTCAGAGAGATTGAAAAGAAATGGCAGAAGCGGTGGGTGGACCAGAAGACCTACCGCGTAGTGGAGGACCCGAAGAAGAAGAAGTTCTACGTGCTGAACATGTTCCCCTATCCTTCAGGAGCGGGTTTGCACGTGGGTCATCCCTTAGGATATATCGCCTCGGATATCTATGCCCGCTACAAGCGTCAGCAGGGCTTCAACGTGCTGAACCCGATGGGCTACGATGCCTACGGACTGCCTGCTGAGCAGTATGCCATCCAGACTGGACAGCATCCTGAGAAGACGACGTTTGAGAACATCGACCGCTACCGTTCGCAGCTGGACAAGATTGGCTTCTCGTTCGACTGGGAGCGTGAGGTGCGCACCTGCGACCCCATCTACTATAAGTGGACGCAATGGGCCTTCCAGCGTATGTTCAAGTCGTACTATTCTACCTCGTCGCACAAGGCTCAGCCCACGATTAAGCTGATTGAGCACTTCGAACTGATGGGTACTGAGAACTGCAACGCCCTCGGTACGGAGGAGCTGCACTTCACGGCTGCCGAATGGAACGCCTTCTCGGAGAAGAAGAAGCAGGAGGTGCTGATGAACTACCGCATCGCCTACCTGGCTGATACGATGGTGAACTGGTGCCCGAAGTTGGGTACGGTGCTGGCCAACGACGAGGTGGTCGATGGTGTTTCCGTTCGCGGCGGCTATCCTGTGGTGCAGAAGAAGATGCGCCAATGGTGCCTCCGTGTGTCGGCTTACGCCCAGCGCCTGCTCGACGGTCTGGAGACCATTGACTGGACGGACTCGCTGAAGGAGACACAGCGCAACTGGATTGGTCGAAGCGAAGGAACAGAAGTAGAGTTCAAGATATGGAGAGACCCCTCCAACCTCCCCTGTTTAGGGGAGGCTAACGAAGGCCAAAAAGCCCCCCTAAACAGGGGGGATGGGGGGTCTTTCACGATCTTCACCACACGTGCCGACACGATGTTCGGCGTGACCTTTATGGTGCTGGCTCCTGAATCTGACCTCGTAGCCGAGCTGACCACACCTGAGCAGAAGGAAGAAGTAGAAAAATATCTCGACTACGTGAAGAAGCGTACCGAGCGCGACCGTCAGATGGACCACAAGGTGACGGGCGTGTTCTCAGGCTCTTACGCCATCAATCCGTTTACAGATGAGAAGATACCCATCTGGATTGCCGAATACGTGCTGGCTGGTTACGGTACGGGTGCTATTATGGCTGTACCTGCTCACGATTCTCGTGACTATGCCTTCGCCAAGCACTTCAACCTGCCGATTATCCCGCTGATTGAGGGTGCCGACGTTTCTGAGGAGAGCTACGATGCTAAGGAGGGTATCGTCTGCAACTCGTCGTCAGCCAAGTTCTCGCTGAACGGCCTGACCGTCAAGGAGGCTATCGCCGCTACGAAGAAGTATGTGACGGAGCAGGGTCTGGGTCGTGTGAAGGTGAACTACCGTCTGCGCGACGCCATCTTCAGTCGTCAGCGTTATTGGGGCGAGCCGTTCCCTGTGTACTACAAGGACGATATGCCCTATATGATTCCGAAGGAGTGCCTGCCGCTGGAACTTCCTGAGATTGATGAGTACAAGCCTACGGAAACGGGCGAGCCGCCATTGGGCCGCGCCAAGAAGTGGGCTTGGGACACCAAGACGGACACGGTGGTCGATAAGTCGCTTATCGACAATAAGACCGTCTTCCCCTTGGAGCTGAACACGATGCCTGGTTTCGCCGGCTCGTCGGCTTACTACCTGCGCTATATGGACCCGAAGAATGAGAAGGCGCTCGTCAACAAGGACATCGATGAGTACTGGCGCAACGTCGACCTCTACGTGGGTGGTACGGAGCATGCTACGGGTCACTTGATTTATAGCCGTTTCTGGAACAAGTTCCTCTATGACTCCGGCTACTCTTGCGAGGACGAGCCCTTCAAGAAGCTGGTCAATCAGGGTATGATTCAGGGCCGCTCCAACTTCGTGTATCGCGTCGAGGACGAGGGTGCCGACAAGGGTAAGTTCGTCAGCTTCGGCCTGAAGGACCAATACACCACGACGCCTATCCACGTCGATGTGAACATCGTCTCGGCTGACGTGCTCGACATTGAGGCCTTCAAGGCTTGGCGTCCTGAGTATAACAATGCCGAATTCATTCTTGAGAACGGTCAGTACAAGTGCGGCTGGGCCATCGAAAAGATGTCGAAGTCGATGTTCAACGTCGTCAATCCTGATATGATTGTCGAGAAGTACGGTGCCGACACCCTGCGTCTCTACGAGATGTTCCTCGGTCCCGTGGAGCAGTCGAAACCCTGGGACACCAACGGTATCGACGGTTGCCACCGCTTCCTGAAGAAGTTCTGGAACCTCTGTAGTTCTGTATGTTGCTGTGACACAGCAACAAACGCTACGCCCGATAACCTGAAGTCCGTCCACAAGCTCATCAAGAAGGTGACGCAGGACATCGAGACGTTCTCGTACAACACCTCCATCTCTGCCTTTATGATCTGCGTCAACGAACTGTCGCAGCAGAAGTGCAAGAACCGTGAGATGATGAAGACGCTCGTGGTACTCATCGCTCCGTTTGCTCCCCACATTGCTGAAGAGCTCTTTGAGATGCTGGGCGGCGAGGGTAGCGTCTGCGATGCCCAATGGCCGAAGTGGGATGAGCAGTACTTGGTCGAGAATTCCGTCAAGCTGGGTGTGGCCTTCAACGGCAAGACCCGTCTGGAAATGGAGTTCGCCGCCGATGCCGACAACAAGACCATCGAGGAGGCTGTGCTCAACGACGAGCGCGCTAAGAAGTACCTTGAGGGCTTCCAGGTAGCAAAGGTTATCATCGTCCCTAAGCGTATGGTGAACATTGTGCTGAAGAAATAAATGACTATAGACCACAGGTTGATACTCAAAGAGGTCGGGGATTATGTTGGCATAACCCTCGGCCTCTTATTGTATACGATTGGCTTTACCGCCTTCCTGATGCCTTACGAAATCGTAACGGGCGGGGTGGCTGGTGTCGGAGCCATCGTCTACTACACCACCCACTTCCCTATCAGCTACACCTACTTCCTGATTAATGGTGTGCTGCTCATCGTGGGACTGAAGATTCTCGGGTGGAAGTTCCTGACGAAGACCATCTATGCCATCCTCATGCTGACATTCCTCTTGGGATTGGCACAGGAAATCATCCCTAAGGACGAGGCGGGCAACTTCGTCAAGATACTGGGCGAGGGGCAGGACTTCATGTCGCTGGTCATCGGCTGTATGATGACAGGCTCGGCTTTGGCCATCGTCTTCCTGAACAACGGCTCCACAGGTGGTACTGACATTATTGCCGCCTCCGTCAATAAGTTCCGCAACATCTCGTTGGGAACGGTGCTGATGTTTGTCGACCTGATTATCATCGGCTCCTGTCTGTTCATTCCGCAGTTTGGCGATACGCTGGAACGCATCCATAAGATTGTGTTTGGTTTCTGTACGATGGTCATCGAAAACTTCATGCTTGACTATGTCATGAACCGTCGTCGCCAGTCCGTGCAGTTCTTCATCTTCTCGAAGAAGTGGCAGGAGATAGCCAACGCCCTCGGCACCAAGACCGATCACGGTGTCACTATCCTCGACGGGCACGGCTGGTATACTGGTCAGGAGCGTAAGGTCATCTGTCTGCTGGCCCGCAAGAGCGAGTCGACTTATGTATTCCGCCTCATCAAGATGATCGACCCGAATGCCTTCGTGTCGCAGAGTGCCGTCATCGGTGTCTATGGCGAAGGCTTTGACGAAATGAAGGTAAAAGTGAAAGAAGTGAAAAGTGTAGAAGTGAAAAGTGAAAAGTTGTATGAAGATAGTATTCGCAACGAACAACCAGCACAAGCTGAGTGAAATCCGCCAGATATTAGGCAACAGCATCGAGGTGCTGTCGCTGAGCGACATCGGCTGTAACGTAGATATTCCTGAGACGGGCACCACCCTCGAAGAGAACGCCCTGCAAAAAGCGCAGTATGTCTACGACCATTACCACATCGACTGCTTTGCCGACGATACCGGCCTTGAAGTGGAAGCCCTCGGCGGCGCCCCCGGCGTCTATTCAGCCCGCTATGCTGCCGTTGGCTGTGCTGCGACCTCGTCGCAGCCAAAAGACCACGACAGCGAAGCCAATATGACCCGCCTGCTCAACGAATTAGGAGAAAATAACAATCGCCGCGCAAGATTCCGTACCGTTATCGCGTTAATACAACAAGGAGCGGTACATGAGTTCGAGGGCATCGTCACGGGTGAGATTATCCGCGAACGTCGTGGTGGCGAAGGTTTCGGCTACGACCCCATTTTCCAACCCGACGGTTACGACCAGACGTTTGCCGAACTGGGTGTCGAGGTGAAGAACCAAATCAGCCATAGAGCCCGCGCCACCAAGAAACTCTGCGAGTTTTTGCGGGCTACGCCCTAGTGAAGGCGCTTCGCTAATGAATGGTGAATAGTGAATAGTATTTTTATGTCAGCATATATGAAACAAATCACAAAATATCATCTTAATTGGGTAGTGCTCGTGGTACTATTCACTTTTCACTTTTCACTTTTCACTAGCCCTGCAAGGGCGCAAGTCGGCACCTGGCGTACCTATATGGCCTATGCCGAACCGCAACAGATAGTAAAGGCTGGTAATACGCTCTTTGTGCGTGCCTCCAACGACCTCTATCAGTATAATCTGACTGACCATAGCATCACTACCTACGACAAGATAAACGGACTCAACGATACCTATATTACTCACATTGCCTGGAACCAACAGGCCAAAAGGCTCATCATCGTCTACGACAACGCCAATATCGATTTACTGGACCAGAGTGGCAACGTGACCAACATCTCCGCCCTCTACCGCAAGACGATGACGGAGGATAAGACTATCGACAGCCTGACCGTCGATGGCGTCTATGCCTATCTCTATGCCCGCTTCGGTATTGTCAAGGTTAACATGCAACGGGCGGAAATCAGCGATACCTATACGAAGGATTATCCTGAGTATCCCACTACCCTACCCTATCTCGACAATAGCGACTGGCAACAGTACATCGACATCGTCAAGACGCTGAAGCCCGGAGGTCCTAAGTATAACTACTTCCAGGAGTCTGTATTCAGCAAGGGCCGTCTTTACAGCACAGGTGGCTACTATCATGCTGGTATTGCCGACTTCAACCGTCCTGGTACCGTTCAGGTATGGGACGGCAACGACTGGCAACTGTATCAGGAACAGTTAGACAGCATCACGGGCTACCGTTATCTGGATAACAACTGTATCGACATCGATCCTACTGACCCTTCCCACATTGCCGTTGGTGGCCGTTGCGGACTCTATGAGTTCAACAACGGTCAGCTGCTCAAATATCACAACCAACAAAACAGTCCCCTGCATGGTGCGATTGACCGTGGACGGGAATTGGGCAACCACTACACGCTGGTCAACGGACTGAAGTACGACCAGCAGGGCAACCTTTGGGTACTCAATAGTCAGGCGAAAAGTACCAATCTGCTGGAGTATACCAAGGACGGCAAATGGGTGGAACACTTTCACAAGGAGCTGGCTGACAACGACGAAGTAGGACTCTCGGCACTTCGCTGTATGTTCATCGACAGTCGCGGCCTGCTTTGGTTTGTCAATTCCCATTGGAACTCCCCTGCCCTCTTCTGCTATAACATGGATACTGACCAACTGATGAAGTATAGCAACTTCATTAACCAGGACGGTACCAGCTACGAAGTCACCTACGTCAACTGCGTTGCTGAAGACTTGGAGGGAAACATCTGGACGGGAACCAATCAGGGACCGTTTATGATTAAGAAAAGCGATGTAGGGCAAGAAAGTATCACCTTCGAACAGATAAAGGTGCCGCGCAACGATGGCTCTGACTTTGCCGACTATCTGCTCTCGGGTGTCAACATCAGCAGTATGGCCGTTGACGGCGCTGGCCGCAAGTGGTTCTGCTCTAACGGCGCAGGTGCTTTCCTCATTAGTGCCGATAATATGAAGCAGTTGCAGTACTTTACCATTGACAATTCCCAACTGCTGTCCAACAACATCATGACGGTAAACATCAACAACGACTCTGGCGAAGTATTTTTCTTAACCCAGCACGGCCTTTGTTCCTATATGAGCGATGCTACCAGTACCGTCAACGAAATGACTGATGGAAACATCTACGCCTATCCGAATCCCGTTACGCCTGACTATACAGGACTCGTTACCGTGGTGGGTTTGACGCTGAATGCCGACGTTAAGATTCTCTCGTCGAGTGGTAAGCTGGTAGCCGAGGGTCGCAGCAATGGTGGAAGCTTTACGTGGGACGGTTGTGACCGTAATGGCGACCGAGTAGCTTCCGGCGTTTATATGGTAGTCACCGCTACAGCCGACGGCAAGAAAGGTACTGTCTGCAAGATAGCCGTTATCAAATAAAAAATGTTGGAACCTAACTCAGTTCCAACATTCTCTCTATCGGTTTCACAGCCTCGCAAGCTATTTCCGGATCAATCTCAATCGCTGGCGATACATTCTTCAGGCAGTCGTACACCTTCTGCAGCGTATTCAGCTTCATATACTGACACTCATTACATCCGCAACTCACCGTGCCGTTGGCTTCTTCCGACGGAATCTCCGGCGGCACAGGGATGAATTCCTTATCAGGGCATGTTCGTTTCATCTCGTGCAAAATACCGGCCTCTGTGGCCACGATAAACTGTGTTGCGCTATTCTGCTGCGCATACCTCAGCATATCCGCCGTACTTCCCTTCACATCGGCCAACGCCAACACAGGCGCCTTACACTCCAAATGAGCCATTACGACTGCCTCAGGATATTGCTTCTTCAGTTCCACGATTTTCTCAACCGAGAAACGCTCGTGGACGTGACAACCACCATTCCACAACAGCATCTGACGGCCCGTCACCTCATTAATATAGTTACCTAAGTTGTAGTCAGGACCGAATATCAGCTTCGCATCCTCCGGCAATTGGTCCACCACCTTCTTCGCATTGCCACTGGTCACTACTACGTCCGTCAGCGCCTTCACGGCAGCCGTCGTGTTGACATACGAGATGACCTGATAGCCTGGATGCTCGTCCTTGAACTTCTTCAAGTCCTCAGCCTTACAAGAGTCAGCCAATGAGCAGCCAGCTTCCAAATCAGGACACAGCACCGTCTTCTCAGGCGACAGCAGCTTACACGTCTCAGCCATGAAGTGAACACCACACATCACCATCATCCGTGCATCCGTCTCTGCAGCCTTACGGGCCAAAGCCAACGAGTCGCCAACGAAGTCAGCAATATCCTGTATGTCACTTACCGTGTAATAGTGAGCCAGGATAATAGCATCCTTCTCTTTACACATTCTGCGAATCTCTGCTTTCAGTTCCTTCTTTGTCATCGCCAAATTATTATTATTCTTTTTTCTTTTCTTTTTTTAAAAAAACAGAATAAGTAGGATGATACAGCGTTGATACGTGCAAAACTTTTTCGCCTTTTTCTTGTCAGAAAGTTTATCCCCACGGGAATGTGTCGTTTCCACACTCATTGTTGATTGTAACTTACTGACGTTTCGTACGCTGCGATAGTTATCCACACTTTCCGTTTTCGGTGCAAAATTAATAAGTTTATATCTTTTTCCCGCAAAAAACGGTGGAAATCTTTCGAAAAACCTGTAAATAACTATGTGGATATCCCTACTCCCCCTTCTCTATCCTCAATTCCCTATCCTCTATCCACAAAGATTCCCACCATTTTCCACACACTTATCCACATAGTTATCCACAGTTTTTCTCTGTCATGTATTTCCAGTATCGGCGAGGCATGTCGTTTAGCTGTTTACGTGGATTCATACGTTCTTTGATGCAGATAGCCTTAAAATAAGTGCGCCAGAGATTCTGTAGCAGTTGGTCGTCGCTGCTAAGTACGTCGGCATTGAGTTTTCCGTTCGATAAATCGAAAGGCACGGTGGTTTCGTTTTCGAAGGTGATGCGTATAACGGTTTTGCCGTCATAGTAATAGCCGTAGTGTCGCTTCGCATCGTAAATCAACCAAGGTTGGTCGTTAAAGCGGTCTTGAAAGTGGTCAATGATAATAGGTAGCACATTATGGTCGGGCGAGACAACAGCCAAATAAGTACCGTCCTTCGCTTTCTGAAAGCGGATGAACTGCTTCATGCGTAGCTGCTCATGCATCACCCGACGGGCAATGTTCGTCACTTCCAGCACGTCGTCGTCAGCAAAGTATCTGGAAATGTCGCCTTGACGGAAAACCTTACAGATATATTGGAACAACGGTGTATTCAGCTCTCGCAGTTCCGATAGCCAACTGACCGAGATGAGTCTCATCACTTCCTGCGACAACCGTTTTTCCAGTCCTGTCCATACTCGCCGTGCCTTCTCTTCGTCTGTCGTCACGTGGTAGATATGTTCGCAGAACAGCGGTAATGCATCTCCCTCAGCCAACAACTGTGCTGGCTCTTCTTTTAGGTTGAAGGCATCGAATACTGCCGTCAATAGCCCGTCCAATGTTCCGTCGAATGTATATACTGTCATTCCTCAAAGTCCAGTTTTAGTTGTCGTTCCTCCGCTGCCCGCTTCTGCTGAGCTTTCGAAATAAGCAAGGGACGCAGGCGGTCAGGACGCAGTTCGTTGATGCCAATGATGGGTTGTGAGAATTGCGAGGTCAGTTCATTACAACTGATGAAGTACTTCGCCTTCTTCATCACCACACCCATCTTCTTCAGGTCATAGCTGGTCAGTCGGTTGAAGCGGCGCGAGTTGACGATGAGCCAAGCCGACTTCGTACCCAGTCCAGGTACTCGCAGCAGTTGTTCATAGTCAGCCGTATTGATGTCCACAGGGAAAGCCTCCGGATGACGCAGCGCCCAGGCTAACTTCGGGTCCACCTCTAAGTCGAGGTTCGCATGTTGATCGTCCACAATCTCGTCTACGTTGAAATGATAGAACCGCAGCAGCCAGTCAGCCTGATACAGTCGGTTCTCGCGCACCAACGGCGGTTGCTTCAGCACAGGCAGTCGCGGGTCGTAAGTGTTCACGCTGATATAGCCTGAGTAATAGACGCGCCGCATCGTCGGCTGTCCGTAGAGCATCGACGACATTTGCAGGATATCCCGGTCGCTCTCCTTCGTGGCACCCACAATCATCTGCGTCGACTGTCCGGCAGGTACGAATCGCGGCACATGACGATAACGCCTGCGATCCTCCTTATTCTCCAACACACCCTGCTGTATCAGCTTCATCGGCTGGAACACACTCTGGTGGTCTTTCTCAGGTGCTAACAGCTTCAGCGACTCCTCTTTCGGAATCTCAATATTCACGCTCATGCGGTCAGCATAGCGTCCGGCTTCATTAATCAACTCCTGCGAAGCCCCAGGAATACTCTTCAGGTGGATATAGCCGTTGAAGCGATGCACCAGGCGCAGATCGCGGGCAATAGCTGTCAGCCGCTCCATCGTGTAGTCAGGATTGCGCACCACTCCACTCGACAGAAACAGACCTTCGATATAGTTGCGCCGATAGAACTCCATCGTAATCTCCTCCAGTTCACTTACCGACAGCGTCGCCCGCTTGATGTCGTTCGAGCGGCGGTTGATGCAGTAGGCACAATCGTACATACAATAGTTCGTCAGCATCACCTTCAGCAGCGAGATACAACGCCCGTCGTCGGCAAACGAGTGGCAGATGCCCATACCGCCTACCGTAGAGCCCACCATGCCCTGCTTACCCTTGCGTACAGTCCCACTCGACGAGCACGACACATCGTACTTCGCCGACTCCGTGAGCACCCGCAGCTTCTCCATCGTCTTCTCTGTCAACATGGCTGCAAAGATACAATAAAGGTGTCCCATAAGTCGGGACACCCTCAAATTATTAACATATTTTATCAATATCATGGTGCCAGAGTAGTGACACTTTGGTCGGAGTAAACTACCCCCTTTAGTCCGACCAAAGGTTAGGTTTGGTGCCGGTAAAGGGTCCGCTACCCAACATCTACAAGCTCGCTACCCAGTACCTATCGATATTTCAGCTATGTTAGGTGAGGTGGTGAGGTGTTTATGTGATGTCTGCTGCAAACGAGCATAATGAACATTCTATCGTCTAAATCCTCATTGATGCCAAGCCCCCAGCGGATTTCGGCCTTGGGTGAGAATCCTTCTGTAATATCATTTAGGCTTTGCAGTTCAGACATAATCAGCGGATACGCCTTTGAAGTTTGGATGAGAATGAGCACGTGCTCGAATGACTTCTTATCTGCAGGTTCGTATTTCTTTATTTCACGGACAACGCTCTCCATCCTTTCCTCTCCATCCTCCGTACAGGAAGAGAACCGCCGCTTCACGATGACGCTCTCGTTGTACAGATATTCAATCTCCGTCGCCTTTATAGGTACAATCTGTGATTCATGAGACATCTGCCAGACGATTTCATCAATCTCTGCTTTGATGTCCGAACCATAAAGACAACTGACATCGCTGAACATACATGCACGTTTCACCTCTTCCATAACACTTAATCAGATACTCCTCTTAAGGCTGTGGTTTCTTTGTCTATATAAACAAAGTCTGTCTTTTCTTCATCATGTTCATTCCAAGAAATAATCTCTATTGTTTCCGTTTTCCTATTCTTTGGCAAGGTTTTCTCATAATTAGGTCTATAGAACAGACGTAATTGACCATAAGTTTGAAGATATTTTGGACAATCCTCCTTTTGAGGCCTACTAATCTTATGACTTAATTGCGATATAGCAATAATTCTTGTATTTGTTTTCCTGGCCAGTACATCCAATTGCTGACAGATAAACTCTAATTCAGACTCCCGACTAATATGCCTAAATCCGCATCCTGCCGCATTCATCAATTGTAGATAGTCTATTATAACTGTTGAGAATGGACGGTTTTCCTGAATAGACCATATCTCATCGAGTGAAACACCCGGTATGTCACTTATGAAAAATCTATGACATTCATCTAATAGTTTCTCCTTTTCTTCTTGTTTTTTGATTTTATCAACGACTCCAAATATATCCCTCTGAAGAGACAGATACACAACTCCACCTTTAAAAAGGCGGGCCAACGAAATCATAAAATTTGATTTTCCAATTAACATCTTACCTGCCAACACAGATAACCTGCCCTTTGGGAATGTCTCATAGAAGAAGTTAATTCTTGCTTTTCTACTACGGTTCATATTTTTTCCTATTTTATTGGTTCACGATGCAAAGATACAAAAAAGGTGTGCCGGATTGGGGCAGAGGTTCTCAGAATCCGATTTTTCTTGTTTGTTTTGTTTCGAGACGTTCGTTATCACAATAAGATATGAGACTCTCGATGTTGTTCGCCTTGTCACCATAGAGAATGTTGCTAATGGCGTAATGGCGAGCGATGTTCTCAATTTGGCCACCGCTGAAGTCATACTTTTCAGCCAAGGTCTTAGTATCAGCATCAGAGAGCGTTGGTATCATTTCGTGCCAGATGTGCATACGTGCCTCTAATGTTGGCTTCTCGAACTTGATTTTATAGAGGAATCGACGCTCAAAGGCCTTATCCATATTCTGGGCCAAGTTGGTGGTCGCAATGAGAATACCATCAAGGTTCTCCATCTCCTGCAAGATGATGTTCTGGATGGAGTTTTCCATCTTATCAACAGACCTCTCTGCCCCTTCTTGTCTCTGATTGATGATTGCATCAGCCTCGTTAAATAGTAAAATGGGGGCTTTTGCCGCCTTTGACACTCTATTGCGATAAGAAGCAAAGATTGCTCGGATGTTTTTCTCGCTTTCTCCGACCCAACAGCTTCTTATTTGAGTCACATTTACTTGCAGGATATTACGACCTGTTAAACGAGCTAACTGATAAACAGTTTCTGTTTTACCTGTACCAGGACCCCCATAGAATAGACAAGTGAACCCACAGCGAAGACCTGATGATTTCAAGCGAGAATGAATGCTTTGATAATTGGCATTGTCTAATAATTGATTCAATTCCGAAACCTGACGCTGATTCATTTCGTTATAGTATAATTCCTTAGCTACAATTTGGTCAAATTGTATTTCATTCTCCCTCCTTGTCCTTTCTATTATTTCTATCTCACTAAACAGGTTTCTTTTTTCATCTTCTTTGATATGGTATAATTCTCGATCAATCATTCCATTCACATTGGAGAATTCAATTATTTCCCTTTCTTGCAATTCATGCTCTCCAGAGACTAAATCACTGTTAACTTCACTCAGTAGATCTTTTTTATCTCCTCTATAGAGTTTCTCCAAATCATAATTCCCAATGTCATTATCATGCTTGTTCACAAAGCAATGAGCAAAAAAGATAAGCAAAATCAAATCATCATCTTCAAGGGCATACATCATGACCTCATTAACAAATGACAGTTGCTGATTACAAGACAGCAAACGTTTAATCCTTTCTACAGTTATCTCATATGTCAGATTATCGTGTCGTCTTTTCTCAAAAATCTTATCTAATTCACAAAAGAGTTGTCTGCATGACAAATTATGAACATCCCTTGGCTTGTATACTTCATTCTTTTTGATTGCTTCTATTACTTCCAAAGGTACGTCATACTTCTTTTTATCGCGATAATCTAAACTGCTATTAATGTATCCTCGTTTTTCTAAGTCATCGATCTCATTCGAACAACGTAAAAACCTGGCAGTACTGCATTTTAAGAAATTGCTAAGATCTTTTAATCGAATACCGTCATCATCGCTATTGTCAACAAACAAAGCCAGCATCACACTCTGCTCTTTGGTAAGATCCAGTTTGTCTGACACATATTTTATATATCGTGAGGCCTTGCGATAGAACTCGGGACTGAGTTTCGAATCCTTGGCCTTTTCCACAATCTGCTCAATGGCTGTGAGCAAGTCCATCTTTTTTGTTTCTTTTCTTTCCATTTTGAACTACAATTTAATTGAATCACGATGCAAAGATAAGAGAAAGGTGTGCCCAAAAAGGGCACACCTTACAAAAAAGTGAGAATAAGGATGTATTATTACGCTAATATGGGGTCTGGACAGAAGTCCTTGCGCTTGCAGGTCTTGCAATGCTTTCCCATCCAGACCTCATCAAACTGGTTCATCGCATGCTCAACGATTGCAGGATCATCAGTCAGGATGCCAGCCTCGAAGTTACGCGTGTCATCAGCCTTCATGCCAATGCCGGCACCTGTGAGATTGGCACTACCGATATACGCCTCTTTGCCATCAAAGATCATCATCTTAAAATGCACCCTTGGGCAAAGCACCCTCTCCAACCCATCATACAGAATAGGGAACCTGTCAAAATCCTCCCTGAAGTTTGGCCCTGGCTCCTTGGCATGAATCAGCCTCACAGCCACACCTTTCTTTATCAGCTTAGCCAACACTTCCAAGAAAGGCTTGAGCGCCTTCCCATCCTCGGTATACAGATCCTTGATATCAGCCGTCCCAATCCACAAAGACTCCTTAACTTGCAAAACACGTGAAAGCACTTTTTGGTAGTGGGCGGAGTTAGAGATGTAGGTAGTCATAGGTTTAAACCATTAAGATAATCTTGCTTCTCTGAATCGTCATCTGGATCTATTTCTTGTTTGTTCATAATCCAATATTAATATTATTGTGTTATTGTTTTGTCAATAAAAGTAACAACAGATTTGAATCTCACATCCATAAGCTTGAAGTCTTCTTGCTCGATTCCTGAACTATCAAAGTAGTATGCGTAGCGTCCTTTATCCGGGTTCCAAGAAAAACATTCAAGCCCAAGCATCGGTTGCAGGTATTCTTCAATCTTGTTTGCTGTTTCATCTCTTTGAAAAACTTCTATCGCCATTTGACGATTTTTAGGTCCTCCATTCCACAAGACATCAATAGCAATATTCCGTTCTTTATGATCGATATAAACGCAAGAATTGGAGTAGTCATAAAATCTTATTTCTTCCCATCCTTCAAATTGAAGCACTTCCTTTCTGCTTAAGAAATACTTATAAGTATGTATATTGGCGTGAGCGCTGTTTGCATTACTCCCACTAATAAGATATATTGTATTCCACCACCATTGTATTCTTTTCTGATTACAGTATGCTAATAATTCCGGTATGTGAACGAATTCACTATAATTCTTCTCTATGGGGAAAGATTCTATAAGTTGAGATAAAGAATACTCATTTTCATAGGTATCAAGGAAATTCTTGAGTTTGGGAATGTTCTCTTCATCAAGAAAAAGTGTGTGCCAATCTTCTGGCTCTAACGCAAACGACGTATTAGTATGTCCACTAAAAATTCTTGGATAATCATGGAATTCACATGCAAGCATAGCCCTACGTGTAATGTCCATAGTATCTTTTTTCAAGCAATCATCCCCAAACAAAGCATTAAACTTATCAAGATAATCTTCAAATTTGTCAATGTCAAGACTGAAAATGTTGGATTCATCCTTTAATGACCAGCGAAGTAACGGTTTGATATTTCCGCGCCACACTTTGGTTGCTTCAGCCGAAGCAAAAACTAACTCAATTCGTTTTTGTAATACATGGTCGTTTTCAAAATGCTTGTAAATTTTAATTTTAGCCAATTCATGTTCGTCGAATATAGGGCTATTAGACTGTAATATAAAGTCATATAACGACTCCGATGACTCAGAGTATGAATGCAAGAATGAAAGCATATCCTTGTGAGCATACTGATATTTCCTTCTTGTTACAATATTTGTAAAAACATGTTCTACCCTTTCTATATCACCAGGTGTTTTATGAGGTTTGAGCCCTTCTGCTATCAATGCCTTAAGGACTCTTTGGGGACGGTATTTAATTTCTTCAGTTAAAAGATTGGGCCACTCATTTGGTGCATACTCTAGCATTGATTCCATATATCGAGCAATAAGAGGCAGGGAAAGAATCTCGCTCCTTGCAGGAATTCCACTCCTGCACTCATCTCCAGTTTCCATTTCATAGACAACTCTTAGGAATGTATTCATCGCGATGTCAACTGAAGAAATTCCATGTTCTCCTTTTTTTGAATACAATTTTTCTTCCCACGTGTCCCAAAGCTTTCCATAATCAACATTATCTTGATACTGTGCTTTTTCTTTCTGCCATTTGTCAAACAAGTGTGGTTTTATTTGCTCAGATTCAGTCAGCTTCTGCCCACGGCTATTCATCGTGATGTAAAGTTCTTCACCTTGTGATGTTTCATCAACATTGAAATACCAAAAACACACTTGGTTGAGTACTTTTTCAAAAGTTATCCTCGACAGGTTATCCAAAGCAGTACTTAATAAATCTACTGCATTCACCATTGAGGTGATTGATGTATCTGAGGAGTAAGCAGGCATGAACCAATTTTGTATGGTGATTTCTTCTTTTGAAACTCTCCCAGATTCAAACAGGCGACGCATAAAGGTTTCTGTTTGGGGTCTCACATTATATGTGAATCGCATTGTTGGCTCATTTACCCGAAGATAACGGGTAAAGTCTATATGTTCCCTAACAGATAATACATAGAGAAGGAGAACTATTGTTGTGAACCTTTGCTGTCCATCGATAACATAATTCTCTACTTTTGAATTTGTGTAAGAATAAAGGAAACCTATATTATACATTTTGTTTCCTTTCAGGTTGCTATCTATAGCCTGAAGGAACGGGAGAAGCACTTCTTTGTAGTTTTCGGTTGCCCCCCACACATAATCTCGTTGTATCTCCGGAACAAAGAGAGTATAATTCTCAAACAGTTGTCCTATGGTATATTGTTCTATCATTGTTTCAAATTAAGTATTGTTTCAATGTTGTTTGCAATGTTGAAAGCATTATTCTTTATATTCTGTTGAGTCCATCTCCAAACTCTGTCCTCATCTTTTATTTTATACTCGAAAACGGTCATAGTATAGGGTCTAATGTACCATTCATTCTTCATGAACTCACTGAAGATGCGCTGAATTTTCTTTTGAAAAGGATCATTTCCATAGCTTTTGTTGACATGCTCATCAAGCAGCGCCATATTGCCTATGGAATGCTGTCCAAATTCATTCATCTTTAAGTTGAGTTTCTTGATGGTCGTATCATCTAATTCGTCGTTGGGATAGTTTTTTAATATCTCTATCAACGCATTCTTAAGTTGGATCTCGGACTCTTCAATACTACCCCCATAAATAGTTTCGATGAATGATACCCATTCACTTTTGCTCCTAACTTCTTTGCCTTCCGCTTCATTCGGAGCACAAGAACGAATATGCTCAAAATTCTCTTTGCTTTTGGTGAAATACTCTGATGGCAATCTGGTTTTACCCGGTTTCATGTCTGCAACAGACTTCGGAAGCTTTACCTTCAATACATCCTGCTCAGTCCACATTTCCCTGTACAGTCCCGTTACGATAATGACATCCATTAGAACAAGAACATTGGTGATGCCTGCAGAGTCAATGCCATACCATTGTTTTTTCACATCTTTAATTTCTTCAAGAAGACCCAAGTCTCCTTTGGAAAGCAATGCTTGGACAATCGATATGATTTCGGAAATGAAGACATTCTTCGTTTTAGAAGACTCCCATAACTGCCAAATCATTTTAAAATTGACTGTGCCTTTTTTCTTCTTTTCTGCATCGTCCTTCTCTAATGATATCTCGTATTGTTGTTCTTTAAACCTGAAAATAACATATCCAATCCAGTGATATAACAATGGGTCGGTAAACCACATTTGTAGCGTATGATGCAGATGAACTAAGGTTTCATACAACTCCCAATGGTCATCATCAGATTTTGAGTTGAAGTCCTTTCCGTTTTCAAAAAACTCAATGCCAAAGTTTTCTCCTGTATCGCTATACAACAAAAAATAAAGCTTGTAAAGAAGACCTATTGGGTAAGAAGCATGTTTAAAGTTTGAGACTTTTAGCTTGTTTTCAGGGAGGAACTGTTCAAAATATGTTTTTTGTTCCTTCTGCGCCCACCAAAGATTCATTTCATCAAGTTCCAGAGCAATCCTCATTCTAAATTCCTTCACTTTCTCAGCGGAAATCTCATTGTACTTCTCTTTTGCTGACCTTGTAATCAAAACGGCTCTTACCAGATCTGCCCCATCCAAATCTACCTTTCCACCATTCAGGCCAGCAAAAATCTCCTCTTCACTAACAGTTGGGCTTTCCATGTTATTCACGATTAGCTTCAATCTGTCGGTAACAGTCTTCATATGCAAGGAGTTACTATCTATATCAAACCAATCTTTGATGCCTTTAGCAACATCAAGAATGTACCATTGGTCTTTCAGTTTTGCAGTATCAGGTATAATTTCAGAGTCCCAAACGATACCAGTAAAGATTGAATCTTTTAAGAATTTACCAGTTTCTTCTCTAACATTGTATTTCAGACAGTCCGGTTTTGAAAAGAAAGCTAGATTATCATCTTGATAAAATCTTCGAAGATATGAAAGCAGAATAAATATCGTTGTCAAACGTTGTTGTCCATCGACAACATTCCAACCTGACTTATCTGCTAAAGGAACTATTGTGATATTCTGAATGCAATAAAAAGAATTGGGGTTGTCTCTATTGCTCTTTTCAAAACTCTTTAAATCGTCAAGCAATTTAAAGACATTTTCTCTATTCCATTTATATCCACGCTGATATGAAGGCACAATAAAATGTTTACCATTATTAATGGCTTCAGAAAATACTGTCCTTACGCTTTTTAAAAGATCATCCATATTTATTAGTAAAAATATAGTATTATTATATATCTACAGTATTTAAACAGTTATTGCCGCACATGCCTCTGCGTCGGCAAAGACGTGGTGATGATTCTCAAAAAATAGCCACAGGCATCACTAGATACTACATCAATACTAAAATATTTCGCATAGATAATTAGTTTATGTGAATTTTTAATTGGTAGTAAATTCTTCTTTTCCATACGAGACATATTTTTAGTCCAACTTCACAAAATCAAAATCATACTTGGAACAGTTGGCGCGTTTGTAATCGAATTGATACATGCGCATATACTGTTCCTGGATTTCAACAGCACCATTATAGAACGGGTCGGTGGTATGCTGGCGAGTAGTGACGGTGATGACCATATCTGGGGTCAGCACCGTCCCATTCACTCGTTTGATACGCTTAGGCGTAATTCGAAAAACCTTGCTCATCAGCTCTTAGTTATTTGTTTCGTTTGCAAATATACACTATTTTATTGGAATAATCAAGAAAACTACCACATATTTAAAAAGGTGGGTGGAAACGGCTTCGACATACCGGCCCAACAGTCATCCCTGAACATGCTGGACCAAGGCGAGGACAAAGGCAAGGCCTAAGACAAAGGCCGGAAACGACAGTTAACACATACATATCAGTAACCTGCCCGTTTTCCGTCATCAATAAACCTTTTCCTTTAATTACAGATGAATACTTAGATATCATAATAACTGCCTCTGCCGTTTCCATTAAGGCTGGATTAGCATCCATTGAGACGCAAGTTCCAGCCAACCCTGATTATTTCTCCAAAGAGCAAATGGTGTCGTATATCGCCTGAAGATCCTCAGGAATGACAATTTTCATCAGGGAAATTCTCGCACTTTCCTCTACCTGCCATGCCTTGAATTGAGAATGATACTCCTGATACTTGACATGATATGCCTCACACTCACTTTCGTATTTTCTGTTTTGCTCAATGGTTTTCTTACCCAGTTTGCGTTTAATCTCATACTTGATGCGATTCAGTTGCTGCTCATTGGTACGATGCCATTTCTGAAGTTCAAAAAACAAATCATCCACCTTCTGCTGGTCAATCGAAGGGACATAAGAGTATATGAGTGTTTCTTTTCCTGTGCCCTCCGTACTATATGGCTTCATCGTTCGGTTATGCAATTCCTCACGGGCTTTGGAATAGACACCATCAGGGTGGATATATTTTCCGATGGTGGCCGCCGTTGCCTCTAATTGAAGATATTCGTTACGTTCACGGATGTTCAACTCCTCCAAGATGTCATCCTCTGTAGGTTTGTCAGCAAGAACAGGTCTTTCAAGACTGAGGTCATTCTCTTGAAGCCAATCGTCAAAGCTTCTCTCTGTGACATCTTTTATCTCAGCTTCCTTGGCCTTGATAGCCTCACGGATCCAGGCACAGAAAGCGTTCATATCAGCAATCTCAGAAAGCAGGGTACGAACCTCTGCCAACTCTTCTTCCTTATAGCCTCGGCTGATGATTTTGCCAGAATCAGCTGGAGAGCCCACAATATCCACAGTTGTGGTTACAAAGTTCAGGTTTTTGAGCTTTGCCTCATTACTTACGATCTTCTCTTTCGCGATATTCGCCAGATGATTGGCGGATGTGGAAGTTAGACCGTGGGTTCCGAAAAATACTTCATTCACTTTCTTCATACCTTATTATTTTATTGATTCACGATGCAAAGATAAGAGAAAGGTGTGCCGGATTGGGGCACACCTTACAAGAAATGTGATTATTTGTTCAATCGTTGAGGATAGACATGGCTTTGTCTGCTAATTCTTCCGTTATACCATCATCAGGATTCGTCAGAATGAAGTTAGGAACCTGCGAATCCAGCATTACATTTTCATGAGCACTTTTATGGATAACCACGTGCATTGGAGAATCTCAATGATTGAGAGTCTGACATCCTGGCGGTGGCCAAGAACGGTTCTCAGATGTTGCTGAGGCTCAACTGGGTGTTGGTTATTCATCATCTTTAAGTCCTTTGGTGATGTTGATCTTGATTTCTGAATAGAACTCGCGTACATAGATGAAGTCGGTGATGGCGAACTCCGTATGATCGAAAAGATGATGGAACTGCATAAGCAGATTCATGTCCTTGGTGAGTTCTGGGGCAAGTCCCTCATTCCAGTTGGGTGGCGGACAGTCCATGCCTGTGAAGGATCCGAAAGAATCGCCATAAGCGTTATTGGGAATTGTGAGCTGGGTGATACCCTCATCGTAGAGCACATTCCAACCACCATCGCAGAGGGCTTCCCACAGGTCCTGACGGTCATCGCCCTGAACAGGGTGTAACTTGGGGTACTTGTTGCCTAAATACAGGCAGGCGGTCAGCTCTATCTCATCGCCATAGTCCTGATGTTGGCTAATGTCAGCATAGATGCGGTGAGCCCTGTCGTACATTTCACGAAGCGCCCCTCTCAGACAATCGTTGAACTCACGGATGTCGTCGATGATGTCTTCCTGATGCGAAAGCACCATTTCGTTGATGATGTTCCTACGGAGGCTCAACAAGCACTTGTCTTTGTCGTAATCGAATGAGTTCAACGAGAAAGAACTGACAATGTCTTCCTCTATTCCCTTGACAACCCTGTGGGTCAGTTCATCGTTTTCTTTCATAGTCGGATAATGATATTTCAATTGATCGTACATAGATACATTATAATAGGTGGTGGTCTCTGTCGTTTCCGTCTTTCCTCCCTGCTCATGGATATGACCGAATATGTGGTACTTGGGCTTCGACTCATTGATGATCTTTTTTAGTCTTTGACAACCTTTGCCATTGTCAAGATGCCCTTCAGCCGGGCCATGAGTGATCAGGAAGTCAACCCCTTCAGGCACATGATTCTCTGTATTCGTAAACATCCAAGGACGACAAACGGCTCCATAAAAGCTGATACCATCGAACTCAATGCCACTATCTTCCAACAGTACGATGGAGGAAGGAACCATCTCGGAAGCAGCTTCCGGATTCAGGTCGAAGATGACATCGTGATTGCCAGGGATGTATATCCTCAGTTTGGCAGGTTGACGTGAGTACCAGTCAAAGAACCTCTGCTGTTCTTCATCGATGGCGTCCCATTGATTACAGTCTTTGCAACAGTCACCAGCACAAATCAGTATATCAGCATCCTTTGGAATCTGGAGGCGATCATTAAAACCATGCGTATCTGAGAACGCAAAGATCTTGTGGTTCTTGTATTCTATCAACATACTCTCTACCTTATTATATTTAAGAACAACATCATTTCCACTTCCTGCTTCAGCGACTCTTTGGTACCTAAGCCGATCTTGATAGACATCGCTTTCAAAAATTCTGGCAACCCAGCCAACAGCTTCTCTTTCTCAGCTTCTGTCACAGGATACTCTGATGACGCTCGCAGACAGATAATCACATCATTATACGGCGAGAAATCCACATCCTGATACTTTTTGATGGATTCCAGAATATAGTCAATACGTTTGCTCTCGTCCCAAGTGCGAGAGACGTATGGATAATACTGGCCACTCTCCACCTGATGCAGATACTCCACGGCCTCGCGTTGGAAAGACCCGCTGTGAACAAGTTTCTTGATAAACTCCTCGCGCTGGCTGTGCTTCTCCAGAAACTTCTTCCTGCATTCTACCCGATAGTCACGCTTGCGTTTGCTACGATTCTTGCTACAACTCCATCTTCCTATGCAATACTCAGCATCTGTACAAAGCGGATGATGCTTGTCCCTATACCTACGAGGCGTTGTGTGCTTCCAGTTGCTGAGCTGGAGTTTGTAAAGGGCCTCGTCATATTTATTTCTTCGCTTTGGGGGATAGTCGAACGGGGCTCCATCTTCTGGATCTGGTTCATCCTCGAATCCCCAGAATGTGATTGACCATAGACAATGTGCAGCAACGTCTTTTTCATCAAGATGGAGCTTTTCTGAAACAACAACCTCTTTGGCCAAGCCAGTATCCCAGCAAACTCCTTCAAGATTATCTACTGAAATATATCCTTCTGTATCATATTCATCCTTATACCACTTAATCCTCACTTTCCCACACTCCTCTTTCGAAGGCTCCATGTGTTTCAGCAAGTCCAATGCCTCGCGGAATTGATACATAGAATCTCCTCTTTCTGGTTCAATCGCCTTCAGATACGGCAAGATGTCGTCAAACGTGTATTTGTCAAACAGTTCTTTTAGTTTCATTTTAATATGCTTATTTTATTTCCAAAACAGTCTAATCATACCACCAAGCATGCCTTTCCCAGATATGTGTAAAAAGTGCAGTCCAGCCTTCTTTCTCATTAGTCTGGCCAATACGGGTTTGAGCTTCATGCAACAACCTGATAGCTTCTTCCAGATCGATAATGGTCTGGCGATGATCGGTATGAGTTCGTCCATATTTTATAAAATCAAGAATTACCATCAGTTCGGTGTTCATAGCTGTCAGCAGGCCACTATAATACAATGTTCTGCCGTCCCTCCATTCTATGATTGTCCTGGCGAGATAGGGCATCATCAGATTTTTGGCCTTGTTGTGTCTGACTTTGCACAGATATTCGTCCAAGGTTTCGTCCCACTCGTCCAAATCTGTGGGATCATTCTCGAACTTGGCTCTTACATATATTATGTGGCTTTTACGCCTCTCTTCAATTTGGTTTGTGAAGTGCAGGCCTTCGCCCTCTCTACGCCAGTACTCCATACTTCGGCCTTCGCCCTCTCTACGCCAGTACTCCATACTTCCAAGCTTCCACAACATCCATGCCGTTTTCGCTTGTTTCCCCATCGTGCGAAACTTAGAAGCCTCTTTTCTCTTGTTCCAAAGCGTATGATAAAGATTCTCTAGTTCGGTAGTGATTATATCGAAAAGGTCTTGGTAGTCGCAATAAGCAGGTCCTCCATACTTTGGTTTTCTTTTGCTCATACTGATACTCCTTTGTTTTATTTCTTTCTGTTTTTGCTGCAAAGATACAAGAAAGGTGCGCCATTTTGGGGCGCACCTTAAAAGAAAAGTTCTATATGTGATGTCTTATTTCACTAATATGGGATCTGGGCAGAAGTCTTTGCGTTTGCACGTTTTGCAATGCTTGCCTATCCAGACCTCATCAAACTGGTTCATGGCTTGCTCCACAATTTCAGGCTCATCAGTCAGGATGCCAGCCTCAAAGTTACGTGTGCCATCAGCCTTCATGCCAATGCCGGCACCTGTGAGATTGGCACTACCAATATATGCTTCTTTGCCATCAAAGATCATCATCTTGAAATGCACCCTTGGGCAAAGCACTCTCTCTAACCCATCATAGAGAATAGGAAACCTATCAAAGTCCTCCCTGAAGTTAGGCCCGGGCTCCTTGGCATGAATCAGCCTCACAGCCACACCTTTCTTTATCAGCTTTGCCAACACCTCCAAGAAAGGCTTTTTCTGTTTTCCATCCTCGATATACAGATCCTTGATATCAGCCGTTCCAATCCACAAAGACTCCTTAACTTGCAAAACACGTGAAAGCACTTCTTTGTAGTGGGCAGAGTTGGAGATGTAGGTGAGCATTATAAGGAACTTTTAGCGATGACCATATTTATTCTCAAACTCTATAATAATAGCTTTGAAACCTTTTGGAAGATATGACATAGTACGCTCTCTCAATTCAACAGGAACACCAAAGAAAGCTTCTGCTATACTGCCAGTAATGCATCCAATGGTATCACTGTCTCCTCCTATTGAAATCGCATTTCTAATACTATCCTCAAAATCATTGCCATCAAGGAAAGAAACGATTGCCTGAGGAACGCTGTCCTGACAAGTTCCGCCCCAAGTATAAGATGGTCTTATTTCATCGCATGTGAATCGGAGGTTATAGCCGAAAGTGCCCTCGATTTCTTTACGAATCTCTTCTTTGCTGGCTCCCTGTCGCGCCATAAAGATACATAAGGATGTAGCCTGTGCACCTTTGATCCCTTCAGGATGATTATGGGTACATTCTGCACTTTCTTTTGCCTTAGCAAGCACTTCTTCTCTGGTATTAAATGCCCATCCTACAGGTCCGACGCGCATAGCAGAGCCATTGCCACAACTGTTGTAAGGACGATAATCACCCTGACGGCTCGTCTTGATGAGCCATATCTTGAAACTCTCACCATAGCCTCCCATTGGCCAAGGATTCTCATAGCCATAACGACTATAGTACTTAGCAACTTCACCACCATTCAGGATCCAGTCTGCTGTTGCAATAGTTAGGATGCTGTCATCAGTAAAGCTACACTCATCACTTAAGAACTCAAAGTCCTTCGTCTTGCTGTTTCCAAACTCGTAGATGCTACCTACGATATCACCAATAATACTTCCTACCATATACCTTATTATAATTTATGTAGCAAAGATACAGGAAAGTTACGCCGTATTGGGGCACACCTAACAAGAAAATGAAAGGAATATATCAAATATGTCTTCCTCAAACTATCCTTGATATCAGCCGTTCCAATCCACAAAGACTCCTTCACATGCAAAACACGTGAGGCGGAGTTAGAAATGTAATTCGTCATTAATGTTTAACCGGTGATAAAATACCATTCAATATCTCAATTATTTCATTGTATTCGGTGTCAAAAGAGAAAAACAAATTATTAACTTCATCATTATCGTTCTTGTATTCGATTTGATGATTCCATTTCCATATAAAGTCCTTATCACCATATTTGAATGGGATGTTCCACCCAAAAAACAATGAAGATTTTTCTACGTGATATGGTGTTTGAAACTCCGTATTGTTTAATAGTTGCTTTAATACCTTGTTTCGACTCGTTCCCAAAACTATGACTTTTCTGTCTGCCTTTGCATTTTTGGGATATAAAGCCCATTCATAATTCTTTCTTAAGAACAAAACTCCTGAAACGATGGCATCTAAAGACTCTAAATGCTTCATAAAATTATCTTCCAATAATGTTTCTATGACGTAGTTCATCCTTTTTATCTCCATATCTTTTTCCACAATATCACTTCTGATGATATTTTCAGAAAGTAGATTTATCAGGTCCTCTTTGGATTGTATTTGTTTGCAAAGGAACCTATGGGTTACGTCACATAAAGATGTATTGGCAAGCATCGATTTCCATGCTTCACCAGAATTATTAAATCTTATGCATCCGTTTCCATTATTATCATTCGATATGATATTCTCTAATTTGGTGCAAGCACAAAGATACTGAGCAAAGCAATCTTTATTATGTATTTTACCTTCAAGTGTATCTTCATTAGAAAATAATTCTTGAGCTCTTTTGTATTTCTCTTTGAATAATGTACCAACAAATGTACCAACGTATTCTTTTTCTTCATTCCAAAGCATAAAGCGAATACAGCCTTTAAAGAAAGAATATTTTTCTGCCTCAATGAACTCTTGTTTCAGTTCATCATTGTCTTTTTGATATTTGGCTTTATAAAATTCTTCTTCTATCTGGTCTCTTGCAACTTTGGACTCTAAGGAGATGTTGTCGAATGATTCTAATTCGCATAATGATCCATATATATCTAGACAGCAAAGTTTATTTGATATTTCGTAGATTACCTTTAGTGCACCTTGCATACCATTAACGGTATTAACAAGTGGATTATAACAGATATTATAACAAAATCTTACCCAGTCTTGTAACTTAACACATGTTTCTTCTTCCCATTCGCTTTGTTCAGTATCCCATTTTTCAAAAAACCTGCATATCGCAAAGAATATTACTTGAGGAATCTGTCCCAATGTTGTTGTTGGCAAATTGTCTTGGTCTTCATAAACATCTTTGCTTTTATATTGTGGAATAAAATCGATTGTATTACTGAATGATAAATAGTAGCCAAGTTTTTCTTTTAAATATTCATTCATATCCTTATTTTCCACTTTTCTTGCACATTTCTCAATTCCGTTCAATGTATGGAAAAGCATGTTTTTGAAATCATCAACAAGAACACATTCGTAATCCTCAATCTTATTGAATTTACTTCCGTTCTCAAGTAATGTATATAATGGCATTTTATCAATCTCTATTTCTTTGTCACCCACCTTCATTTTATTACTATTATTTATGAGGTAGTAGTTTAGCATCACTTGGTTGATAAACCTATAGTATATTTCGTCCACTCTGTTATAGCCATCTTTTTTGTATGGCCAGAAAATGTTCATCCAACTATTATCCAAATTAGAAACAAATTGCTTGTCGTTTTCGTTTTTTACAATATCTAATTTGAAATCATTATTATATCCAATCAGTTCTGCTTTGAAATTTTCAAAGTTGGTTAATTGCTTTCCACGTGCATTCATTTTGATATACAAGTCATCAACTAGAGGCATGTCATCACCAATCATGTCTTGGTGGTAAAATTGTATAGGACAAGCCTCACCAATTAGCTTTTCCCAATCATTGTTGAAATCTATACTATCATCAAAAAACTGTTCCAAGCCATTCTTCTCATCTTTGCTGCGATCACCCTCAATCATCATTAAGATAGCTTGAATCGTTGGATCATTGTTGTAATAACTGTAGTACCAGTGCTGATTCTTTATATACTCAACAACTCCACTTATCTTCGAGCTATCTTCTACTTTGCAGAATTCATCTACCAGCCTTCTGCAGAACTCTGTAGAAGAAGGTCTAGTAGCATAATAAAACTTTTTTAGTCGTTTACAAACTTCTCTATCCTTCAGCTTGTTTGCACGAAAAGCGATGTACCAATGTAGTAACCATAGAGTCGTTAGTCGTTGCTGACCGTCAAGTGGCATCATTTGATTGTTTTCAACGCCACCATAAACGAAATCAAGTTTAATTTCTTCTTCATCTTCAAGTGATTTCAGAAGACTTGAAAGAAATCTGGACCTCAAATCTTCCTTCCCTTTGCGACCTTGGGCATAATCGCGTTGTATGATAGGAACTACTATATCATGTTTGGCAAGTAATTTCCAAAGACTCGTTTTGTTATTGTTGCTCATCGTTTATGAATTCTTTAAGGGTGTTTTCTAATTCTTTTTTGTAATCTTCAGAGTCTGTTATATCCCAAACGGTTGGATTTCCCAACATCGTAGAATATGTCTTTTGAAACACATTTTTAGTACAAATAGGAACGAAAGCTGATTTGAATTCCTCTTTTTTTGTACGTATTTCGCCTTTTACCTTATCCCAATAGGCAATATTGTGCTCCCCTTTTTCTTTGCCTACTATATGGCTGCGCTTGTCGGGGAAGATAGCATTCTTGTAATTTCTGTTTGTCGAGCTATCAAGCAATACAAAGTTTTGCACTTTATTCTTCCAATCATTTGAAGCGTCGGAGGACAAGGACAATTTATCCGCAAAATACTTATATATTTCGCTAAATGATGTGGAAGGATTGTCCGAACTATTTTTATCTTCCTCGAAAAAGAGTTTAAGCTTATCACAAATTTCAGGAGTCTTGTCTTCTTTTCTTAGACACTGAAATGCACTAAGAATCCAATATCTCTGAGAATCATCATCAACAAGTTCATTCTCTGTAGCGGAATCAATATGCTCTACATCCCAATGCTCAATCTTATATAAATGAAATGGGAATTTATAGAATACTCCAAGTTGGTATTGCATGTTTTTAGTAAGTATTTTGTTCTGCCCAACTATAGTCTCAACATTATGTAAGAGAAGCAATGGGATGCAATCACGCTTAGTATCCCTATTGTCCTTATAATAATTTCTTTCTAAATCATCACATTTCTTCGCTTTGAGATGGTTACTAATCACAGTCTTAACTTCTGCAATGAATTCTTTTCTCGTTTGTTCTAACCATTTCTGTACAAGAATCTCTAAGGATAATGTCTTTTCTGTCAGTACATAACCCACATAATGATATAATTCAGAATGATTATACCATTCATACCATATATCAAATATTTCTTTTACATAATACCATAATTCTAAGAATTCATTCTTTTTTGATTTATAACATTCATAATAAATGCGGAATGTTCGATATTTGTCTTTACCTACTATTTTGTCTTCATAAATTAGGCAAAACTGTTTGCCGTTTGATTGGTTCATTTGGTTAATAACCCTCTCTTTGCATAAGAAGTCCAAGAGGAAATCAATTCTTGTAGGCTTATTCCAAGAGTCCTTGTGATCGTCAAGATTTCTCAAAAAAAGCCAAAATTCATCATCCTGTAGTTGATTTTCAATCTTATCCCATTCCTGTGCTATTTGAGTTTGTTGGGCTCGTATTATTTCTTCACTATTTCCTTTGTAATTTTCTCGATTGAGAAATAATGCTTTTATCAACTCTGAACTAGTCAAACTTATGCGGCCTACATTCAGACGTGTGAAGACACTGATTGAATTTTTCTCATCAGTTTTGTACCATATAATTTTTACACGTTTTAGAATCGTATTTATCATCTGCTTTTGAGCTTCATTATCCTTTCCCTTCTGCCATTCTACTACCGTTTCCTTGGCTTCTTTCATAAAGTGAAGATTAATGTCCTCTTTGGCTTTATTATCTTGCAATTCTCTTATATTATTTATTTCTTTCTCACTATCAAGAAGTGTATCATAAGAAATAGAATAGGGCGCCTTTTTGCATAACATTTGCATAATGATGGAGATTGTGGTTAATCTTTGCTGTCCATCAATAACTTCCCATGTCTGACTTTTATCAACATTGTTGTCTTCAGCGTATTTAAAATTATCATCCCTATTGTCAGTCTTCGTAATATCTGTCACAAAATTATCTACATCTTTCTTCCTTTCACAAACGACCAGTGGTTGGATACAATAGATTAAAGATGAATCTTTTTTCAAGAATTCCCAAATATCATCTAGCAATTCTTTTACTTGTTGTCTTGTCCAGCGATATCCTCGCTGATAATTAGGTATGGCGAACTTATAATTGTTGAGTTCGCCTATTGACTTCATATTTATTATTGTACTCATTTCATTACCTATCTTTAGTATAACTTTTCGAAATTATCTATTACTTATCAGCAACTTGTTTATTATATCATCATATTCCCCTTTAGCCACATAAGATGGTCTTTTTTCACTATTATAATAGACTCTCTGATATTCCTTTGCAAATTCTTCTGGGGAGTCAATGTCATTAACGATAGCATATTCAAAGCCTTTAATGTAAACATCAGCAAACCCTTTGTCTGCTTCATTTTGCGGGAAATGAGGATTACAATAGTTTTCATACTCTTCTGCAATAGTCTTCGCCTTGTTACCGTCTATTCCCTTAGTGATGCATTCCACGTATTTTGATGCATAAAGGTCACAAGAAACAGGAAGATAATCATCAAGATAACAAATCGTATATTTTTCCGCATATATGGGAGACTTCCCTTTCTCAATCAGCGACTTGTATAGATTTGTGTACTCGTGTGCTCTATTTTCTGCATCCATAAAACCATCATGAAAGAAGTCAATGTATGATTTCACAAAAACAGGGTCATCACAAAGTGACTTGGTAAAGATTGCCAAATCCTTATCTGCTTTTTCTTCACCAAAGTTCTTACATACATTGTTGTATGCTTCATTTGCGCTATCGTCTTTTGGCCAGCTAACTCTATAATCAGCATAGGTACTGACCCATAGCTTGGAAAGGCCTAATTTGATTTGCTCAGCATATATTTTAACCCATTCACCTGCGAGTTCGATGCTTGAGTTAATATCATCTTGCTCTGGCTCATATGAATCTGCAATATCGTTCAACCGCTCAATCGCATTCTTTTTAAACAAGGGGAAATAGAGGACATCTATTCCTAATGTCCTAAATGATTCTTTAAGCACTTCATCAGCGATTGTCCATTTCTGTTTACCACCCATAATCAACAAATTAGTCCAACTTTTCAAATTCAAAATCATACTTGGAGCAATTGGCGCGTTTGTAATCGAACTGGAACATGCGCATGTATTGCTCCTGGATCTCCACGGCACCATTGTAGAATGGATCTGTGGTATGTTGGCGAGTGGTAACAGTGATAACCATATCTGGGGTTAACACTGTGCCATTTGTCCGTTTGGTACGCTTTGGCGTTATACGAAATACTCTGCTCATCGGCTTTTAGCTATTAGTTTCGATTGCAAATATACTGTTTTTTATTGAATTATATGTCATCAGAATCAAAATAATCCAAAAGAATCATGACACTTTCGCTTTGAAGGCACTTAAGTAACATTTTTAGCAATCCAAAGGGATTTGATACATATCAGAATAACCTTCGTTCTCGTTTTTATATAGGAAAACAACATCCCCTTTTGATAATTCCCTCATGAGACCCGTTTCTGCAGTAAGTTTGTTCTCTGAAAAAGCATATAAAAGATTCCCACTATTAAACATTTTTACATTTACCCTGTTATCGATTGCATTGACGTGCCAGCAATGGATTCTTCCTGTTTTATATTCATCCCACACACGATTAATTACCTGTCGTTTCCAATGTGGTTCTGGCTGACAGGTGTTAATATCAATTTTAATTAGCCTATTGAAGATTCGAAACTTCATTGTGTTCTAAATACATAATCTCTAATATTCACCAGTCATTTTCTTAGGCCTATCATTCAACATCCAACATGCTCTTTGCACTTCGTAAACGCCAATGCCCTCTTGATCATTAATCTCAATCAGATGGTCATAATAGTCTTCTCCAACCAAGATTTTCTCATCATCAAGAATCACGTAGCGAGCATCTTTCGAGGCATGCTTTTGTAACCACATATCTATCTCCAGGGGCTTCGCCAGCTTTGTAGGAGCAGAAAGCAGTTCACCATTGATTGCATCTTGGAAGGTAGTGCTAAGCAGAATGGGAGTCATAGAATATATCTCCCCTGGCATAGCCCTATCCTTCCACATCTGCTTCATCCTTTCGATTCCCTCATTACGCCAAGTAGAAGAAATCACAACCTTACAACCAGTCCTGTCGATGATCTGTTTCAGATATTCCACAGTCTGAGGGTCAAACATGGGGCCATACTCGTCATTGGCATCAATACCTTCCTTCTTCATCCGTTTCTGATAGTTGCCAGTATTCAGTACACCGTCAAAGTCAAGGAACAGATACTTTTCGCTTTCATCCTTTGGCATTAACTTCTGATACAGGTCTTCCTGAGCCTCCTCTGCTGTATTGCCTATACCTATTAGGTATTCTTTACTCTTTTGTTCCCACCAGGCTTTACAGACATCTTCTGACTCGTCAATATATGGCGAGATACTATTAACACTCTCGTTAATGGCAATATATTTACCACCAGAGTATTTCCCATCGTAAGGGTCTCTAATAATAGTCAATGGATACAAATCAATACACTTCTTCATTTTCTTTGTTTTTTTCCCTTTTCTAACTTCAATAATCTTTTAATGATCTCATTAAACGTGTACTTGTCAAAGGGTTCTTTCAGTTTCATATTTTAAAATTTAGCTTTCTTCTTTCCAATATAGTTCAATCATACCACCAAACATACCTTTTCCAGATATGTGTGAAAAGTTCTACCCAGGCTTCTTTCTCATCATTCTGGCCAATACGGGTCTGAGCTTCATGCAACAACCTGATGGCTTCTTCCAGATCGATAATGGTCCGTCGATGATCGGCATGAGTTCGTCCATATTTTATAAAATCAAGAATCACCATCAGTTCAGTGTTCATAGCTGTCAGCAGACCACTATAATACAATGTCCTGCCGTCCCTCCATTCTATGATTGTCCTAGCGAGATAAGGCATCATCAGATTTTTGGCCTTGTTGTGTCTGACTTTGCACAGATATTCGTCTAGGGTTTCGTCCCACTCATCCAAA
>CACZDV010000003.1 GCA_902780025.1 uncultured Prevotellaceae bacterium
CAGCATGGTAATAATGTCTCTTGCCATAGTTTGTAATGTTTTTTATGGTATTAGAACTCTTTGCGACGAACTGCATCGGGTCGCCGCCTCCCGCTTTATTATTATGGTACAAAGGTACAAAAAATTATCGAGATTACCAAACGTTTCCTCAACTTTTTTCGCATTATTTTTCGCATTCTTCCGTAGGGTGTATCGCACACAAATCATCGGAATAATTTGGCAGTTTCGGAAATAATGTTTATATTTGCGGACGAAAACAGGAAAACAAGATTTATGAGTACCCAAGTGATTACCCAGCAGATATCCGACTATTTCAAGACGCAACCTGTCCTGAAAGCATGGATTTTCGGCTCCTTCGCCCGCGGTGAGCAGTGCGAGGACAGCGACGTTGACCTGTTGGTAAAGTTCGACCGCAGCCTCCCCATCGGTCTGTTTGCCTTTGCGCGTATGCATCGCGAACTGGAAGAGAGGCTTGGACGCAAGGTTGATCTTGTGGAGGAAGGAACGCTGCGCCCAGCAGTACAGACAACGGCAAATCGCGATTTGAAAGTAATCTATGAGAGAAGCAATTAGAGACATCGACCGCCTTCGTCATATTGACGAGTGTATAGAGCATATCAGAACGAAGACTATATCTCACTAACCGATATGGCTCATAGCCAAATGCAAGAGCACATAGTATTCAGATGGATGAGCTTGAAGAGCACCATTGAATATTTAGGTGAATGGGAGATGCTGTATAACCCTAAATTTAATTGTACACAAAAGGGAGTCCCTTGATTTCATTATTGCTTATCCGAACCTAACAATTCATCCAGTTTCTTCAGGATGCAGAAGGGATCGTCCTTGACACTGTCCTTGGTAAGTGAATTGATGTAATCCTCCATCCCCGGGTACATATAGAACGTATCAAGCAATGTCTTACGGCGGCGATTGCTGAGTTTCTCTCCAACAATAAGAAAAGCCTTAGCGTATGGCATATCGCTCATCAGAAACAGAAACTTGAATCCAAAGGCGGGATGATGAGACATGTAACCTTTCACGTGTTTGCCTTTGTAAAGGAGCAGCAGCATTGACGGATAAGACTCTGTTGCGGGCTCCCTGCCGCCAAAGGCGAAGTCAACAGGACATGGCTCCCACGTCAGCTTTATCTCTGGCAGTTCGTCGAGCCACGTAGACATACTGTCGATGTCCTGGGTTCGGTATTTCTGGCTCTTCTCCATCATCTTGTTGTCGGGCTTAATTCTCATTACGGTATCTATAGCCGACGGGATGTGGTAACTACTGGATATTGGGTATCCTCCTACTGAGAAGTTGTTCTGCAAATAACCCTCGGCAGTCGTACCATTTTTCTGATAGATAATAGTATGCAACCTACCCTTCACCAACTTACCGTCTGAGCGTTGAGCCAATGCAGGATAAGAACATACCAGTATATAGCCAACAAGCATCGTCAGGATCTTATTTTTTATCATAGTTCATTATCATTTTTTTAAACATAACGCAAAGTTACAGACTTTTTTGAAAACGGCAAAGGAAATTGTTGGAAATATAAAGAAAAGACATCAGAATTATATGGAAGATACGAAAAAGAATGGAAACGCGCAAAAAAAAGCGGAAATATTTGGATATCTCAAATTAAATATCTATCTTTGCAGCGTCACAACTTTAGTTTTGACTACGCCGCTGAGTGCGGGGAGCAAGACTTGATCGACACTACTCCATTTAAAAGTCACCTCTCAATGGTGGCTTTTATTTTTCATATCTCCTTCGAAATACACGATTGAAATCGGGGCTTTGCACTTGAACTCTATTTACAGGCAACACCCTCTTTCCTTTGAATATCAATACCTCTAAGGCGTCTTTATTTGTTTCAAAATAGGTTTTGATGTCAGAAGCCAGCAAACGCGCATTATAGTCGGTAAGTATATTCAGTAATACTCGGTTCGTCTGCCCGATGGAATCAAGCAACTGTGTCCCTACAGAACCTTTCCCATGAACGGTTTTCAAATCATAGAGTCCGAGAATACCTTTCTTCTCATAAATGAAATCTGCTGTTCGACAACTCCTCGGGTTCGGCAATATATAGACGCGATAGCCATGTTCTACCGCCTTACGTGCTGCATTGATTAGGTTGTCGAAATCATCACTTGTTTCGCTAATAGCGCTGAAGATGTCTTTTTCGCCCTCTACGAGATGAAACTCACCATAGTAGATTATTAATTTCAGTTGCTTGATAAACTGGGCACCCTTCAGAAAGTGTAGCTCCTGCAACTCGTCAGCCATACCCCTCCATGAACTCTCTGCCGCTATCAGCACAGAGCCATCTTCTTCAAAGGGGTCCAGTTCAAATACAATATCGCTTACTTTCAGGAGCATATCATGTGCAAAGTTACGAAATATTTCCAAGATACCAAATATTATTGCACAAAAATGCTCTGAGTCGCACCCACACACCGGACGCAATTTTTACTTTGTCCGTTTTCTTTACCACATTCTTATTCACCGCAAACGCCTTGAAAAGTGCCTGAAAACGGGGTTTTGAGTTTGGTCGGAGCAAAGTCGAGGTTTGGTCGGAGTAAACCCAGGGTTTAGTCGGACTAAAGTTCTGGTTTGGTCGGAGCAGCGTTTCCGTGGGATATAAGGCATTCTAAAGTGTAATGAAATTTCGTAATAATTGAGAAAAGGGGGAGTGTTACAGATGTTGACTGAATTTATATGTGTAACAGATGTGTAACAGAAGTGTAACAGATGTTGATTGACTTCAACTGACTGTTTTACAATAAGTTACGGGATTACATTATTGTCTGTTACAGATGTTACACTTAAAAGTGGAAAAATCGAGGGTGTAGAAAAAAAAATATAGTATTGGGCACAGAGAATTGAAATAAAGTGTAACATGTGTAACTGTAACAGCACAAAAAAAGCCTGCTCCGTCAGTTTCAGACAAACAGGAGCAGGCTTGAACGTAGGAAGCGGCGGCTTAGAATGGCTCGCCGTCAATCCAGGCATCCGTCGGAGCCGTATCAAACGTGAGGTTGGTCTGAACAGGTTCCGTCTTGTTGGCTTCGGCAGCGGCTTTGGCTGACATAACATAGTAGTAGGTCTTCAACTGACTGTTTTCATCGCGCTTGACGAAACGTTCGCCATCCTTCCCCTTGTTCGTAACGGTGGCAGGATTAAGACAGTGGATGTGATCTGCTAACTGGCAGTAGACGTTGAGATGTTGCGTCATCCTCTTAAGTGGCCAGCCGAACTTCGTTTCCTGATTGAAGTCGGCCAGCACCTGATCGGCCTTCAGTTCGCAGTCCAGGCGACCGCTGTCTTCGGCAAAGTAGTCGTCGGCCCACTGATGGAAATCCTTACCCACGGCGGCCATCTGCTCACGGCGCTCGATGCGATTCAGCGGTGGCATGATACGACGTTCGCCGGGCTTCAGCGACAGGTAGAAGCGTACGCACTGGGTCATGAATGCCAGGTCGAGTTGCCAGTCGCGCTCGTCGTAATCGATGCCCATGAGGTTCTGGCCGAAGTCATCACGGATGGAGCGCGACTCACGGTAGTCGTTCGTCGGGGACTTTATGTGATAGTAGTCGGAGAAGGGCTGCGGCCAGATGCGTCCCTCGGTCGAGGGGTCGTGGCGCGACAGGGTGTAGTTGGTGGCCAGCACGAACTTCGGACTCTCGGCGAAAGGGATGACGAATGAATGGCGGTTCTTTTCTTCCACTCGGAAGTCGCCCGTCACCATACCGTAGATGAAGTTATAGTTGAACTTGCGCGGGCACTCGTCGATAAACACGAGGTTGGTGTCGCTGGTCACGCCGTCGAAGAGGAAGCGCGGATCCTTGAACGAAGTGGTACCGGCATCGATGGCGAACATCTTAGCCATCTTGGCGGTGGCATTGACGTAGAACGACTTGCCTGAGCGGCCGTTACACTCGTCAGCGCTCTCGGCCATTGTGCTGTCAAGGCAGATGGTGGCCCATGCCTCGGACTCTGACTTGTTGCTGGTCAGCAGGTATCCCAAGTTAGCAATCCGGCTGGCTTTGCAGAGATTCTCCTCGGCCTGCTCGTCGGGCGTCAGTTCCAGTCCGCCCTCGTCGGTCTTGCGCCAGTAGATGCGGGCACTGTTGTTGACAAACCTCAGCAACTTGCTCTGTGGGACGCCCTCGGTCAGGGTGACGGTATAGCGACCTGTTTCGTCTGTCGTAACGCTAAACATGTCGGGCGTCAGGCGGTAGTCGTGCTGGATGATACTATCCTCCCACACATAGTGGTCGGCAGGCTCGGTGTAACGGTGCGTCAGGATCTTGTCGGCAGTCACCTCCACCCAGCAGTTGCGGAAGTGGAAATACTGTGCTGTGGCCGTGCCCTTGCGGAAGTCGAGGTCATCGCGTTCGCGCAGGGTACACGACGTGTTGGTGGGCAGGTCGTGACTGCGCAGCACCTTGTCCTGCAGTGCCTTGGGCAGTCCCTGCCGTTCCATCCATTGCTTCAGGAAATTGACGATAGTCTTAGCCGTGACTTGGCGCACGGTGATGCCGTCAATGCGGATATAGACAGGCTCCTTGCGCGACTCGTCCTTCAGCGTATAAAAACCGTTCAGCTCGAGGAAGTAGTTGAGCGAGGTGAGGCTCAGCGCATATTCCTTCTCCCCCTGCTTGTTCTCATGCATGGTCCAGAACTTTGCCTTGACGGCACGGTTCACCAGTGTGTCCATCGCCTTCTTCGAGGGGTGCAGCTGCAGGTAGTCGCGCAAGTCCTTACGCAGGCGTCCGCGGTTGTCGTGCAGACCGCCCATGTCGTCCTGCGAGAGCCATGCTGTGTGGATGCCGAGGTGTGTAAGTGCCATTCGCTGACCGGCTTTGATGCCTGTGGAGTCGATGTCGGGTATGTTCACCAGCCACTTGGTGTACTTCATCAGCACGTTGTAATCGGCGTCAGAGAGTCCCTTCGTCTCGCTGTCGAGCCACACGGCCAGATAGCCGTAACTCAAGGCGCACACAGCATCGCTGCCGCCGCTGACAATCAGCAGGACGGGCAGTTTCTCTTCGCCCTGATCCTGAAAGCGCTGGCGCACAGCCTGTAAGCCATAGATGTAGTTCTGCTGCGGTTTTTTGCCTACGATAAGGAAACGGTGGGCTTTGTCGGGATTTTTCGGCTCATAGACCTTGTAGAACACCTGTTGTTGTCCCTGTTCATCGATATAGTCGCACTGCTGCGCGAAGATAGGGTATGTGGGCGTGGGCTTACGTACGGTGACCTTATCACCATACGTGATGGCCACCTCGCTGACGGCTTTCCACCCGTAGGTCTCCAGATGCTCTGCCTTGACGTTCGCTCCCCAGCAGTTGAGGTCGGTGCCTCCCAAGCCTTCCATGAGTGTGATGTGCGGCATTGCCCCTATCTCGTCGGGACGTGCCTCGCGCTTCTCAATCACGGGCTTGTTGGTGCTACTGGAGAGTTGTTCCTGCACCCCGTAGCGTTCAGCCAGTTCCTCCAAAGCCATCCGAAACTTGTCCTGCCCGTAGCCACGGTCCCATAGATAGAGGTCGATAGGCGAGAATAGCCCACCACCTTCGCCCATACCGAAATCCTTCACATGCCAGTAAGGCCGCTTCTGGTCGGGCGGATAGAGATGAGCCGACGGTGTGTGTTCTTCAGGTCTGAGGCGAAATGCCTTCTTGTTGTTAATCACTGCATCATCGACTGCCGCCAGCAGGTCGGTGATGATGTCAAGTCCATCGTGTGTTGCGTCATAGACTCGCTGTAATAGATTGTTATCCATTGTCTGAAAGATTATTAATAATCAATAAATAAGTCCTTTGCGAAGGGTCATTATTTGGCGGATAACAAAAAACACATTAATTTTGTTGCCGCTTTATGACCAATCCAAATTTGGTAAAAAGTGCCGCCGGCCTCTTTTAGCCTCGTAAACTGTCAGAGACCAGCGACGTGTGTGCCCCGCGATATCCCCTGATATTCGGGGCCTTTTTCATGGTTCAGATTCTATGTCATTTTTCTTCTCCTTATTTTTAATTGGACGTTGCTTCATAAAGTAAACCTGACCCTGGAGGTCATCATCGAGAGAGGGCCGGCGAACCAAATCGAAAATGACATCACCATTCTCGTAGTTGAATCCCAGCGTATCAAACATCACCTTTGTGGCTATGAAATAGTAACCACCGTTTTCCCTAACAGGAAAAGCGTCCTCACTACCCTCACCTATTATAATAAGGTATAAGGAGCCGTTTTCATCGTCTTGCGCAAACTTTGCAAACTTTTCAGCACTCAAATCCAAGGCCGTGGCCGTATCGGCGGGAAACCCAAGTCTTCCAGTCCTGTGGATTGTCGCTTTCAGCGTTGTTGCGAATTTCTTTGCGCTTAAAATTGTAAATGCCATATTCTCTATGTTTTTGCTGCAAAGATACAACTTTTTACGTTCTCTTCCAAAAATTTTGTGGAAAAATACTATAAATACAAGGATTTTTGTTAGATCAGCATCTTCTTCCGCTTACATTTCCGTGTAATGACACAAAAAAGAGAGCAAAATGAAATAAAAAAGAGACAGTGGGCTAATGTGTGACTTTCTTCGTGGTGCCGTCGGAGTATCTGACGATGTAAATTCCCCGCTTGGGATTTGTAATAAGATGCCCCTGGAGATCGTAGATGGCCACGGGGACGGCATCAGAAGAGATTGTGGTGATGGCATCGGGCGAGTCTGAGAAACGGAAACTGATGAGTCCGTCTTTCTCCTGAATCTGTGTGATGGGTTTGCCCATGAAGCGCGAACCCTTGCCATTGGAATAAAACAATGTAGCGGCAACAGGAACAGACGTGTCGGTCAACGCATCCACTACCAGCGTATCGCTGACAAAGGGGTATGCCGAACCACTCAAAGCTATGTTACGCCCATCAACGTAGTGACCACGCCCATAAAGCGTATCATAATATTCATAATCATGACCACAAGCATGGAAGAAGTCTAACCGATGGTGCTCAGGGTTTCTATTCACGGTATTACCCATCCAGGCAGACTTGTCGTAATCCACATGAATGATGGTCAGGCCGTGACCTGGCAAGAAATGGTCCCAGCCTTGCTGTTGACGGTTCTCCAGAAGATAGTATTCGTTAGTATGAGCATCATTGGTGATACGATATGCCTCACCTCCCAATGCCAAGGGAGGCAGGTCGCTAATGGTCTGTAAGACTGTCAACTTCTTAGAAGAAAACCAACCTAACAGTTCTTTCTCATGAACAGAATAGTTGGGCGGACACCAGCCATCATCCGAATAGCATCCTCCGTCCATCAAGTCCCACTCATCGAACACAGAGAATTCATCACCAGCAGTAGGATAGAGGTCGGGCAATCCCAGACTATGGGAGAACTCATGACAGATGGTTCCTATACCGCAGAGATGATTATAACTCCACATCTCTGCACTCGCCGTGAAATTGCGGACAGAGACTCCATCGGCAGTGAATGCGGAAAAGGAACCAGTATTTGGCCATATACATCCTTCTGCCTTTGATCCGCCGTCATTTCCTCCATATCCGGCATAGACGAACACCACTTGGGTCACCGATTTCTGTCTATGCCAATCATAATCGGCATAATTCAAAATAGAGTTGGCCTTTATAGCAACTTCGCGGAAGATCTGCTTGCCATATCTGTCCGAAGAAGGTACTTTGCATGAATCATCAATACAAATAGGACCTACCACATCGAACTCCATATTGAGAAGCCCTCCAGACTGCTCACGAAAATAGTCGGCTACACAACCTGGCCCGTGACCAAGATTAAATCCTCTTTCATTGAAAAGACTGTCGTAGAATTCCTGGGGATCCTCCATACTAAACTGACGGTCGGAGAATTCAACAAGTATAACAGGGACCCTATATATACGTTCAGCCTTCCAATCGGTATGGGGAGTCGGTAGTAATCTCCGCGAAGAAGAGGCACGGGTAGAAGAGGAATCGATAACAGCGTCAGACAGACAATTATAGCGGACGAACCTATTGCCCTGAGCCGTTCTGGCTAAGGGTAATTCACGCATCCGATGGGTGATGTGGCCTCCCGCGAAGACAGAAGGCGTCAAAGCACATAGTGTGAGGATAACCAACAATCTTCTCATCTTACAACTATCTTTTGACAATCAACGAGTACACTTCTTTTTGTCCGCAAATATACGAACTATTTCCGAAACCGCCAAATAATTCTGCTGATAAAAACATCTTAGGTCGAAAGAGTTAAAAAACATCAAAGCGTATTAAAACTTCGAGTAGGATGTTGAATCTACAGGAATAATGATTAACTTTGCCCCAAAGTATCAATAAAAAGAGAGAAGGAAGATGAAAAAGACTTTACTTACTGCGCTGATGCTCGTCTGTGGCATCGCCTTTGCCTCGGCTCAGGCTGAGATTAAGTTCGATAAACTGACCAATGACTTCGGCACGTTCTCGGAGTCGTCGCCCGTCGTCACCTGCACGTTCACGTTTACCAACGTGGGCAACCAGCCCCTGGTGGTCAACCAGGCGGTGGCCTCGTGTGGCTGCACCGTTCCCGAATACACCAAGGACCCCGTGAAGCCGGGCGAGAAGGGTGAAATCAAGGTGACCTACAACGGCACGGGCAAGTTCCCCGGACACTTCAAGAAGTCGATCACCGTGCGCACTAACGGCAAGGTGGAAATGACGCGTCTCTACATCGAGGGAACGATGGAAGAGAAGAAGAACTGAGCGTCACGGTAAAGGAGTCAACGGATAGACGATATTGACAATAAAGATGTTGGCGGCGAGGATGATGAGGTTCATCAGCAGGCCGATTCGCATGAAGTCGCTGAATCGGTAGCCGCCAGCACCGTAGACCAGCATGTGGGTAGGTGAGCCGATGGGCGTAGCAAAGCTGCTGCTGACGCTTATCATAAGGGCGACGAGGAAGGGGAACGGTTCGTAGCCCAGTTTCTCGGCGGCCTCGTACATAATGGGGAAGAACATGGCTCCCGCCGCCGTGTTCGAGATGAACTCAGTAATAAAGGTGCCTACCAAGCAGATGGCGGTCATGACAACGAGCGGATTGGTGCCGCAGACATCGAGGATGCCCAATGCCATGCGCTCGGCAATACCCGTTTTCTGGATGGAGAACCCGAGAACGACGCTGGCGGCGAAGACCATCAGGATGTCCCAGTTGATGGACTTCATGGCCTGGTCGGGCGTACAACAGCGGAACACGAGCATGGCGGCGGCTGCGATGAAGGCACTCTGCAGCAGCGACATGACGTTAAGGGCCGCGAGAAGAACCATTGCAATCATAATGACAGAAGAGATGAGGGTCTTGGGGCCGACATTCACCACGTCGTCGCCAACGGCCAATCCGTGCTCCTCGGCCAACTTTTGGATCTGCTTCACATCACCGGCATAGACCAGCCGGTCGCCACCCATCAGGAACTCGTTTTCGCTGACAGGCACACGGACGTTATCGAAATGGTGCCATTTGATCAGCCGTCCACCCTCGATGTGGAACAGTCCGGCGTAGTCAATCGTCTCGCCAATATTCTTATAGTTGGAAGGCACAAGGAGCTCAACGGTATAGTCCACGGTGTCCTCGGTTGAGCTTTCGGGAGCCTTGCGGTCGGGCAACAGACGGCGCATGGCGATAACCGACAATACGCCGACGGCGAGACAGAAGAGGCCTGGCAGGGTGGTGGTCAGCACGTTCATCGTCTCACCAGTCTTCTCGGCATAGAGTCCGCTGATAATCATGTTGGGCGGGGTGCCGATAAGGGTACACACACCGCCCATACCCGAGGCATAGCTGAGGGGGATGAGCAACTTAGAGGGTGAGACACCGAGCTTCTTTGACCAGATTTTGACGATATTGACGAAGAGGGCCACGACGGCTGTATTGCTGAGGAACGAGCTAAGCACGGCCACGGGGAGCATCAGTCGCGTCACCGCCCTGGTATAGCTGTGAGGCTGGCCGAGCAGATGCTTGACAATCCATTGCAGCACACCGGTATGCGTCAGTCCGGCGATGACCACGAACAGGACGCCGATGGTGATGACCGACGGTGTGCTGATGCCTGCAAAAGCCTCTTTGTCGGTAAGCACTCCTGTGACATACAGGATAGCGATGGCACAAAGGAACACCAGGTCGGAGCGCAGCTTGGTGAACAGCAGCGTGGTGAACATTCCTAAGACAGTAACAATCGTGATCCAGGCATGGAGGTTGAATCCCCAAAATACTATAGTTTCCATATTCTGTCGTCAAAATCTATTTGGAATGAAAAGAGTCGCGGAAAAGCGTGGAGGTCTGAACGAGGTTGGTAGACTTGAGCATCTGGTCTATCGCCACCTGAGGATGGCTGTTCATATAATGTCCTACGTTGCGTGTGTACAGGGTATTGAAGACGGTGCGGTTGAGGGCTTGGTTGACCACCCATTGCACCTTGCCGAAATGGACGTCGCGCTCCAGCTGGGTGAGCTCATGGTCGTAGGGCATGGGATAGAGACTGAGCAGGAAGAAGCCGATACAGTCGGGGACGATGTACTCACGCGTCATCATACGCCGCTGTTCGTCAGTATAGCCATAGGTCTCGCGGAGATAGAGCGGATAGTTCCTGCCCATGTATTTATCGAGCGATATGCCGAGGATACCGTTACCCACGATGATGCTCTGGTCAAGGGAGCCAATCTGGGCATAGATCTGTGGAATCTCAATACCGGGCAGCATCGTCTGCAGCCGTGAGAAAGCTTCGGTAAGGTCGCGGTCGACGTCGTCCATGTTGGCATATTCCCGCTCGGCATCCGCAATCAGTATCTGCAGGGTTGTGTCCTGAAAGAAGTTAAGGAACTTGACGTTGATTTCCGGGTCGTTGACCTGTCCGATGCGGAGCACATCTTCTATCAGCGTACGCGTCTGCTGCGGATAGCCCGTGTTCATCTGCTGGAGTGCCGAGAAGTCGCCGGTGGTGAGATAGAGACTTTGTATGCGGTCGTAACGCTCAACGACAACCTCGGGTTCCGACTCACTACCGGAACCGCTAAGACGCCATTCGCAACCGATGCAAACAAACATGAGGGCCAATAAAAGCGTATAGTACTTTCGCATGAACGTGTCTCGTTAGGTGAATTTTATTTAAATTCGAGTGCAAATTTACTAATAAATATTTTAAAATCCAAATTTTAACCTAAAAAAGATAAAAATAATTTAGAAAATCATTACTTTTGCATACTACTAAACTATCAAAAGGAACATGAAACGAATCATTATCGGTGTACTTTTAGGCACCACCAGCATGGCCATGACGGCACAGGAGACGATTACCGTCAGCGTGAGCAACCCGTCGAAGCAGGAACGTACGGACCAGCCCGTCATCATTGCATTGAAGGAGTACGGCGACGTCAGGTCGGCACTCGTCACGACGGACGGCAAGGAGATTGCCTGCCAGCTGGACGACCTGGACCAGGACGAGGAGTACGACGAGCTGTGCTTCCTGGCCAACCTGAAGGGCAAGGAGCAGCGTCAGTACAGCGTGACCCTCTACCACGAAGGCGAGCCTCGCCCCTACCCTGCCCGCGTCTATGCCGAGATGCTGATGCGTAACGACAAGGTGAAGGAGAAGAACCGGCATGACAACTTCATTGAGTCGATAACGGCCCGCGGTGACTGTGCCAACCCCTACAACCTGCAACACCACCACGGGGTGGACTTCGAGAGCGAGCTGAACGGCATACGCATCTACTTTGACAAGCGGCAGACGCTGGACCTCTACGGCAAGTTCAAGAAGCGGCTGGAACTGCAGGAGACGCAGTTCTACACCTCGGACAAACAAAAGGAGCAGGGCTATGGCGACGACGTGCTCTGGGTAGGCAACACCTTCGGCTTGGGAGCCTTCCGCGGTTGGGACGGCAAGGAACCGACGATGATCGACCCTGTACGCAACCGCACCCAGCGCATCATCAGCTACGGTCCGCTGCGCACCATCGTCGAAATCATTGACCGAGGATGGCAACTGCCGACAGCGCCAGTCAACATGACCATACGCTACACCCAATATGCCGGCCATCGTGATACGGACGTGGACGTATTCTTCAACAAGGACGTCAGCAGCCAGCTGTTCTCGACGGGTATCATCAACGTGAAGGGCAGCGAGGAGTACAGCGACCATCAGGGACTAAGGGCCTGCTGGGGCACGGACTATCCGTCGACCGACACCGTGAAATGGAAGCGCGAGACGGTGGGACTGGGCATCTGGATTCCCAAGAAGTACATTGCCAGCGAGGAGCCTGCCAACAAGGACAACTACGCCTTCGTCGTCAAGACCGACAACCGTCACCTATCTTATAAGGTAACCTACACGTCGGCCAACGAAGAGTTTGGATACCACACCGCCCAGGCATGGTTCGACTATCTGAGAACTTGGAGAAAAGAGGTGGATCAGCCCGTCACGACCCGTCAGCGGCGCACTTCGGCCAGCTTGCGATGATAGTTCTTCTTCAGACGGCGGATAGCCCGGTTACGTATCTGACGCACCCGTTCGCGCTTCAGTCCTAAGTCCTCGGCTATCTCGGCCATCGTTTCATGTTCACGGTCGAGACCGAAGAAACGATTCACAATCTCCGTCTCGCGCTGACTGAGCGACAACAGAGCAAACTCAATGGCGTTCTCAATAGCCTCGGAGTAGACACGCTCGTCAGCCTGCGGCGCATCCCGATTGACGAGGACGGAGAGCAGACTCATATTGGAACGCGAACCCAAGGGCGCATCGACAGACAGCGGACGCCCATTCTGACGGGCCAGGCGGTCGGCATCCTTAGGAGTCTTGTAAATACCGTTCTGCTGCTCAATGGCGCGCTCTATCTGGCGACGGACGTAAGGAGCAGCATAGATGACGAAACGGGTGCCCCGCGTGGCATCAAACTTGGCAGCGGCCGTCATCATGCCGATATTACCCTCGCTGATAAGGTCGTCGAGCTGTAGTCCCTGCCCACGATAGAGGGTGGCAATCTTCACCACAAAACGCAGATTGGCCTCCACCAGGCGTCCCAAGGCGCGCTGGTCGCCCTGCAGGATACGTGCTGAAAGCTGTCGTTCCTGTTCGTCGGTGAGCAGCTGTTCACGACCTATCTCGTCCAAATAATTGTTCAAGCTCTTGTCCGTCATCGCAAAAAAATGTATTTATTGGTTGCAAAGATACGACTTTTTTCGTATATTTGCCGCTGAAACGAAAAAGAATTATGTTATTTTTCCTGAACTATGATTAGCAAGAATCAGATAAAGCTCATCAAACAGCTGGAAATGAAGAAGTTCCGGCAGCGTACACAACTGTTTGTTGCAGAAGGTCCCAAGGTGGTGGGCGACCTCATGAGACGATGGAAGCCGGAGGCTGTATTCGCCACAGACGACTACGTGTCACCACTGCCAGTCGAGATACAACGCATCAGCAGCGACGAACTGCGGAAGGTGAGCTTCCTACAGCATCCACAGCAGGTGCTGGCCCTTTTCCCCATTCCCCCGACAACGGTGCCGCAACTGCAGCCCACAACCCTCACGCTGGCACTTGACGGAGTGCAAGACCCCGGGAACTTAGGCACCATCATCCGGCTGGCCGACTGGTTCGGCATTGAGAACATCATCTGCAGCGAAGAGACTGCCGACGCCTGGAATCCCAAGGTGGTACAGGCCACGATGGGAAGCATTGCCCGCGTCAACATCAGCTACACATCGCTGGACGACTTCATGGACCAGCTGCCTAAGGACTTCCCCGTCTATGGCACACTACTGGACGGCGACGACCTCTATCAGCAGGAACTGACGCAGGGCGGTATCATCGTCATGGGCAACGAGGGCAACGGACTGACAGAAAAAGTCAGGCGACGGGTGAACCGTCGCCTGTTTATTCCTTCTTACCGTACCGATGATACGGCAGAGTCGTTGAATGTGGCCATTGCCACAGCTATTGTCTGTGCGGAGTTTAGAAGAAGAGGTAGCGCTTGTCAACAACGTTAGCCTTCTGATAGAGCTCCTGCATGAAGCGGCTTGCAGCCTGCATAGCCTGCTGCTTCAGACCGGCCTCAGTCTCCTTGGCATTGAACTCACCCTTAGGCTGGTTGACATTCAGCACCTGGAAGACGTATGCGCCACCATTACCCTTTACAGGAACAGCGTGGAACTCACCTGCCTTGGTAGCTGCCACAGCACCTGCCAGAGCGGGCTCAGAAGCACCTGTAGACTGGATGAAGGCGGGCGAACCGAAGGTAATCTGCTTCACAGAGTCAACCTTGGCACCCTTGGCCTTAGCCTCGGCAATGCTCTTGACGCCGTCGAACTTACCTTTCAGCATATCGAACTTCTTGTCGCGCAGCACATCGGCAGTCACCTCAGCCAGCACACTTTCGAGTGAGCGGTAGCCCACGGGGTGAATCTTGTCGAGGGCGACAACCATCAGGTGGTCGTTGGAACCACACTCGTAGAGGGGGCTCACATCGCCGGCCTTGGCATCGAAGATCCACTTCAGGGCCTCGCGGGTGGCACGTACACCAGCCACGTTGTGCTCAGCGTTCGTCATATTAGCGCGCTCACTGACCTTGAAGCCGAACTTATCGGCGTTCTTCTCAAGATCCTCAATGGTCTTGTTCTCGCTGACATACTGGCTGAACTTGTTGTAAGCGTCGCTGTAGGTCTGCTTCGAGAAGTCAATGGTGTGCTTGATGATGGCCACGTCATACTTGGTCACGATAGCACGACGGTCAGTCACCTGGGCAATGACGTTACCCTGCGAGAACTTGAAGTTCTTCATCTCACCGGGAGCCATCGTGTTGAGCGACGTCAGATAATCCTTAGTGTCGGCGTCGATGCTGGTCTGGTTCTGATACTGTGAAGAGGTGAGCCACTGCTTGGTACCCTCCTGACCATATTTCTTAGCGATAGAATCGAAAGGAGCACCACCCTTCAGGGCTGTATAGATGCTGTCGGCAGTCTTCTGGGCAGCCTCAGCGGTAGCACCGCCAACCTGGATCATGCGGAACTCGACAGAGTCGGGCAACTGCTGCTTGTTGAGGAGCTTCACCACGTTGAGGGTGTTGTCGGCAGTAGTCTCGAAAGGATCTGTGGTCTGACCTACAGTCATGGAGTCAACACGTGCGGCAATGTCAGAGGGCAATGCGCGGCTGGTGACAGGCAGTCCGATATAGGGAATCTGCGACTGAGCCTTGCGAACGACCTCGGCAGCGGCAGCACCGCTCTGAAGTTTCTGGCTGGCATCCTTCATGGTCTGAAGCAATGCCTCGACGTCGGCCTGCGAAGCCTTTACCTGGAAGTCGACATACTTGATGTCGCGGGTCTCAATATACTGCTTGAACTGTTCCTTCAGCTCGCCGAACTTAGCCTTGAGGTCAGAATCCTCCACCTTCACTTCGCTATCCTTGATGTTAGAATAAGGCAGTGAAGCGAGCAGAATGTCGCTCTCCTGCTGACGGCCCTCGAAAGCTGCCTTGGCGCTGACGGGGTTCGACAACAGACAGTGTGACAGGAGTGCCTGGTACTTCTGGGCCAACGTCTGCTGGCGCAGGTTCTTCTCAATGAACGTCCAGTAGTCGTAGATGCTCTTGTACTGCTCGGCTATCTGGGGGTTCTGGTTAGCCTTGTAGTCATTGAGGAACTTCTGCAGAGCGGTCACGTCGAAACGGCCCGTCTGCTGGTTAACGAACGGAGTCTGCATCAGCATGGAGTTCTTACCCTCACGCAGGATGTTCTGCAGTTCCTCGTCGGTCACCGTCAGACCCAGCTTCTCAGCCTCGGTCTCGATAATCTTGTTACTTACGAAGGTGTTCCAAACCTGATCCTTAATCTGGTTCAGTTCGTCCTCGCTCAGGTTCTCACGGCCCTGGGTCATCTTAATGACCTCCTGATACTCATCGACAAGAGCCTGAAAATCCTGAACGTTGATACGCTCACCTAACACTTCGCCGACCTGCTGACGCTCGTTGTTCTTGGATGCTTCACAAGAACGGAACATCTCCTCGGCAATGAATGCAAACAGGGCCAGACCAATTACTGTTACAAGGACTGGTCCCCAGCTTCTGATTTTTCCAATTGCTGCCATTTTTTCTTTTTATTTTTATTTGTTATTTATTCTGTTTTCGCAATCAGTCGGCAAAATTACTAAAAATGTCGGACATGACGAAATTTTTCGGCAAAAAACCGCTCATTCATCTACTTTTAATCGCACAAGTTCTATTTTTGTGGCTGTATTTTTGACAATTTTGAACTCTAAGTTGCCAATTCTGACAATTTCGTTCAACTTGGGGAACGACTGATATTCGTGCAGGATGAGTCCGCCGACGGTCATATATTCGTCGCTCTCAGGCAACCTGAGTCCGAACATCTCGTTCACCTTCTCAATCTCCAGACGAGCCGACAGGATGTACTCGCCGTCTTCCAGTTGCTTGGCAACGTAGTTGTTGGAGTCATGCTCGTCTTCAATCTCACCGAAAATCTCCTCGACGATGTCCTCTAAGGCTATCATTCCGCTGGTACCGCCGAACTCATCGACGACGATGGCCAGCGACCGCTGCTGCTGCATGAAGGTCTTCATCAGGCGTGAGGCCTGCATCGTCTCAGGCACGAAGGCCAGCTGTCGGATGCCCTTGCGCCAGTCCTGCGGATGGTGGAACATCTCTGATGAGTGGATATAGCCCACCACATGGTCGATGTCCTCATGATAGACAATGACCTTGGAATGGCCGCTCTCAATGAACACCTGCTTCAGCTGCTCGATACTGCAGGTATCCTCAACGGCATCAATCTCCGTACGGGGAACCATACAGTCGCGGACACGCGTCTCCGTAAACTCCAGGGCGTTCTGGAATATCTTCACCTCGTCCTCTATCTCCTCGTCGTTCTTGGCATTGTCGATGCTCGACTGTACCAGATAGTCCAGGTCCACACGGGTAAACTCCTTGTCGTCCTGTTCCTTCTCCATCTTGATGCCTGCCAACCGGAGGAGTCCTCGTGACAACATCGTGGCGAAACGCGAGATGGGATAGAGCACGATATAGCAGATGAAGGCAGGAACGGCAAAGAACGTCAGCAGCGTGTTGGGACTCGACTTGAAGATGTTCTTCGGCAGAAACTCACCCGTGAAGAGCACCACCAACGTCGACAACAGCGTATCAGCCGTCACGCGGAAACCGTCGCTCAACCCGCTGAACAGCAGGGTATCGAAGATCTTGGCAAAGAGGATACCATAGATGACCAGTGCGATGTTGTTGCCCACCAACATCGTCGATACAAAGTTGTTCGGGTGGTGATAGAACACGCTGATGGCGCGCTGCGACAGGCCGTTCTTCTCCTTGTCCATCTCGGCCAGCAAACGGTTGCTGCTGACAAAGGCAATCTCCATGCCCGAGAAGAAGGCGGAGAACACCATCGTAATGAGAAGTCCAATTATCAGTCCTGTCATCGCTCAATTGTCAATTATCCATACTCAATCTCCCACCGTCTTCGCATGCTTCTGGGCTGCAGGACGTTGGGGAGCCTGCTGCTGAGTGGTGTCAGCCGGTGTGCTGCTGTTGCTGTCGTCTTCCCCACCCTCGTCGGGAATGAACGAGCCCTTGGAGTTCGACACCGTATAGCGCGACATGCGCTCATCGCTGCGGAAATAGGTTCCCTGCAGGGTACGCTCAGGCGTAATCACCCTTGAGAACACATTCGAATACAGCTCATGGCGGATGCCGTCCCAGTAGAGTTCCTCACTACGATAGACCAGTCCGTTGTTGTTGCGGATACGTACCCGGCCACGCAACTTCCAGAGTTTCAGCTTGTCATAGTACCAAGCCGTGTCGGCCTGGATATAAGCCTGCACGTGGAACTGCTCGTCGAACTGCTCGAAGAACACGCCCTTCATAAACTCCCACCGGTTAGGCTGGCGGATGGTGTTGACATCCCACCGCTCCGTCACGATGCGGTACTTGATGACGCCTGAGTCAGAGATGAGCGTATTGACACCATACGAAGTCATTGTCGACACAGAGTCTGTGGGATTGATGGCGGGAGCAATGTGCTCCTGGGCCTCCTCACCACAAGCCGTCAACAACAGCAAGGCAGAGAACAGACCTGCCCCCGCCATACCTTTCACGTAATGGATCAATTCAACACTCAACATTCAACACTCAACACTCTTAGTCCACCATCCACTTCATAAACCAGCGCTCGTTGAACGTGATGCCAACGTTGATGCGGAAGGTGTTGTCGGTGATAAAGCCGTCAGCAGAAGAACGAACCCACTGACCGCTGAGGTGCAGCACCGAACGGCTATTATGGCCATTCATGATGGGCAGCGACAGACCGGCACTCACACTCAATTCCTTCGGGCCTTCCTTCCCGTCTATAATATAATAAGGTGTAGCATAGCCCACACCTAACTTATAATGGACGCGCTCCAGGAACTTACTGCCCTGCAGGACGGGGTTCGGCAACCAGTCGACACCCACGTTCACCGCCTTGCGGTCTCGCAGCTGTCCGCTCATGAGTTCATACTTGCCTGCGTTATAGCCGGGAAACTTCACGTCGCCCCACTTCTGGAGGCTCAGGTCGGTAGCCAGCGTCAGCTTGCCGGCATATTGATAGGAGACACCGACACCGTAGGTCATCGGCAGTTCCATGGCGTCGTTCACACTATAACGGGTGGTGTCCATCAGGTTCGAAGCAGAGTTCTTGCTGACAATCGACATATCGGCAGTATTCTTCAGGTTATGTCCCAGTCCCACGACAGCACCTATTGTCAGACGGTCGCTACGGCCTATGCGCTGCTCCCACTGCATGCCTAAGTCCAGCTTATAGGAGTTGATGGTGGTGGAATAAGTCTTTGTCAGCGTGTTCGATGCCGATGTGGAGGTGGGTGCCACCGTGCGGTCGATGCTTCCCCAGAGGTAGGAGATGTTTGCACCGATGGAGAGAGGCTTCAGCAACTGAACGCCCATACCGAGCATCAACTGGTGCAGACCGCCCTTACCCGTGTAGTTCTCCTTCAGGGTTCCCGTACTGAGGTTGTGGGTGGTTGACTGATAGTCGTAACCTACGCTGGTCAGGGGCAGTACGCCAAACGACATACCCACGCCCTTCATGAGACGGAACGAGCCCACGACATATTCGAAGCTGGCCACGCTGGCATTACGCTTCACGTTGCCCTCCTTGAAGTTCGTCATCTGCCCAGAAAGGCCCATATCAAACAACATCGTCAAGGAGTCGACGCTGGCATACGAAGCAGGATTCAGCGTATTCACCTGATTGCCCTGACGCAGGGCATAGCCCACGCCGTTCATTCCGCGGCTCGCACTCTGGGACTGGTCGCTTAACACACCGAGTCCGAACTGGCTGTAGGGCGACTTCGTGTCTCCCTGTGCCCAGGCTCCGCTCACCGCTGCTGCCATCATCAGACAGCCTAATATACGTAATCTTATCATTGTTTTTTACTTTCAGCCTGCAAAATTACTAAATTATTCACAATTCACAAATCTCAATTCACAAATATTTCGTATCTTTGCAGAAACTTTAGCAATTATGAAGAAAGAAGAGCGTTATCAGGCCGTTTTGGCACACTTCCAGCGCCTCATGCCCGAAGTAACCACCGAACTGGAGTTCGGCAGCGTTTTCCAGCTTTTAGTAGCTGTCATCCTGAGTGCACAGTGTACCGACAAGCGGGTCAACATGGTGACTCCCGAACTGTTCCGTCACCTGCCCGATGCCCGCTCGATGGCTGCCGTTGAACCCGATGACGTGCTGGAGTACATCAGCAGCGTCAGTTATCCTAACTCCAAGGCCCGCCACCTGGTCGAGATGGCCCGTACGCTGATGGAGAAGTTCGGCGGCGAGGTGCCTGAGGATATGGACCAGCTCCTAACACTTCCCGGTGTAGGTCGCAAGACGGCTAACGTCATCCAGGCAGTTGCCTTTGGAAAGTCCACAATGGCTGTCGATACCCATGTCTATCGCGTCAGCCACCGATTAGGCTTAGTGTCGAAACGCGACAACACGCCCTACAAGGTGGAGCAGGCGCTGATGCGTAATATTCCTGCCGAGCAGATACCGCTGGCCCACCATTGGCTGCTGCTCCACGGTCGCTATGTATGCACCTCGCAACGTCCTAAGTGCCAGAAGTGTGAGCTCTCCAGCATCTGCCCCAAACTGCTGGAAGGCTCCAAACTCAATGCTTAATGATTAGTGAAAGTAGCAGATTATAATCTACTGAGTTATAATCCTTTATCTGTATGTCAGAAAACGACGATATAGCCTCGGCGGTATTCGTCGTAGCAACCCCCACCACCTTCATGCCAGCCGCACGTCCTGACTTCAGTCCATTGAAGCTGTCCTCAAAGACGACGCACTCCTCAGGCGCAGCACCAAAGCGGGCGGCAGCCTTCAGGTAACAGTCGGGATGGGGCTTGGAGTACTCAAAGTCCTCAGAGGTCAGGATGGCGTCAAACAACTGCTTGAACGCCGGCTGTGCCCTGTAGACGCTCTCCATCTTGGGCTGGTTCGAACTCGTCACCACCGCCGTCTTCACACCATGGGCATGAAGGTCTGCTATCAGCGCCTCAAAGCCGTCGATATACTCAAACCGCATCTGGGCCTCAAACTCATCCAGTCGGCGGGTAACCACGGGCTGTTCCTTCTCCAGTTCGCCCGAGAACCAGCGGTCGTAGATCTGCGTAAGTGTCGACCCCTTGATCTCATGTTCCAGTCCGGGACGCTCAGGATGGTAAAGGCGGCACTGGCTGCCCCAGAACTCAGTATACTGCGGCTCGGTGTCAAACACTACGCCGTCCAAATCAAACAAAGCTGCTTTGAGTATCTTCTTCATTGAAATCCGTTTTCTGTCTAAGAGACTGCAAAGGTACAAATATTTTATGAATATCCATACTATTCAGAAGAAAAACTGCTCATCCCCCCATCCGAAACCTACTACCTACAAGGGCGCTACCTACTACCTACAGCCCCGCTACCTACTACCTACAGCCCCGCTACCCGGCACCTACAGGCCCGCTACCTACTACCTACAGGCCCGCTACCTACTACCTACAGGAGCGGTACCTGCCTCTTTTTAGAACTTTACAACTTCTTTTAGTAATAAAACAGTTGTCGGTATGAATTATTTTTCGTACTTTTGCACGCAAAATTGAAGGAAGAGATGCTGAAACAACTCTATATCAAGAACTTCACGCTGATTGACACGCTCGACATCGAGCTGCACCCAGGCTTTTCGGTCATTACGGGTGAGACGGGTGCCGGTAAGAGTATCATCCTCGGCGCCATCGGACTGCTGTTAGGACAGCGGGCTGACTCGAAGAGCATCAAGCAGGGAGCCGACAAATGCGTCATTGAGGCACACTTCGACTTGTCGAGATACGGCATGGAGGGGTTCTTCGAGGAAAACGACATCGAGTATGACGACTCGGACACCATCATCCGCCGTGAACTGCTGTCGTCAGGCAAGAGCCGTGCCTTCATCAACGACACCCCCGTAGCCCTCACGATGCTCAAGGAACTGGGTGAACGCTTAGTCGACGTACACTCCCAGCACCAGAACCTGCTGCTCAACAAGCAGGACTTCCAGTTGTCGGTAGTCGATGTCATTGCGGGCGACGGCCGTCAACTGCAGGACTATCAGCAGGCGTTCAAGGCCTATAGCGACGCTAAGCGGCAGTTGGAGCAGTTGAAGGAGGACATCGAGCGTAACAGCCAGAACACGGACTTCCTGCAGTTCCAGTACAACGAGCTGACGAGTGCCAACCTGACGGACGGCGAGCAGGAGGAACTGGAGCAGCGGAGCGAGACCATGAGCCATACGGAGGACATCAAGAGCGCGCTCTATGAGGCTGACAACGCCTTCTCGGGCGATGAGACGGGCATCGTTGCCTCGCTGCGGACGGCCGTCCATGCGCTGAAGGGCATCAGCCGCGTATTCCCCACTGCCAACGAACTGGCTGAACGTGCCGACTCGGCCTATATCGAGCTGAAGGACATTGCCCAGGAGGTGAGCAGCAGCTTGGAGAACGTTGACTTCGACCCTGCCGAACTGGACTCCGTCAACAGCCGCCTTGACCGTATCTACGACCTGGAGAAGAAGTATCACACGGACAATATTGCCGAACTGTTGGCCATCCAAGAAGACCTGAAACAAAAACTCTCGAATATTGAGAACAGCGACGAGGCCCTACAGGAGATGACCGCCCAATGCGAACAGTTGAAAGCCGACTGCCAACGGCAGGCCGACCTGCTGACGCAGACCCGCACCAAGGCTGCCCGTCATATTGAGAAGGATATGCAGCAGCTGCTGGTGCCCTTAGGCATGCCCAATGTGCGCTTTGCCATCCAGCTGGAGCCGACCGAACTCAACCACAGCGGGCAGGACAAGGTGCAATTCCTGTTCTCGGCCAACACCTCTACCCCACTCCAGCCTGTGTCTCAGGTGGCATCAGGCGGTGAGATTGCCCGCGTCATGCTGTCACTCAAGGCGATGATCAGCGGAGCCGTGAAACTGCCTACCATCATCTTCGACGAGATTGACACGGGTGTCAGCGGACGGGTAGCCGAGCAGATGGCCAAGATGATGCAGGAGATGGGGCTGGCCGACCGTCAGGTCATCAGCATCACCCACCTGCCGCAGATAGCCGCCCTGGGCACATCGCACTATAAAGTGACCAAGACAGAGACCTCAAGCGGCACATCAAGCACAATGACGGAACTCACTCAGCAGGAACGTATTACGGAGATAGCACAGATGCTCAGCGGCAGCAACGTCACCACAGCCGCCATAGAAAACGCAAAACAACTTTTGAACGTATGAAAAGACTCTATACAATGATTGGTATGCTGCTGATGGCAGCAGTAGTAACGGCTCAGCCTGGCTGGGTCAAGAAGGCTACAAAGTCAGTATTCACCGTGAAGACCTTTGCCGCCGACGGGTCGCTCATCGGCAGCACCTGCGGATTCTTCACCGGCGAGCAGGGCGAGGGCGTCAGCAGCTTCAGTCCCTTCAAGGGAGCCTCCTCGGCAGTGGTCATCGACGCCCAGGGCAAGGAGATGCCCGTGGAGTGCATGCTCGGAGCCAACGACACCTACGACGTAGCCAAGTTCCGCGTAGCCGCCAAGAAGACCACCCCGCTGACCATCGCTGCCGCCAATGCTACGGAGGACACGCAGGTGTGGCTGCTGCCTTACCGCGAGACGAAGGACATACCCGAAGGCACCATCCGCAAGGCAGAACACTTCGGCAGCAACGGTCACGCCTACTACACGGTGGCCCTGAGCATGCCTGAAGGAACCGTCAGCTGTCCGCTGATAAATACCGATGGCGAGGTCATCGGACTGATGCAGCAACCCTACAAGCAGGGCGACACGCTGAGCTATGCCGTCAGTGCCCTGTTTGCCGACTCAATGGCCATCAACGGTCTGAGCCTGAACGACCCTACCCTGCGCAGCACCCTCATCAAGAAAGACCTGCCACGCGACTTGGATCAGGCCATACTAACCCTCTACGTAGGACAGTCATCACTCGACTCTGCCACGTTTGCCCACTTGACAGACGACTTCATACAGCGCTTCCCCGATGCACCCGACGGCTATGCCTACCGTGCCCAGAACGAGGTGGTTGCCAAGGATTTCAATGCTGCTGCCCGCGACATGGAACAAGCCATCCGCGTGGCCACGAAGAAAGACGAAGCCCACTTCAACTACTCAAGGCTCATCTACCAGAAGGAAATCTACATGAGCCAGTATCCCTACGACGGTTGGTCGTTGGACAAGGCATTGACCGAAGCACAGGAGGCCGACCGTCTGCAGCCGATGGCTATCTATCGCCACCAGCAGGCTGTTATCCTCTTTGCACAGAAGAAATTCACGGAGTCTGCCGAAGTCTACGCCTCACTCTCTAATAGCGAACTGCGCTCTGCTGAGCTTTTCTACGAGGCTTCGCGCTGCAAGGCAGCACTCAATGACACCCTTGGGCAGATAGCCCTTTTAGACAGCTGCGTGGCCATGTTCAGCCAGCCCTACCTGAAAGAAGCAGCACCCTACATTCTTGCCCGTGCCCAAACGCTGCTCGATGCCCGCCAATACCGCAAAGCCGTGGCCGACCTGAATGAGTATGAGAAGCTGATGCAGGCTTCCGTCAATGACAACTTCTACTATCTGCGTTTCCAGACAGAAGTCGGCGGACGCCTCTATCAGCAGGCCTTGAACGATATCGACCGTGCCATCCAGATGGACCCTGAGCATGAGCTCTACTACGCCGAGAAAGCCTCGTTGCTGGTACGCGTGGGAATGAACGATGAAGCCATCGAGACGGCCAAGGAGTGTATCCGCATAGCTCCCGAACAGAGCGACGGCTACCTGTTCCTTGGTGTTGCCCAGTGCATCAAGGGCCAGAAGGAAGAAGGCATCAAGAACCTACAAAAAGCCCGTGAGTTGGGTGACTCACAGGCTGACGGATTGATAGAGAAATATTCCAAGTAGGTCAGAACGGAACGACATCACCACCTGTCGGCATTGTTCCGCCGCTGAAAGGGTCGTTCTGGTCAGGGGCAAATCCACCGTCTGACACATCGCCATTGATACGCGAACCGACGATTTCGCCGCCTCCCGTAACAGGTGTGCTTCCCAGCGTGGTGTCCTCTGGGTTTTCAAAGCGCGTAAACTCACCACGGAATGTCAGCAGCACGTCGCCCGTAGCACCCTTACGATGCTTGGCAATGATAATCTGCGCCATACCATGAAGGTCGGTTCCCTTATCGTCCTGATAGATGTGATAGTACTCAGGACGATGCACGAAGAGCACCATATCGGCATCCTGCTCAATGGCACCCGACTCTCGCAGGTCTGACAGCTGCGGGCGCTTACCCTCCAAGCCTTCACGGCTCTCCACACCACGATTCAGCTGCGAAAGCGCCAGGATGGGGATATCCAGTTCCTTGGCCAGTCCCTTCAACGAACGGCTGATGGTCGACACTTCCTCCTGACGACTGGAGAAACGCATGCCGTTGGCATTCATCAGCTGCAGATAGTCAATCATGATCATCTTCACGCCATGCTCACGCACCAGTCGACGAGCCTTTGTTCGCAACTCAAAGACTGATAGTCCCGGGGTATCGTCAATAAAGAGCGGTGAACCCAGCAAGGCACCCAGCCGCTTGTCCAAACGGTCCAACTCGTCTGGCGACAGTTGTCCGCTCTGTATATGCGAACCTTTGATTTCACACACATTCGATATCAGACGGTTCACCAGTTGGACATTCGACATTTCCAACGAGAAGAAGGCCACAGGGAACTTATAGTCGGCAGCAATGTTCTTGGCCAGCGACAAGGCAAACGACGTCTTACCCATGGCAGGGCGTCCGGCAAGGATAATCAGGTCTGACGACTGCCAGCCAGAAGTAATGTCGTCCAGTTTGTGATAACCCGTAGGCACACCCGTCAGGCCGTCCTTGTTGCTATAGGCCTTCATAATGGCATCCATAGCGTTCTTGATGACGGGGTCTATCTGGGTGTAGTCCTTCTTCATGTTCTTCTGCGAGAGTTCGAACAAGGCACCCTCCGCATGCTGCATCAGGTCGTCTACGTCGATGGTCTCGTCAAAAGCCTTGGTCTCCACATCGCTGGCAAACGATATCAGCTGGCGCGCCAGGAACTTCTGGGCAATGATGTTGGCATGGTACTCGATGTTGGCCGATGAAGCCACACGTCCAGAAAGTTCGGCTATGTACACAGGACCGCCCACATCCTCCAAGTCACCCGACTTCGACAGCTGATCGGTCACGGTGACGATGTCCACGGGCTTCTCCTTCATCGACAGATCCCGTATGGCAGCATACACCTTCTGGTTGCGTGGTTCGTAGAAGCTCTCGGGATGCAGGATTTCACACACGACACTGTAGGCGTCCTTGTCAATCATCAAGGCACCCAGCACCGTCTTCTCTACATCGAGAGCCTGCGGCTGCAGATGGCCATAGGTATTATCCACCGGTTGTGGCGTACGCTGCCGGCGGCTTTTACTGGTATTCTCAGGCATGATTCAGCAATCAGTTAAATCAGCGAGAACGCTACATCCATCATCTTCGTAAACGTCAGCTGGCGCTCCTCTGCCGTGGTAGCCTCACCGGTAAGGATATGGTCGGAAACCGTACAGATAGCCAATGCATGTTTCCCTGCCCGCGCTGCATTCAGATACAGGGCTGCTATCTCCATCTCCACAGCCAGCACCCCCATCATCGTCCACTTGTCGTTATGGGCATTCTCCGTGTAGAACGTGTCGGAAGTCATCACGTTACCCACACGATAGCGGTAGCCCAGACGGTCGCAGGCATCAGCAGCCTTGCGCAGCAGGTTGAAGTCGGCAATGGGTGCAAAGGTTCCCGGCAGTTCATACTGGGAAGCATAGTTGGAGTTGGTGCAGGTACCCATCGCAACAACCAAGTCGCCCAGTTTCAGGTCAGGCTGGATAGCACCGGCAGAGCCTACTCTGATAATGGTCTGGACACCATAGAAGTTAAAGAGCTCATACGAGTAGATACCCATGGAAGGAATACCCATACCGTGGCCCATCACGCTTATCCGCTTTCCATCGCGGGTTCCCGTATAGCCCAGCATACCGCGGACGTTATTAAACTGCACAGGATTCTCTAAGAAGTTCTCTGCCATGAACTTGGCACGTAGCGGGTCACCCGCCATGATGACGGTCTCGGCAATTTCGCCGTACTTGGCCCCAATATGGGGAGTTGGTGTCTTTTCCATACTTGTAGGTTTTTAATAGTTGTATTATAATAGATTAGCGATACACGCTTTCAGGCTCTCCTCCCAATAAGGAATCTCAATACCGTAGGTCTGTTTGATCTTCGTCTTATCGAGTACAGAGTAGTGAGGACGGGCAGCTGGCGTGGGATACTCCGAAGTGTGGAGCGGACGTACATGACAGGTGGTGATACCAGCCAAACGATGGATAGCCTTGGTGAAGTCATACCACGATATCACTCCCTCATTGCTGAAATGATAGATGCCAGGCTTCACGCCTTGACTGATGGCAGCAAAGATGGCAAGAGCCAGGTCGCGGGCATAGGTGGGAGTGCCTATCTGGTCGAAGATGACACCCAGTTCAGGTTTCTCTTTGCCCAGACGAATCATGGTCTTCACGAAGTTGTTGCCGAAGGTAGAGTACAGCCAGGCCGTACGGATAATCATGGTACGACTGCAAGCCTCGAGGGCAGCCTGTTCACCAGCCAGCTTCGTGCGTCCATAAGTGCTGTTAGGACAGACGGGGTCAGTCTCGACGTAGGGCGTATGGTTAGTCCCATCGAAGACGTAGTCGGTAGATATCTGTATCAGCCAGCCTCCACGACGCTCGACAGCAGCAGCCAGATAACCTGGAGCCACCCTGTTCAGCAGGTCGCACAGTTGCTGGTTGTCTTCGGCTTTGTCTACAGCAGTATAAGCCGCACAGTTAACGATGCCGTCAATCTGGTTATGGTCGACAAACGCTTCCACAGCCTCACTGTCTGTAATGTCGAGCTCCTCGACATCAGTATTGAAGAAGCAATGCTCCGGATGTTTCGCCTCCAGCAACTGCATCTCGTTTCCCAATTGGCCGTTACAGCCCGTTATCAATATATTCATACTTATACACTAATCATTAGCGAAGTGCAACCCTTCTTCCTTATCCTTCTTATAATAGTCACTAAGCATGCCGATGAACGTGGAAATCTCCTTCACGGCATGAGCCGTGTTGGGGGTAATCTCCTTTTTCTGCAGTCGCAGCATCATCACGCCATAGAGCGCATTGAAACAAGTCTCAATCTCGTTCTCCTCATTCCCCTCTCCTCTCTTCTGCCTCAGTTCCACGATAAACGGCAGCACCTTGTAATAGGCAGAATTATAGAACGGAAACTTGGGCGACTCCAGCAACTGCGTATGCAGGTCTATCAGCATCTGTAGTGTCACCTTATTTATCTGCAGATGACCATGTTCACGACAACCCTCCTGGTTCATCATCGTGATGAGGTTGCCAAACCAGTCAATCTCTTCATCCTTCTGCTCATCAGTATAGTCAAACTGCTGGACATACTCACGCCTGATACGACTCAGTGAACAGTCGAAGGCCCGGATGGTGTCTTCTATCTGCCACATATAGAGCAGGTATTCCGCTATGTTCTTTTTTCTAAGTTCGTTAGCTATAAACATAATATGTTACCATCTAATTAAGTTGGTGGTGGTGCCTAACAGCATAATGACAGAGCCGATAATCACCGCCACGCCAATCACCTGATTGATAATACGGATGCCGTTCTCATCGAACTTCACGCGAATCTTATCCACCAGCCACGTCAGTCCCCACCACCACAGCATGGCACCTCCCACAATGCTGGCAAAGCCCACCACCATCTCAAACGGATGGTCGGGCAGCACAAAGGCAAACTGGGCATACATGGCCAGGAAGAGGAAGATAATCAGGGGATTGGAGAAAGTCACCAGAAAGGCCGTCCAGATGTTGTACCACAATGATCCTTTCTGCTGTCCTGACTGGTGCATCTTCTTGGTGGGGTCTGTGTGGTAGGTGTACCAGCCGAAGCAGAGCAACATGACACTACCTGCAATCTGCAGATAGAAACGGTTCTGGTCGTTGCTGATAAGGTCCATCACAAACGACATACCAAAACCAGCGATGGCCGCATAGATGATGTCGCTGATGGCAGCCCCTACCCCAGTGGCAAAGCCATACCACCGACCTTTGTTCAGCGTACGCTGTACACAGAGGATACCCACCGGCCCCATAGGTGCCGATGCTATCATCCCAATGAGCATGCCCTTGAAGATGAAATCCAGTATGTTGATTGGCATGTGAAATGGCATTGCGACTGCAAAGATACAACTTAATTATGAATTATGGATGGCGAATGACGAATTTTTATAAAAAAATGTGTAACTTTGTCGCCGGAATGAAAGAGAAAGTCATACTGGGCATCGACCCCGGAACGAACATCATGGGCTATGGACTGCTGAAGATTATCGACGGAAAGGCACAGATGATGACCATGGGGATCATCGACCTGCGCAAGGCGGGTGACAGCTACCTGAAGTTAGGACATATCTTTGAGCGGGTGACGGGCATCATCGACGAGTGGCTGCCTGACGAGATGGCCATCGAGGCTCCTTTCTTCGGCAAGAACGTGCAATCGATGCTGAAGTTAGGACGGGCACAGGGAGTGGCTATTGCCGCCGCCATCCATCACGGTGTACCCATCCATGAGTATGCGCCCATGAAAATCAAGATGGCGCTGACAGGTAATGGTTCGGCCTCGAAGGAACAGGTGGCGGGTATGCTGCAACGGCTGCTGAAACTGAAGGAGGAGGATATGTCGAAGTTCATGGATGCTACCGACGCCTTAGGTGCTGCCTACTGCCACTTCATGCAGATAGGACGCCCTGAGAGCGACGTGAAATACCGCGGGTGGAAAGACTTTGTGAACAAGAACCCGGAAAAGGTGAAAAAGTGAAAAGGAGAAAGTTATGATTACTGCTATATATGGTCCAAACGGGAGCGGAAAAACGTTGTATGTAGACAAGCTGCGTAAGCAGATGGCCAGCGACAAGGTGCGCTATATGGCCTTCCGCGACTCATACGGCGTAGCGACTGACCAGGCTTACTACCTGCAGTTGCGCTGGAACCAGCACGACATTGACGAGGAGACGCCCAACACGGGACAGCTGCTGGAACAGACCTTCCGTCTGACGGGACCCGACACCCCTGAACGGCGCAAATGGCAACTGCATGTCTACCAGCTGTTCGGTATGGACAGGTTCTTAGACAAGTATATCATCACCCTGTCGAGCGGCGAACTGCGTAAGTTCCAGCTGACTAAGACCCTGCTGGCACAGCCGACGACTCTCATCCTGGACAATCCATTCATAGGACTGGACAGCGAGACAAGGTGTCAACTGCGCGACCTGTTGCTGCTCTTAGCCGAGGAACAGCAACTGGAGATATACTTGGTCGTGTCGCGTCGTAAGGATATTCCTGACTATGTGACAGACATCATCAGTATTGGAGAACAGACGGAAGATGACGGTATCGGACTGAGCGACGAGAAGCGTCAGGCCATTCTGAACCTGCCCTATAAGGAAAAGGAGTATCATGCAGACGAGGTGGTCAGCATGAACAAGGTGAGCATACGCTACGGAGAACGTACCATTCTGAAAGACCTGGACTGGAGGATTATGAATGGCGAACGCTGGATGCTCTCAGGACAGAATGGTGCAGGAAAGTCGACGCTGCTGTCACTGATTAGTGCGGACAATCCCCAAGCCTATGCCTGCGACATCTCGCTGTTCGGTCATCAACGTGGTTCGGGGGAAAGCATCTGGGAAATCAAGCGGCACATCGGCTACGTCTCGCCCGAGATGCACCGCAGTTACCAACGTGACCTCCCTGCCCTACATATCGTAGCCAGTGGCTTGAAGGACTCCGTGGGACTTTACATCCGACCTACGGATGAAGAACGTGCCGTCTGCCGATGGTGGATGAACATCTTCGGCACCGAGCATCTGGCGGAGCGCTCATTTCTGAAGATGTCGAGTGGCGAACAGCGACTGGTGCTGTTGGCACGTGCCTTTGTAAAAGACCCGGAACTGCTGATACTCGACGAACCGCTTCATGGGCTTGACGACGCAAACCGCAGGTTGGCAAAGGATGTCATCAATACTTTCTGCGAACGTAAGAACAAGACGCTCATCTTTGTCAGTCATTACAAAGAAGAGCGTCCGAAGTGTATAGATCACGAAAAGCTACTGATGATAGAGCGTTAACGGTACTTATAGTAGTACCAGTAAGAGCCGTTGTACTTCTCCATCACCCTGACCTTACGCTCCTGAGGGTCGGAATACTGCGCTTCCAGTTCCACGAGGTTGTCATAATCCTCATCAGTAACCGGATGATGATAGACCACATAGGGATGAGAGCGCAGATGAGCATAGAGCACCAATGCCTCACGATAGTGACGCGGCAAAGTAATGCTGTCGGCAACATCGTAGTAGCGGCCGATGGAATGGGCAAAGGCATCGATGTCGCGGTCTATCAGCTGACCACAAAGCACATAGTCGCGTATGGCCTGTGTAGCCTGACCACTACGCTGGACGGCCTTCAGGAAAGCAGGCGCATCCATATAGGAACGGGGGATGGCGCCCAAGTGGCGATAAACGCTATCCTGCGGATAAAGCAGGAGTGAAGAACGGCCACCGTTAACAGGGATAAGGTCGGCACCACTACCCACTATCGGATACTCGAAAAGTCGCTCTCCGAGTTCACCCTTACGTGATAGCGCGTAAGCACGTAACATCATCAGGCTTTCGTCAGTTTCAAGAGAACGTACACCCGTAGCCAACGCCTTGTCAAAATCCCGGCGCTGCAGACAACTCTCCACGTGCGCCCGATAATGGTACACGGCGTTGGTGTTGGACAGAAGGGCAATGCCCACCATCATCAGGGCCATCACCAGCATTTCCTGCCACATCATCTTGGAGAACAAACCGAAATCAGCCCGCAATACATTGAGACGCTGCTTACGTAATACACTGACCAGCAATCCCCATAGCACCAACAGCAGCGGTGCCAGCCAATACCAGAAGGTTCCACCACCGGAAGTCAGTATGGCCATGATGAGCATAGACGGGAAATATGTCAGCGAATGGGCGCGGTTGTTCAACTTGAGCACCTTGTTAATACCCAATTGAAGCAGAAAGAGCACAAGGGTAATGATCACGGCACCCACCAAACGGTTATAAGCCGTCTTACCATCACTCAGCAAGTGCTGGGTGACAGCCAGGACATCAGCCTGGAAGAAATAGATCCACAGGAATGAGAAAGCAACAAAAACAACAGCGCACATCACTTTGATGGTGATGGCGCTATCGTTTCTGACAGGTCGGTTGTAGTTCATCAGTTCTTCTTCAATACGACGGCTGAACGTGCAGGGATATAGAGCTTCAGCCACTCCTTCTTGTCCTGGACATAGAGCGGGTCGAAGTTCGTGATGTGGGTCATCGAGTCATCGGCAAAGCCATTGCCGCCGAAATCCTTCGAGTCGGTATTCAGCACCACGTCATAGCTGCCCGTAGGCACCAAGAAACCATAATCAGTATAGGAACGCGTGGGCGAGAAGTTGAAGACGAAGACAAGGTCGCCGCGCATGAAGCAGAGCACCTGGTCGCCATCGTCGTGCCATATCTCAGTGACAGGCGTTGCTTGGAAGTTCTTCTCACCCTTGATGACCTCAAGCATACGGCGGTCGAAGTCGCCAAGCCAGTGGTAGCAGAGGTCGGGATTGTCGACGAGGTTCCACTGACGGCGGGCATACTTGTAGCTCCATCCGTTGCCCTCACGCGGGAAGTCAATCCACTCGGGATGTCCGAACTCATTACCCATGAAGTTCAGATAGCCGCCGTTGATGGCACCTGCCGTCACCAGTCGAATCATCTTGTGGAGGGCAATACCGCGCTGTGCCATGTCGTTGACGTCTTTCTTGGCAAAGTGCCAGTACATGTCGGCATCAATCAAACGGAAGATAATGGTTTTGTCGCCCACCAATGCCTGGTCGTGGCTTTCGCAGTAAGAGATGGTCTTCTCGTCGGGACGACGGTTCTTGACCTCCCAGAAGATAGAGCACACGTTGATATCCTCATCGCGTACCTCTTTTATAGTCTTTATCCAGTAGTCGGGAATGTTCATCGCCATGCGGTAGTCGAAGCCGTAGCCACCGTCCTCAAACTTGGCAGCCAGACCGGGCATGCCCGATACCTCCTCGGCAATGGTAATGGCGTTGGGGTTCACCTCGTGGATGAGCTTGTTGGCCAGCGTCAGATAGCAGATGGCGTTGTCGTCCTCGTGACCGTTGAAGTAGTCGCCGTAGCCTCCGAAGGCCTCACCCAGTCCGTGTGAATAGTAAAGCATGGAGGTAACGCCGTCGAAGCGGAAACCATCGAACTTGAACTCTTCGAGCCAGTACTTACAGTTGGAGAGCAGGAAGTGCATCACCTCGTCCTTGCCGTAGTCGAAGCACAGCGAGTCCCAAGCGGGATGCTCATGGCGGTCACCGGCATAGAAGAACTGGTTGGGGTCGCCACAGAGGTTACCCAAGCCCTCTACCTCGTTCTTCACGGCGTGGGAGTGGACGATATCCATAATGACGGCGATGCCGTTCTTATGGGCTGTGTCGATGAGCGACTTCAGTTCCTCTGGAGTTCCGAAACGGCTGCTGGGCGCAAAGAACGAACTGACGTGATAACCGAAGGAGCCGTAGTAAGGATGCTCCTGAATGGCCATAATCTGGATGCAGTTGTAGCCGTCCTTGATGACGCGAGGCAGCACGTTGTCACGGAACTCCGTGTAGGTGCCCACCTTCTCAGCGTCCTGTCCCATACCCACATGGCACTCGTAGATGAGCAGCGGGGCGGTGTTGGGCTTGAACTTCTTTTTCTTCCACACATAGGGCGTCTCGGGGTTCCATACCTGTGCCGAGAAGATCTTCGTCTGGTCGTCCTGTACCACGCGGCGGCACCATGCGGGAATGCGCTCACCCTCGCCGCCGTTCCAACGTACCTTCATCTTATAGAGCTGGCCGTGCTTTAGGGCTTTTTCCGAGAGCTTCAACTCCCAGTTGCCCGTACCGGCTATGCGCTTGCATTTATACTTGTCGGTCTCCTGCCAGTTGTTGAAATCACCGATGAGGTAGATCTCCGTAGCATTAGGAGCCCACTCGCGGAACACCCAGCCTTTTGCCAGCTTGTGCAGGCCGTAGTATAGGTGACCGCTGGCAAAGTCACTCAGCGTCTTCTTCCCATTCTGGGTCAGCTGACCGATTTTCCACAGGGCATGGTCGTGACGGCCACGGATGGCACCCTCAAAAGGTTCGAGCCAAGAGTCATGCTCGACCAATCCGATATGCAATGGGGCTTGCTCCACCTTCTTTACCACTTTCTTTGCAGCGGGCTTCTTCACTGTTGTAGCCTTCTTTGCGGCGGGCTTCTTTTCCGTTGTCTTCTTTGTCGTTGCCATAGTATTATGCTTTTACTTTAAAAATAGCTTTCTTGATGTCCTTGTCAGCAATGCAGGGAGCATGACCGTCTTGCGGGAAGAAGATGATCATCTGACCAGGACGGCAGGTGACGTAGGTCTGTGCCATCGTCGTTCCATATTTCGTAATGTCCTTCTCAGCATTGTAATCGAAGTCGGGCAGATCGCAGAGCGGTGTATAGCCGAAGGTCTCTTCTGCTGAAAGGGGTATCTGGATATCTATCATCTGGATATGAGTCTCCAGCACGGCCTCCTCCTTGGTACGTCCCTTGGCCGTCTGAATGTTCACAAACAGGTCTTTGTCCTTGATCAGGTGCTTGCCCTCGTCGAGGGCGTTCAGATCATTCTTCTGTAGAAAGTCCACCACGTCGGCAAACAGCGGGTTCAGTCCCACGTACTTGCCCAGATTGTCAAGTGTGTCAATTATCATATATCATTAGTCTTTAAGTTATTTCAACATCCAAACATCACCTCTCCTGACGGTATCCGCGCGTATAGGTACCCTGGGCGACAACCCTGCCGTTGCGGTCTTTCTCCACGAACTCACCGTCACGCATGTCGTCAACATACGAACCTTCGAAGCGCAGACCATCCTTGTCCTCCTCAATGGCCTTGCCGTTGCGCTTGCCGTCCTTGAACGAGCCTTTGAACTTGGAGCCATCAGAGAAGCGGGCTATTCCCTCACCATCAATCTTTCCGTCCTTGAACTGCCCATCGAAGACATCGCCACTCTTCATCGTCAGCTTTCCACGACCGTTGGGCTTGTCAGCTTTCCACTGGCCTACATATACATTGCCGTTACTCCATACCAGCGTTCCCGTTCCCGACTTGTCGCCCTGAACGAACTGACCTGTGTACTTATCGCCATTGGCATAGGTGAACACGCCTGTTCCGTGACGTTTGCCATCGACATAGTCACCCTCATAGACATCACCATTCTGGAATCGGTAGATACCCTTGCCGTGCTGGACGTCCTTCATCCACTGACCCGTATAAATATCGCCATCGGAGAACCTGTAGGTTCCCTTGCCCTGACGCTGGTTGTCCAGCCATTGTCCTTCGTAGGTTGAGCCGTCGGCCCAGTCATAGAAGCCAATGCCGTTCTTTTTGTCGTCCTTCCATTCACCGGTATAGTATGCTCCGCCGGCAAACGTGTAAGTACCCTTACCTTCGCGCTTGTCGAGTTTCCACTCGCCGTCATACTTGTCGCCGTTGAAATAGTACATCACGCCGTGTCCCTGCTGGTAGTCACGGAACCACAGACCGTCATAGCGGTTGTTATTGGCAAAATAGTAGATGCCCTGACCGTGTTGCTGATCCTGGAACCACTGGCCTTCATATTTCTCGCCATCGAAGAACGTATAGACACCATACCCCTGACGACGACCTTTGTCGTACTCGCCTTCATAGGTGTTTCCATTTCTATAGGTGGCTTTTCCCTTGCCGTGTGGTTTACCGGCAAGCATTTCTCCCTGATAGTCTCCGCCGTCCTTGGTGACGGCTGAACCCAAAGTGATTTTCTGGGCACTTCCCAACAAAGGAAGAGCCGCTATTATAATAGTGGTTATATATTTTTTCATGTCGATTTCAAATTTCAAAGCCCAAAATTAAGAAAAAAAACATAGACAGCAAAAAAATCCTACCTGTTTTAGGGACAGATAGGATTTTTTAACTTTCGTACGAAGAAAAGAAATGGCGGCTTACCTGACTATCAGCTTGCGGCCTTTCTTGCCTTGCTGCTTGCCGTTGGCGGGGTAAACAATATACATTCCCTTACGCACAGGCTTGCCGTTGATTTTCTTGCCGTCGGCCGTGTAGATATCGAAGGTTCCCACCAAATCCGACAGTTCAAGGGCGTCGAGGCCAGTATCGATCTTCTGCTTGACGCTCAGCACATAGGAGGCGCTGGCGGGCTCCATCAGGTTGTGGCCCGCGAAACTGGCAGTAATCTGTGTCACACCCGGACTGATGAGCTTCACCTTGCCCGTATTGTCAACCGTAGCCACCTTGGGAGCAGAACTACTGTAGGTCACAGGCAGGCCGAGCGGGTTATTCAGCTTAGGCTGCTTGAAAGTGTCGCCCATAGTTGCTTCCGCTTCCTCTACAGCAAACGACAGAACAGGCTTCTGCTTGCTGACCGTCATCTTGTATTTGACGGAGCCTCCCTCGCAGAACTTATTGCCTATGGCCGTAGCAATGATCTCTGCCTCACCACTACCGACAACGGTGACCACACCTGACAACGCGTCAACAAAGGCGACTTCATAGTTGGTGCATTCGTAGTTGACCTCCAGGTTGTTCGGGTTCTCCAATACGGGCCATTCAACGTTATCGCCAGCGGTAAAGGTTATTTCTTCCTGACTGAACGACAGGCCGTGCTGCCGCTTGATGACCGTCAGCCAATACTCGGCAACGCCACTATTAAAGCCGTTGTTGCCATCGGTTCGGGCGGTAATGTTAGTGCCTCCCACGCCAACAATGGTCACCTTGCCGGTCTCGTCGACGGTAGCTACCGCAGGATTGCCATAGGAGAACTCCACGGGCAGGTTAAACGGATTGCTCAATACCGGCAGCTGGTAGTCGTCGCCAATCGTTACCGTTACTTCCTCAACTCCGCCGTACGACAGGTCGGCATCGTGCTTGCTGATATACAGCCAATAGTGTGCCCTTCCGCCTTCATATTCATCGTTGCCCTCCGTATCGGCATAAATAGACAATCCTCCCTCGTTGACAAAGGTCAGTTCTCCCGTCTCGGAATCTATCGTTGCCACGTTGGCGTTAGAAGTAGACCAGGTAATGGGCAGGTTGTGGGGGTTTAATAGCGTTGGCGGCGTGAAAGGAACGCCAAAGCTGGCCTCTGCCGATGCCTCACTAAAGGCAAGGTCGCAGGGTTTCTTGACAATAACCACTCCCGGCTCTCTGACCGTCAGGTCATACGAAGCATCGCCACCCTCTATGGCATCGCTTCCTGCATACCGGGCTCCGACTTGGGTAGTGCCTGCGCCTACCAGCGTAAGGATGCCGTTCTCGTCGATGGTAGCCACCGTAGCGTCGCTGGTATAGTAGGTTACCGGCAGTCCCAGCGGATTGTTCAGCACAGGCTGCTCAAACGGATCACCCAAGATGGCTGTGTAAGTCGTGGTTTCAAACGACAGTTGGTTGGGCTGCTTGGAGATACTCAGGCTATACCACACCGTTCCGTCCTCGTAGCTTTCTCCTCCATCGACATCCGCATAGATATTGGTTTCGCCTGCAGCTACAAAGGTTACTTCGCCCGTAGCGCTGTCCACCGTTGCAACCTCAGGATTGCTACTGGTATAGGTCACCGGCAGGTGGTGAGGATTCCTCAGTTCGGGCGCGGTGAAGGGCAATCCCATGAAGGCTTCTACCGACGTTGTCTCAAACGACACTTCGTTGGGAAGCACCACCACGGGCGCTTCAACCACAACAGTAAACCTGTCGGGCAGTTCCTTTCCCAGTTGACTCATCTTATAGGTATAGGTACCCGCCGAGGCATACTGAGCGTCGATACACATTCCTTTGGTGGGATGAAAACTGATGACAGGAGCCGTTCCCGTGCCGCTCGCCTCGGTCGTGATGTTGTTGATGGAGGCTATCGACGGAGTCTTGGTAAACGGCACGTAGCAGTACTCGCCCTTGGTGAGGGTGGTCTGAGCGGGCACCTCCAGACGGTCGAGCAACACATTATTATAGATATCGCCAATATGCACGGTAAACTCGCTGCGCAGCACGTCGGTGCCGTTGGGATGGGCTGCCGACACCACTACATTGTTCATGCTCTCCGTCACCTGCAGGTACACGCGCTTGTAATACTTGTCGGCCTCCAGCGGAGTGCTGGTGTTGTTCTGTTTATAGAAACGGGCATAAGTCTGCGTGGGAGAGCCGTTGACATAGAAGTGGTCGCCCCTGACGCCTTTGAAGGTCGTAGTATTCTCGGGCACGGGGTCAATATCGATGCAAAGGAAACCATTCTTGTTGGAATAGTATTGCCCTTCCTTCTTATCGCAAAGGGGCGTCAGCATGATGCCTTCGAGCGAAACAACCTCACCCAGCTGGATAGCCTGCCAGGCAACGGCCACGCTGGGCAACATGGTGGGAGTTTCCTTCACGCGCGTGTAGACATAGTTCATCTTGTAGGGAGTGCCCGGATACACCATCTTTCCCTCAGAAGCAGCATGGGCGTGCTTCCAGTCGTCCTCGGTCAGGTCGTTCCTGTATTCGGTCAGTATCAGATACTCCTGCGTTGCCTTGCTGTTCCATACCGTTATTGTATGGTTGTCGGTCCTGGCAGTCAAATGCGGCACCACCACAGGCTCATGGCATATCTGCTTCTTGATCTCACGCTCTTCGCTCCACAAGCCGCCGTCGTGGTTCTTGGCGGTTATCAGGACACGAATCATAAACCCCTTCTGGCCAAGGGTCGGCGTATACGAAGTGCCGTCCTCGCCCTCCATTTCTACCCATTTGCCACCGGGAACCCTCACCTGCCAGCGGGTATAGATGTCGGAAGCGGGAAGGCTGGTGACATTGCCGCTAAGGGTATAGGTCACTGGCTCCTCTACAGCCACCCAGTCGGGAAGCGTAACAACACCCCGCAGATACTTGGCTGCCATGACAGGAAGCGTGCAGAGCAGCATACAGGAAATGATCGTAAAAAACTTCTTCATAGCTATCTTAAGTTATTGGTTACGTGTTATTATTCATACATTCCGACTGCAAATATACGTGATTAATTTTATATAACCAAATAAAACTTCCACAAATGTTTGGAAATATCACGAAAAAGATGTAACTTCGCCACCAAATTCAACAACAAACAAGAAAGCAATAATGAAATTCACAGCAATCATCCCCGCCCGTTACGCCTCGACGCGCTTCCCAGGCAAGCCGCTGGCCATGCTCGGTGGAAAGACCGTTATCCAGAGAGTTTACGAACAGGCTGTCAGCGTGCTCGGCGAGGCCTATGTGGCTACCGACGACGAGCGCATCTTCCAGGCTGTAGAGGCCTTTGGCGGACGGGCCGTCATGACCCGCAGCGACCACAAGAGCGGCACCGACCGCATAGAGGAAGCGGTAGAGAAATTAGAGAATAACGGACTGGGGAAAGAAGAGCAAGAGGGTACCGTCATCATCAATATTCAGGGCGACGAGCCCTTCATCCAGCGCTCGCAGATAGAAACCCTCTGCCACCTCTTCGACGACCCTCAGACGCAGATAGGAACCCTCGGCAAGCGTTTCGAGAGCATGGAGGCCGTAGAGAACCCCAACTCACCCAAAATCGTGACCGACATTAACGGCTTCGCCCTCTACTTCAGTCGCAGCGTCATCCCTTTTATAAGAGGTAAGGAGCGCAATGAGTGGTTTGGCCAGTATCCGTTCCTCAAGCACCTGGGCGTCTATGCCTACCGCCGTGAAGTCTTGGCAGAGATTACCCGTCTGCCGCAGAGTCCGTTGGAGCTTGCCGAGAGCCTCGAACAACTGCGCTGGCTACAGAATGGCTATCGCATCCGTGTCGGTCTGACCGATGTGGAGACCGTCGGCATCGACACCCCCGAGGACTTGAAACGAGCCGAGATTTTCTTGAACAGCAAACAATAATTTATCATCAATAATATGGTTAAGCACATTATCCTGTGGACGCTGAATCCGGAACTGACGGAGGAGCAGAAAAACGAAGTGAAGGCTGGCATCAAGGCCGGACTGGAGGGACTGGTAGGTAAGGTGCCCGGACTCCTTGAAGTGAAAGTTAATATCAGCGGACGGCTCGACTCGTCGAACGCCGATGTCATGCTCGACTCTACCCTGGAGTCGGCTGAGGCATTGCGCGGCTACGCCCAGCACCCTGAGCACGTGGCCGTGGCCAACACGAAGGTTCGTCCCTACACCGTCCAGCGCTCCTGCCTCGACTTTGAAATATAAGTGATATGGGAAGAAGTAAAAAGCCATTACCCCTGTTAGAGGGCGTGACGATTGAGGCCGTGGCCGCCGAAGGCAAATGTCTGCTCCACTGGGGCGACCTCGTGGTGTTCGTGCCCTGGTGTGTGCCCGGCGACGTCTGCGACATACAGATACACCGTAAGAAGCACTCGTTTGCCGAGGGCGAAGTCGTACGTTTCGTCGAGCAGAGCAAGGTACGTGCCGTGCCCTTCTGCCAGCACTTCGGCGTCTGTGGAGGCTGCAAGTGGCAGAACCTGCCCTACGACGAGCAGCTCAGGTTCAAACAGCAGCAGGTCTTCGATCAGCTGACACGCATCGGCAAGATTGAGTTGCCCGAGTTCAGGCCCATCCTCGGCTCGGTGAAGACACAGGAGTACCGCAACAAGCTGGACTTCGGCTGTGCCAACAAGCGCTACCTGACGAAGGAGGAGTTTCAGAGGAGAGAGGAGAGTGGAGAGAGGAGAGAGGGCGCTTCCTTGAAGGACGTACCCGCCATCGGTTTCCACATCACGGGAGCCTTCGACAAGATTCTGCCCATCGAGCGGTGTTGGCTCATGGACGACATCCAGAACCGAATCCGTAACGAGATACGTGACTATGCCACGAGGGAAGGGCTCTCGTTCTTCGACCTCCGTCAGCAGGTGGGACTGCTGCGCGACGTCATCTTCCGCAACAGCGCCAGTGGCGAACTGATGGTCATCATCCAGTTCCACTACGACGAGACGGGCGGTGAACGTGAAGCCAAAGCCCTGCTGCAGCACATAGCTGATAAATTCCCGGAAATCACGTCGTTACTCTATCTCGACAATCAGAAGTGCAACGACACCATCGGCGACCAGCAGATCCTTACATTCAAGGGCACCGACCACATCTACGAACTCATGGAGGACCTCCGCTTCAAGGTCGGTCCCAAGTCCTTCTACCAGACCAACACCGAGCAGGCCTACCACCTCTACAGCGTCGTGCGCGAGTTTGCTTTCGCCCCTTCACCCGTCACCCTTCTTTGCAAGCAAAGCGAACAAGTTCGAGCGCACCACTCGCCCCTCATCTACGACCTCTACACCGGCACCGGCACCATCGCCAACTTCGTAGCCAAGAAGGCCGGCAAGGTCATCGGCATCGAGTACGTACCCGAGGCCATCGAGGACGCCAAGGTCAACTCCGAGGTCAACGGCATCACCAACACCCTCTTCTACGCAGGCGACATGAAGGACGTACTGAGCGACGACTTCATCCGTGAGCACGGACGTCCCGACGTCATCATCACCGACCCGCCCCGTGCCGGCATGCACCCCGACGTGGTGAAGACCATCCTGCGGGCTGCCCCCGAGCGCATCGTCTACGTCTCGTGCAACCCTGCCACCCAGGCTCGCGACCTGCAGGTGCTCGACACCGACTACCGCGTGGTCCAGGTACAGCCCGTCGACATGTTCCCCCACACGCCTCACGTCGAGAACGTCGTACTGCTGGAGCGCCGCACCTCTTGACACGAAAAAGCCCCTCCCGACGTCATTGTCAGGAGGGGTTTTTCGTTTTACCCATCACTTTTCACTTCTCACTTCTGCACTAGCTTCGCGCCAGTGAAGCGCTTAGGGCTCCGGCTCCGGATCTTCCTCAGCATCCTTGATGCCCAGCGTGGCGATGGGGTGACGCTCGTACCACACCTTCTTCTTGCCGTCCACCATCTTGTAGTGAGGAATCACGTAGTCGTTCATCTTGAACGTACACTGACCCTTCAGGATGCGGCTCGTCAGGCGTTCGTCGTCCGTGCCAGAGCCCTCAGGACGGAAGTTCAGGTGGACGCCCTTGATGTTCAGCAGAGGATCGTACTCCTGGATGCTGTCCGCACCGATGCCCTCCAGCGAGGGATAGAACGTACCCAGGCCCTCTAACTTCACGGGGACGCCCTGGATAGCCAGCTCCTTCAGGCACGACACCGTCTGCTGAAGGGTGAGCACCAGCTCCTCATAGGTGATACGCTTGCCATGCTCCATCATGTGACGGGCAAAGCCTTTCAGACTCAGCGCCTCGCGCTGGAACACACGGCCGTAATACTGGCCGTAGTTCTTGCTGGTCGAAATGTTGTTCTTCACAAGGTCAACCAGCATTGCAATCTCATTTCTTGCCATACTTGTTAATGTTTTTCGTGGTATTAGAAATGCTCGGGCCAACTACTCCGGGTGGCCTCTCTCCCGCTTTGTAATACTATCTCTATTACAATTGCAAAGTTACAAAAAATATCTGATATATGCAAATATTTCCAGCTAAATTTTTCATCAAAAATGCAAGGAATTTGAGAAATGTTTCGTAACTTTGCAGCGGAATAACAACGCGAAGGGTCTATGCAGCGGCAAGACGGACATATCGTAAATATATACACCAAATTAATCAACCAAAAAATGAAACGTAAAGACTACATGAAACCGACGATGAAGATCGTCAAGTTGCAACATCAGGTGCACTTGATGCAGTTCAGTCGTGACGGCTACCGTGGCGGAGGCAGCGGATTTGGTGGCTCCGGCGTGGGTGGACGCTCAGGCTATGATGACGGCGGCGACGGCTTTGACGGAGGTGGCTTTGGCGGCGGTTCCGGCTATGGCGACGGGGGCAGCGGCTTTGGCGGCTCCGGCATAGGCGGACGCTCAGGCTATGGAAGCGGCGGCGACGGCTTCTATTAAGAGATTAGGAAACAGAATAATAAAGAAAATAAGAGCATCAAAACAATGAAAACCAACATCAACTATTTCAAGCATCTTTGCACCCTACTGCTCGCTGCCCTTACCTTTGCAGCATGCAGTAGTGAGAACGACGACATCGCAGGGCCCGAGCCTGTTCAGCCTGTCAATGGCGACATTACCTTCACCGCCGTCTTTGGCGTGAAGAACGCCACCACCCGTGCCCTCAGCGACCCGGGCAACGGCACACTCACCGCCTCGTGGCAACAGGGCGAGGAGATTGCCATCCTCTTCGGCGGCAACAAGTACGTCGCAACTGTCACAGCGGTTGACGGCGCAGGCAGCGCCACCGTCAGCGCCACGCTGCCCGGCAACACGCCCAACAACCAGGCGGTCACCTACATCTATCCCGCATCGGCTGCCGACGGCAGCGGACTGCGCAGCGACCTCCTCAGCAGTCAGGACGGTACGCTCGCCACGCTGAGCAGTACGCTCGACGTAGCCACAGCCGAGGGCAACATCGTCATCGACGGCACCAACGCCCAGCCTAACGGCACCGTCACGCTCCAGAACCAGTTCGCTGTCTGCAAACTGCAGTTCACGGACGAGAGCAACCAAGCTATCGAGGACATCGCAAGCCTCACCATCACCGACCTCGCCACGACCGGGGTGATTACCGTCACCACGTCCTCCGCACAGTCGGCGGTCTATGTCGCCATGTTGCCCTCGAACAACAGCACGAAGTTCAAGGTAGAAACCTACAACGGATCCGTTTACAAAAAAACAGCCAGCGCACATCTTGAGGCTGGTATGTTCTATCACCCGATGCTTCAGGTGACATCTACTCTTGACTACTCGGGCATCATTAACGGCAGAGCATACGTTGACCTCGGCTTACCCTCAGGCACTCTTTGGGCGACATGCAACGTCGGTGCGAACAGTCCCGAAGGATACGGCAATTACTACGCCTGTGGTGAGACTGTGCCTAAGAGCACTTACACCTGGAGCAATTACAACTACTGTGAAGGCACAGAAAGAACATTGACGAAGTATTGCACCAATAGCAACTATGGCTACAACGGCTACAATAGCGGGCCGACAGAACTTGAGGCTGAGGACGACGCAGCCACGACAAACTGGGACAGCAACTGGCAGACGCCGAGCTGGGAGCAGCTGCAGGAACTCTTCAACAGCGACTACACGACGACGGTATGGAGGACACTGAAAGGCGTTAATGGCAGGATGATAACAAGCAAAAGCAACGACAACAGCATTTTCCTGCCCGCCGCGGGCATATACGACGATCGTGGCTTCCAAGTAGCAGGCTTCAGCGGTTACTATTGGTCGCGGTCGTGTTCCGCGCTATACGGCACCGATGCGAACTTCCTGAGCTTCTCCTCAGGCTCTATCACCACTAATAACGTCACCAGCTACTGCCATGGTCTAAGCGTCCGCCCCGTGCGCAAGCAGTAACCCCGCCGAGTAGTTACAGCCCTCTCCCCCTCCCCGCCCCTCACCTCAGAGGTGCGGGGAGTTTGTATCACGAATATAGAGAAATCCCCTTACTTCTGGTTCTGCTGGATGACACGGTCGACGAGTGTCATTCCGCAGGTTTCGTAGAGCTTTTCGGTAGAGTAGCTCGGACTCTTTTCCATACCGGCGTAGTCCATGTAGATGATGCCTACGGAACCTGTGTGGCTGGATAGCCAGTCGGCAGCCACCTTGTTGGCCTCGACGGCGTTCTCACGGTAGCTGTCAGAGAGGGGCAGCCCGAAGTAGGCCGACGGGAAGTTAATCACCCATACGGGCTTCTCAGCCGTCATGTCGCGCCCTGCGGCAGCTTCCAGCATACGGAGCACGTACTGGTCGAGCCCGAAGATGGAGCCGGCCAAGAGGCTTGCGCCACTATTTTCATCAAATCTTTTGCAAATTCGAGGAGTTTTCATACCTTTGTAGTCTTAAATGAACAATAGCTGTCAGACACGCCGCATGTATGGGCACGATTACGCCGTGCCGGGAACGTACGAGGTAACTATAGTGGTTGCCGGCAGACGTCCTGTCTTTGGCGAGATTGTGGGCACCACGAAGGCTGGTGGCGAACCGCCCCATCTCAAGCCGTCAGTACTTGGTCAGACCGTCCTTGATGGCGAGATAGCGAAGATACACCATTACTATCCCCAGGTCGACATCTGGCAGGTATGCCTCATGCCCGATCATCTCCACCTGATAGTACGTATCAATAAACCTTTGCCAAAAGGCAAGCACCTCGGTATCATCATCGGCGCATTCAAAGGCGGCATCAGCCGCGCCTGGTGGAAATTGGATACCACCGTGTCTGTGGCATCAGCCGCGGACTCCCGCCCTCCCCTCTTCGAGCCCAACTATAACGACCACATCCTCATGCGCGACGGTCAACTGGAGAACTGGAAGCACTACCTACGCGACAACCCTCGCCGCTATATGATGCGCCGCGAGTTTCCCGACCTGTTCCAACGCGCCCTTTGTGTCACCATTGACGGTGTGCGCTACAGCGCCTTCGGGAATATGCTTCTCCTCCGCCAACCCGAGAAGCACCAAGTATTCTTCCACCGTCGCACCGATGGCGTTCCTACGGAAGACACCGGGCTGTGGCAGAACGAGAGCCGCCGTCTGATGGCTGCTGCCAAAAGTGGCGACGTGCTGGTCACTCCCGGTATCTCCGAATGTGAGAAGCGGATAAAGAAGATGGCATTGGAGCAGGGCCTGCGCCTGATACATGTGCAAGCCGACCCCATTGGCCAGTACTGGAAACCCGAGCGCAGCCGCTTCGAGGCCTGCGCCTACGGTACGCTGCTCATCCTTGCTCCGTGGCCCGAGGATATGCCTGCCTTCACGAGCGACTACGCCCGTTTCCATTATCTCAACCATTTGGCAGAGCGTGTTTGTGCTGTCAGTCATACTACCGATGTGGCGGTGCGAGGCTTACGCCCTGCTCACGGTGGTTAAAGAGCAAGCAAAAGAGGGAAAAAGATTGGAAAGACGGGGGAAAGGCAAAGACAATAGGCAAATTTCCCGTTTTGGACAACTTTTCAGCATTGAAATCACAAAAAGTTGTCCAAAACGGGAAACTATTTATAAAATTCTTTGGACTTGTCGAATAAAAATGGTAATTTTGCACAAGATAATCTAATAATGTAATAATATGATTTACGACGACAAATACGAAAAGACCGAGGAGCGGATGCTCGATGTGATTGATACGGTTCAGGATTTAACAAAAGACCGCTTCATAGCGAGTCTATATATCCGTAGATGTACCCCGCTCGATGTGGATATTAAATTGGCAGAGGTACGTCGCTGCCTTGACATTGTTCATGGCGAGTCACTTCGTCTGGCAAAGTTGGAACTGACATATAACCTTGATTTTGCCGTTGATGACAATCAACGTTTTACAACTGCTGAGAGACTGTTTAACAGATTACGCAGTTCAATGGCCTGTATCAGGAAGACTTTTCACCAAAGTTGCCCGATTATTCGCAAGTTGCCTAAAAATCCTAACTTTCGGCCATCTGTCTTCGAACGTTCCGTACTGACGAAAGGGTGTTGTGGACGTGATTTGTATGACATTACATCGTTTGACGATAATGTTCAGGCACTCTATTATGAACAGCAAGCCCTTTTTGCGAATGTGATACTGTCACTTGCAATCTGCTATCGCGTCATCAAACAAGAACGAGAGACCTGTGCCGACCCCAAACTATGTGTGCAACGTTTGGACGATCAATGTCGGCGAATCCTGGCTGAATTGGAAGACAAGATGGACCACATGAAAGATATTCCGGAATGTGAAATCCAGAAGATGATTGACGAGATGGGTAAGGACAATTATGCACAAAAGAATTTCCACAAACCTACAGTAAAGGCACTTACAGACTATGCCATCTACATTGCCCAACAACGTAACAAGTCAAAGAACCTTCTCCAAAATGCATCGCTAATTATCTCTGATCCCGTAAAGGCAAAGGACGTAATAGTTCTTTTACAGCATTTTGACGAGCTTCGTCCCGATAACCGTCGCAAGATGAACTCCCTTACAATACGATTGTTCTGTAACTGGTGTCATAATGACAAGGTAGATAATCCCAAACAGAAATACTATAGATTTCTACTTAACAATTATCATGGGGAAAAAGAAGAATTTCCTGAATGGCATGCCGTAACTACCAGCAAGAATGGACGCGACATGTATGCTGAACAAAGAAAATTCAATCAAGAAGTTGAAGAATTGCTTAAGAAATACAGACCTGTAATTGAGAAAGAGGCCGTTTAGGTTTATTTAAGGATTGTCATTATCTGCTATGCACGGCTGGCTCCGATTGTGGGACCAGTCTTTTTTTGTTATATAATGACGGATCATATTAATCCTTAACGGTCACTTTGATTAATCAATGTGATAGTGATAATCATTTTGACCATATGATGTTTCTCCATATTCGGGACATGAGTCATTATGTCGAAAAGAGGCATTCGAGATTCACTTAAAATGCTAATTTCCAACAAATTATAAAGACGTCTGATGGTCAATTTTATTCAGAAATACTTAGTACCTTTGCATCGTAATTACATATCGGCGGCATTTCAAACTGAGCACGGGCCGTCGGACTGTCGGCATGATGAACCCCATTGCCCCTCACTAAGTGACCGACAGCGTGCAAGCGAGTGGGACATTAATACCTTGTAAGCAATATGGCACAAAGTATTATTTCTGAAGCCGAAGGCTGGAACCCAGCCGACGTGCGCATGAGCTTCTTCAAGAAGCCCATCACTAACAAATGGCCGGTGAAGGAATCGGTCAGCCTGTTTCAGGTGTATAATTATGTTCGCGGACGTGAGGCGATGACCGCGACAGAGGAACTATGTAAGATTGCCGACCATGAAAAGGCAAGAGACTACAAGGGCACGAGTTTTGACTATGTGACACCCTCAGGCGTGTTCAGCTATTGTAGTGACTCGTCGCTAGTAAAGCATTCAGGAGTACTGTGCATGGACTTGGACTATCTGGGCGAGCGTGTGGAGGAACTGTTTCAGAAACTCGTTGACGAAAAGACGTTCAAGACGCTATTGCTATTCCGTTCTCCGTCGGGCAAGGGACTGAAGTGGTTTATCCACATCGACCTCTCTCGCTGCGACCATCGCACATGGTTCACGGCTGTACGTCGCTACCTGATGATGACCTACAACCTGACTGACAAGCAGGTTGACCCTCTCTGCTCAAACCCATCACGGGCCTGTTACTTAGGCCATGACGCCGAAGCGTATCTGATGACTGAACTTATAGAATTCTTTTAATCTTAATTATCATGGAAAATTTCATTGATTTCGATCCACTGGCCTGGGCTGGCCAACCTGAACAGCCTGAAACTGTAAAAGAGGTGAAAACCTTGAGTGTTGAACCAACCTGTAAAATGGGGTCGGCCGAATTTTCGGCCGTCACCCCTTCCGACGACCATGAGAAAATCATGGCCGTCGGCCAGGAGCTGCTACGGATGGGAGCTAACATTGCCGACTCCTACAGCGACTGGTACCGACTGGGGTTCGCTTTAGCTGATGGACTTGGCAGTGAAGGGCGAGATTTGTTTCACCAGCTGTCGGCAGCGAGTGCGAAGTACGACGAGGCGCGATGTGAGAGGAAATGGCAGCAATGCCTGGCAAAGGGCAACGGACGCACCACCATCAAAACTTTTTACTTTATGGCTCAGCAGGCCGGGGTTGACCTGAGCGAGATAGGCAGGAGGTTTCCCTCAAACCCTCAGTTTCCTCAACCTGAGGGGGAAGAACTGGAATACATAGGAATGGTACTTTCCGAAGATTCCCTTAGTTTACCGCAGGTTGAGGGTGTTGAGGGTTTTGAGGGAATGAGGGAAACTGATGACGAAAAGAATCAGGGCTTTTCGGAAACTTTTTCTGACAAAATCGACGCTGACGACCTGCCAGATATTGTACGCGAGGCGGCCAACACGCAGACTGATGCCGAGGGCAAGGACAAGATGATACTGGGCACGCTCGACCTCCTGTCGGGGGCGGCTCCGAATGTGTATGGCGTCTACGACAACCGCCGCGTCTATCCTCCTCATTATACTATTTTCTCTGCTCCTGCCGCTGCCGACAAGGGTCAGTTGACGGCCTGCCGACAGCTACTGATGCCCATCCAGCGCGAACTGGACCAGCTGAACCAGAAGGCTCAGGACGACTATCAGCAGCAGATGGCCGAATATGCGGCCCTCGACAAGTCGAAACGAGCCGCTACCCCGGAACCTAAGGAACCACCCTACCGTTCGCTGTTCATCCCTGCCAACTCGTCGGCCACGGCTACCTATCAGGCACTATCGGACAACCACGGTTGGGGAGTCATCTTCGAGACGGAGGCCGACACGATGACGCAGGCGTTGAAGTCGGACTACGGGGACTACAGCGACGGACTGCGTAAGGCCTTTCATCACGAACCTATCTGCTACAACCGTCGCAAGGAGCAGGAGCGCGTCAACATCTACTGTCCGCGACTGGCCGTCATGCTGACCTGTACACCGGGACAGATACCGCTGCTGCTGCCGTCGTGCGAGAACGGTTTGGGTTCGCGCTTCATCTTCTACAACCTTAGCCGCCGCCTCTTCTGGCGCAACGTTTTCGAGCGTCATGACAAGACGCTGGACGAGCAGATGTCGGAGCTTGGTGAACGTTACCTTCGCCTCTACCATGCCTTAGAGCAGCATCAGGAGCACCCGCTGGAGTTTCTGCTGAGTCAGGAGCAGCAGGTGGAGTTCAACCGGTTCTTCGAAGGACTGCAGCTGGAGCAGGTGGGACTTCACGGCGACGACCTCATCGCCTTTGTCCGCCGTCTGGGCCTCGTCTGCTTCCGTCTGGCCATGATGCTCACGCTGTTGCGCCACGAACAGTATCAGCCGATGTTCGACCCTCTGTCGCAGTCGCTCGTCTGTACTGACCAGGACTTCCGCACGGCCATGACCATCGCCAACTGCCTCATCAACCACACGGCTCACGTCTACACCAACCTTGTGCCCCACGACACCAAGGCGCAGACCTCAGCCGCAGGGATGACGGCAGCCGAGAAGCGATTCTACGACACGCTCGACCACGACTTCACGACCGCCCAAGCACGTCAGGCGGCATTGGCCATCAACATGCCGTGGAAGACGGCAGAGCGGTATCTGGGTAACTTCGTCAGTCGCTACCACGTCGTTCAGCGCATCAAGAACGGTCAGTATCAGAAACAGTGATTTGTCCCCGCCGCTACCCGGCACCTACAGCCCCGCTACCTACTACCTACAGGGGCGCTACCTACTACCTACAGGGGCATTACCTGACCAACTTCTTCAGCCGCTTGTACTCGCGCTTGGTGAGGCGCATGAAGGAGCCGTGCTGGGGGGCGGCGACTCCCTGAATGTCGACAGGATTGCGGAAGTTGCGCAGATGGGCATCGGCCTCGCAGATGCGGTAGTGCTTGGGACGGTCGCTATACTGGATGTAGACCACGCGCCAAGTGCTGTCGCCGATGAGCTGGAAAGCGGAACTGCCTTCACACTTCTTCTTGCCCTCAAAGGATACGTAGTCGTCCTCAACGGGTTCGCCCCAGCCGCTGGTCAGGTGACGCGAGGTGGCGGTATAGATGCCGGGCTTGCCGCCCTCCTTCTTGATAAGCATGTGGTAGAGGCCGTCGGAGGGCAGGTAGTTGATGTCGGCATCGATGGTGGCGTAGCCCCAGTCGAAGAGCAGGCGGGGCTGTGTCAGGCGGGTGAACGAGCGGTCAGCATAACTGTAGTACATACGGTCGTACTGTTCCTCGGCGCGGTTCCACATGGAATAGTAGATCATGTAGCCACCGCGGCTGCCGTCGGGCCACACGTAGTCAGCATCCCAGAAAATCTGCGGCGCCCAGACGCGATTGATGGTCGACCAGTCGCGATAGACACTCGGCGACTCGGGGTCGCTGAAGATGGACGTGCCACGACGATAGTCGAAGGTGACGCTGGTCCAGTGGAGCAGGTCGTCGCTGCGCAGGAGGTCGATGCCGTAGTTGTCCCAGTCGTTCTGCTTGCCCAGGGCCTTGGTCATCGCGTTGTTCATGTCGGTGGTCACCATGAGGTAGCCCTTGCCGTCGGCAGCCCGACAGATATAGGCATCGCGCTGACCGCCCTCGATGCGGGCATGTTCCTTAGGGTCCATGACGGGCTCGCCGCCGAGGACTTCCTCATAGTGATAGCCGTCGCGACTGATGGCGTAGGCCGTCCACTGTCCGCGGTCGCTCATGTGGCAGTAAAGGTAGCCGTAGTCCTTGGTCTTTGCCTCAGTCTGCACGGCAAACAGCAAGGAGGCAACGGCAGTAAGCAGTATCTTGTGTGTCATATCAGTTTCCGTCGGGTTTGATGATTTCTACGGTTCGTGCGGGTGCCCACTTGAAGGTGCGCCAGTCGTCGGGCTGGGCGGGGTCGAAGTCCTGCCACTCAGGGCGCAGGTACTTGGCAAGCGGCAGGTCCAGCAGCTTCATGCCCATGACCACGCACTTGGCCACCTCGTAGGCTCCGTAGGGATTGAAGTGGGTATTGTCGGCCAGTTCCTTCTCCTGACCGGGAAAGCTGTTGGCAGGATAGTGAACCAGGGCGCGCTTGGAGTCCTCGAAGCCCAGCGTCTCGAAGAAGGTCTTGGTCATCGCGTTCAGGTCGATGACGGGCACCTTCTCCCGCTCAGCCACGCTCCACATGGCGGCGGGGAAGTCGCCGTGGGTATTGGTGATGGTGCGTCGGTCCTTATCGAAGGCGCGTCGCTGGGTGGGTGTGCAGAATACGATGTCGGCACCCTTGGCACGTACCTGGTCGACGAATATCTTCAGGTTATAGACGTAGTGGTACCACGCGCCGTCGCCCGGCCGCTTCTCCTTCTCGTCGTTATGGCCGAACTCCGCTATCAGCAGGTCGCCCGGCTTCAGCGTGGTCAGGATCTTGTCCAAGCGACCGCCGCCGATGAAGGTGCGGGCCGTCAGTCCGCTCTCAGCATGATTGGAGACAGCCACCTCGGGGCCGAACCAGCGGGTAATCATCTGTCCCCACGAGGCCCAAGGCTCGTCGTTCTGGTCGACAACGGTGGAATTGCCGCAGAGATAGATGGTAGGCACCTGGTCGTCGCGCTCGATGTGGACGGACTTGACGGCAGGGGCATCGCCATTAAACTCCAGCGTCAGCTTGTCGTCCCAAGCCAGGTAACCGCGCTCTCGGTCCTTGATACGTACAAGCGTCTTGTCGTCGATGCGCGGCGAACGCTTGTTGACCTGGAACTCGAAGGTCAGGAACTGTCCCTTCTTCGTGGCCACGTTGTGGACCATGAGGCGACGGCCTTCGGCACGTACGGTCGTCTCGGCAGCCCGTTTCTTGGAGCCGATGACCACGCGGACACGGTAGTTGCCGTCGTCGACCTTCACCGAGAAGTAGAAAGGTTCAGCGGGCTTTTTCTTGTCGGGGGCGGGCAGCAGGTCGTAGCCGTAGCCCGTGGCGTCGGAATACACCGGTAGCGGTGTCTTGGCATCAAAGCTGAAGTCCTGGGCAGAAACTGCCATCGGCATCAGCAGTGCCGTCATTAGTAGTAGTTTGTTTTTAGTCATAGTTTGCTGAATGGGTTTGTTGCTATTTACGTAGGGCCAGGTTATAATTGTAATACTCCTTATTGCCCGTTATCTCCTTGATGACCCGTATGAAGGGCGGGAAGTTGACATCCTCGGCATCGGCAATGCCCTTCGTCTCGAGGATGACAAGTCCGTCGAGGGCGCCATGATAGGTGTCGAGCTCGAAATACTGTCCCTTCCAGATAAAGCTCTGGCGCAGCTTGCTGATGGACTGGCGGTAGGGGTCGGCCTGCTGCAGCAGCGACTCGTAGAGGGCATTCTCCACCTGACGCTCGGTCTCAATCTGCTCACCCGGGGCAGTACGCTTCTTGGTGTTGTGGACGTTGACCACCTTACCGCTGCTCCACGAGCGGCGGCGCAGGCGGACCTCGGTACCGGGTTCGCTGACAAGGTAGGTCTGCAGGATGTCGCTGTCGATGGTCTCGGGCAGCGGGCCTGTCAGCTCGACGATGTACTTACGTTCCTCCATCACGCGCTGCGGCAGTCCGAGGACGTTGGAAATCTCGCGCATGACGCGCTGCATCTTCCGCTCGAAGTCATCGTGGTTGTTGATGACACGGAGGTGGGGGTGTCCTGACCACGCCTTGATGACCTTCTTATCCAGTTCACGGGCTATGCGCAGTCCTTCCTCATCGGCTTTCTCATAGCGGGTGGAGTTGGTGGCGGTGGTGTAATACTGCTCAGCACCATCGGCGGCAGAGACGAGGTGGAGCACGGCGTCGTAACGCTCACGCAGGCTACCGGGGTCGACACCGGCATCGCGGGTAATGCTCTCCCACTCCTCCGGCTTCATGTAGGCCGAAATATCCATCGTACCACGATCGCAGACGATGAGCACGGGCTTCGTACACACCTCAGCCATACGCTGGAAGTGGTCCTCGAAAGCCAACTGGGTCTCCAGGATGGCCCGCTCGCCCTCGAAGTAGAGCTGACGGTTAGGAGTCAGGTAGTTCCAACCACCAAGACTATAGAGCGTAGGCACTTCAGGGACGCAGAAGACCTTGAAGCCCAGACTGTTGAAATGCTCGATGACACGCACCAGGGCGGTTGTCTTGCCGGCACAGGGGCCTCCGGTCAATACGATTCGCTTAATATCAGGCATATTTGTTCAGACACTAAAAAATGATTGTTTCAAGATAAAGGACCAGCAGTCCGAGCATGAATCCCAAGGCGACCTTGAGCGTCAGGTTGCGCAGGTACCAGCCCAACTTCATGTGCTCCATCTTCATCAAGGCCAGACCGCTGACAGAGCCGACACTCAGCAGACAACCACCAACGGCAGTTGAGAATGCAATGACCTTCCAGTAGGCATCATTCTGCTCATACAGCGGGAAGAGCGAAATGTCGGTAATGGCAATGGTAAAGGTGTCGACAATAGCGCTGAGCACACCGCTGAGTACACCGACAATCCATATACTGTGGAAGGTCTCGTCGATCCAGGATGCTATGTCACCCATCACACCCGTCTCTGTCATCACACCCATGCCGAGCATGATGCCCATCACAAAGAGCATCTGCTGGATAGTGCCATACTGGATAGCCCGGGGAACACGGCGCTGCGCCATCTGGTCGGCATCGTTCAGCTTGCGGTTGAAGGCCTCGTTGACCACCCACAACACAGAGAGCACACAGAGGGCGCCTAAGAAGGGATACAGTTTGGTGATATTGTGGAACGTGGGAATGAACCACAGGCCGCCAATACCCACGATGAGCATGACGAAGCGCTGCCAACGGTTGAGGTTAGTATCGTCACCGCGATAAGGGGGAGCCCCCCACTCCGTATCAAGACGGGCGGGCAACTGGCGATTGATAAGAATAGTAGGAACCACCCAAGCAATGAGTGCGGGAACCACCAGATACTTGGAGAAGTTGGTAGCAGTAACGGCTCCGTCACCCCAGAGGAGCAGCCCCGTGGGGTCGCCGATGACAGTAAAGCATCCGCCGCAATTGGCAGCGATGACAATAGCCGCACCTATCAGCATACGCTGACGGCGACTACGCACAACGGTATGCATGATGACCAGCATCATAGTAGCAGTAGTCAGGTTGTCGAGGTTGGCCGAGAGGATGAAGGTGGCCAGGGTGATGGTCCACAGCAGGCGCTTGGAGTTGCGGGTGCGTATCCACTCGGTAATGAAGTCGAAACAGCCGTTGTTGTCGAGAATCTCGATGATGGTCATCGTGGCCAGCAGGAACATGACGATGCTGGCGGCCCGGCCCACGTACTTCAGGAAGACGTTGTCGCAGATGAAATACTTGACAGCGTCGCTCGACGGCGAGTCGCCAGCCAGGAAGTCGGCATACTCGCTGGGGTGCTGCGACATGACATAGTCGGAGCCCCAGCAGATATATACCACCCACCCCACCGTACCGATGAACATGGCAATGGCTGCCTTGTTGACGCCGGTCAGGTGGCCGGTAGCTATCAACAAGTAGCCAAAGACAAGCAGCAGAACGATGATCAACGTCATGGCATCAGCCGCCAAAGTTATCGTACATGATGGACTCGGGATCGACGCCGAGGGAGTCGAGCATGGAGACGACGGCCTTCGACATGGGGCCGGGGCCGCACATGTAGTACTCGATGTCCTCGGGAGCCTCGTGGTCCTTCAGGTAGGTGTTGAGCATCACCTGGTGGACGAAGCCCGGGGTGTACTTCACGCCGGCAGCATCGGCTGCGGGGTCGGGACGGTCGAGGGCCAGATGGAAGTGGAAGTTGGGGAACTCCTTCTCCAGTCCGAGGAAGTCGTCGAGGTAGAACACCTCGTTCAGGGCGCGTGCGCCGTAGAAGTAGTGCATCTCGCGGTCGGTCGTGTGCAGGGTCTTCGTCATGTGCATGATCTGTGCACGGAGCGGAGCCATACCGGCACCACCGCCCACCCAGATCATCTCCTTCTTGGAGTCGAAGTGGGGATGGAAGTCGCCGAAGGGGCCGCTCATGATGACCTTGTCGCCGGGCTTCAGCGAGAAGATATACGACGAGGCGATACCGGGGTTGACGTCCATGAATCCGCTCTTGTCGGCCTTGAACGGCGGCGTGGCAATACGGACAGTAAGCATGAAGACGTCGCCCTCAGCCGGATAGTTGGCCATCGAGTAGGCGCGGATGGTGTCCTCGGGGTTCTTGCACTTGAGCGGGAAGAGTCCGAACTTCTCCCACGAGGGCAGGTACTCGTCGCCGATGAGCGACTTGTCGAAGTCCTTGTCGTAGTCGATGCAGTCGAACTTGGGAATCTTGATCTGGGCGTAGGAGCCGGGCAGGAAGTCCATGTGAGCGCCGGCAGGCAGTTGCACCTTGAACTCCTTGATGAACGTAGCCACGTTCTTGTTAGAGATAACCGTACACTCGTACTCCTTGACGCCGAGAATCGACTCGTCGACATGGATCTTCAGGTCGCCTTTCACCTTGCACTGGCAGCCAAGGCGCCAGCCGGCCTTGATCTCCTTACGGCTGAAGTGGGGCTTTTCAGAGTCGAGAATCTCGCCACCACCCTCGAGCACCTGAACCTTACACTGTCCGCACGAGGCTTTACCACCGCAGGCAGAAGGCAGGAACACGCCGTTCTCGTTGAGCGTAGCCATCAGACTGCTGCCCTGAGGCACGTTGATGGTACGGTCGCCGTTAATCTCAATATTCACGTTGCCCGACGGCGAAAGATATTTCTTTGCCACGAGCAGGACAATCACCAAGAGGAGTATGACAATGAGGAATACTCCAATGCTATATGCTATAAACTGTGCCATACTTCTTTAGATATTAAGTCCACTAAAACACATCATCGCCATAGCCATGAGGCCGACGGTAATAAACACGATGCCGAGGCCCTGCAGGGGACGGGGTACGTCGCTGTACTGCATCTTCTCGCGGATGGCACCCATAGCCACGATGGCGAGCATCCAGCCGATACCGGAACCGAAGCCATAGACGATGGCATCCCAGACCGAGGTGATGGCCTGCGAGTTGCTGGGGTCCATGAGGATGCGCTGCTGCATAAAGAGCGAGGCACCCATGATGGCACAGTTGACGGCTATCAGCGGCAGGAAGATGCCAAGTGCGGCGTAGAGTGAGGGCGAGTATTTCTCGACGGTCATCTCCACCAGCTGCACCATACCGGCAATCACGGCGATGAAGAGGATGAAGCTGAGGTAGCTCAGGTCGACGCCCTCAACGAGGCAGTCGGGACCCAAGACCTTGGTCTGCAACAGATAGTTGACGGGGACGGTGACGGTGAGCACGAAGGTCACGGCACAGCCCAGTCCGAGCGAAGTCTTCACGGTCTTCGACACGGCAAGGTACGAACACATGCCGAGGAAGAAGGCGAAAATCATATTGTCCACAAAGATGGACCTGAACAGTAATGATATTGCGTGTTCCATATCTTATTTCTCCTTATAAAAGTAAGCACGATGAACCCAAATCACACAGCCAACGAGGATGAGCGCCATAGCGGGCATCGTCATCATACCGTTGTTCACGTAGCCGAAGTCGTAGACAGCATCAGGGATAATCTGGAAGCCTAAGAGTGAACCACGACCGAGCAGCTCGCGGACGGCACCCACAATCACAAGAATCATGGCGTAGCCGAGGCCGTTGCCCACACCGTCGAGGAACGAAGGCCAGGGCTTGTTCTGCATGGCGAAGGCCTCAAGACGGCCCATCAGGATACAGTTGGTGATAATCAGACCAACATACACAGAGAGCTGAACGCTGACGTCGTAGGCGAAAGCCTTCAGAACCTGCGAGACGATGGTCACGAGAGCAGCCACAACCACCAGCTGCACCACGATGCGGATGCGGTTGGGAATGGTGTTGCGGATAATCGAGATAATCACGTTCGCAAAGGCGGTGATGACCGTCACAGCGAGACCCATCACGATGGCAGGCTTCAGCTGCGAGGTGACGGCAAGTGCCGAGCAGATACCCAATACCTGTCCGAGGATCGGGTGGTCGAGGTTCAACGGGTTGGTGAAAACCTCCTTATTTTGTTTACTGAATAATGCCATAACTTACTCCTCCTCTTCTTTTGGTTTAACATTCTTCAGACCGTCCTTTAGCATAGCATCTACACCATTCGAAGTCAGAGTGGCACCCGTCACACAGTCGACCTGCGTTTGAGGATTATCCACCTTCTTCACGACGGAGAGGACAACATTGCCGTTCTCGTCCCAGATCTGCTTGCCAATGAACTTCTCCTGCCAAGCCTGCGAGTCCTTGATCTCGGCACCCAGTCCGGCCGTCTCACTCTCATGGTTGAAGTAGGCGCCAAAGACCTTACCCTCGCCGTCGATGGCCAGATAGCCGCTAATGCCGCCCCAGAGGCCCATACCCTTCAATGAGGCTACCGTGATGTCCTTGCCATCAATCTGGCACTCATAGACCTTCTGTCCGTCCTGCTCTTTCTCCTCCTTCACCACCTCGGCATACTTGGCCTCAGCCTCAGCACCATCCAGGTCGCGGATGTTGAGCGAGTAGAGAATCTGTTTCTTCACATCGAGTGCCACGTTAGCATCCTGCATAGGCTTCAATGCCTGATAGACAAAAGCCAGCAGGAAGGCCACGACGACCACGAGTATCGCACTATATATAATAATGTACGAGTTGCTGTTAGTATTCAGTTTCATTTGGTACCTCCTCTCTTTAAACGTTTCGAGATATTGCGCTCCACGATGAAGTGGTCAATCGTGGGAGCAAACATATTACCAAAGAAGATGGCGAGCATCATACCCTCGGGATAGCCGGCATTCATCACACGGATGATGACGGCCATCGCACCAATCAGGAAGCCGTAGATGTACTGACCACAGGTGGTGCGGCAAGAGGTGACAGGATCGGTAGCCATGAATACGGCACCGAAGGCGAAGCCGCCGAGGATGAAGTGATGCCACCACGTCATCGACTGGCCGGTAGCATCGAAGATGAGTGCCAGCACGGCACCACCCACGAAGACGCTCAGCATGGTGCGCCAAGAAGCAATGCCCGTCCAGAGCAGCAGGATGGCACCCAAGGCGATGGCAATGACCGACGTCTCACCGATAGAACCGGGAATGAAGCCGCAAATCATGTCGCAGATAGAGGCATCGGGAGCAATACCCTGACCAATCTGTCCAAGCGGTGTAGCAGCGGTGAAGCCGTCAGCGAGGTCATTACCCAGTCCGAAGATGCTGTCCTGAGCCACCCATACGGTGTCGCCCGTCATCTTCGACGGATAGGCGAAGAACAGGAACATACGGGCAGCGATGGCGGGGTTGAAGATGTTCATACCCGTACCACCGAAAATCTCCTTGCAGAAGATGACCGAGAAGGCGCAGGCCAAGGCCAGCATCCACAGCGGACAGCCGATGGGAACAATCAGCGGAATCAGGATACCCGAGACGAGGTAACCCTCCTGAATCTCTTCACCCTTCCACTGTGCCCAGGCAAACTCAATGCCGAGGCCGACGATGTAAGAGACGAGAATCTTCGGCAGTACAGCGAGGAAGCCGTAAGCGAAAATCTCGCAGAACGAGGCGGTTGCCAACGTGCCGGCAGCCAGATAGTTCTGGTAGCCGATATTGTACATACCGAACAGCATGGCCGGCATCAGGGCGATGACCACCATACTCATGATGCGCTTCGAGTCGATGGCGTCGTGGATGTTGACGCTACCAGCCTTTGCCGTGTCATTAGGCACGTAGAGGAAGGTCTCAAAGCCGTCGAATACCGAACGGAAGGCATGCAACTTGCCGCCCTCTTCGAAATTCGGCTTAATCTTATTGAGATAATTTCTTAATGCGCTCATAGTCCTTATGCGTTTTCTTTACGTAAAATATTCAGTCCTTCACGCACAATGCGCTGCAATTCTAACTTCGAGCTATCCACGAACTCTGCGAGTGCAAAGTCCTCAGGACTAACCTCATAGATGCCCAGCGCCTCCTGACGATCGATGTCGCCAGAGATAATGGCCTTGATGAGGTATTCGCCATAGATGTCCATCGGCAGCACCTTGTCGTACTCGCCGCTCATAATCATGTGGCGCTCACCACCCTTGACACGGGCATCGAGTGCATACTGCTTCTTGCCACAGAGCCAGGAGAAATAGCTACGGTTCACCGAGAACTGCTTCAGGCGAGGCAGAATCCAACCGAGGATCTCGTCAGCATCGTTACCCTCGGGAATCACCGTAATCTCAGAAGTGTGGGCTCCCAGGAAGCCGTCTTTTGTGGTAGGTTTGCCTGTCAGCACATTACCATTGATGATACGTACGCTGTGAGAAGCGTCGTAGCTGTTAGACAAAAGCGTAGAAAGCTCCTCGCCCACCAGCATCTTGACATAAGCAGGACTACTCACCTCGCTACCACAGAGGGCTACTGTACGGGTAAGGTCCACCTTGCCCGTGTTCAGCAGACGGCCGATGAAGAGCACCACCGTCGGGTCGCCGATGGTCCAGACCACCTCGCCCTTGTTCACGGGGTCGATGTTGTTGACCTGAACACCAACATTACCTGCAGGACACTTACCCTCGAAAACATTCACCTCGGCATCCTTCATACCTTCAAGTGCAGAGCCAACGCCAACACCGAGGTAGGTCTTTGCAATCTTCGAAAGTGCCGTCAGACCTGTCTGGAAGTCCTGCTCCTGGCCCTTCACCTCGAACTCGAAGTCGGCTGCTAACGGTTTGTCTCTCAGTGCAGATACAAAAATTGCCTTAGGCTGAACACTGGGATTGGTTGAAACAGCATAAGGCAACTGGTTGATGTAACCAAAGATGCCTGCTTCCAACAATGCATTAATCACTTGCTCTCCCGTGAGACTGCTGACGTCTTTCTTACCGAAATCCGTAAACTCCTGCTGAGCGTCAGCATCCACCTTGACACAGAGCACTTTTCTTCGTTCGCCACGCACCACCTCACGGACTGTTCCGCTCACTGGCGAGGCAAACTTGACTTCAGGATACTGCTTGTTAATGAACAGAGCATCCCCGGCCTTGACCTTGTCACCTTCCTTAACAACCACTTTCGGAGTCACCCCCTCGAAATCATCAGGGACAAGTGCATACTTGCCATTTGATTTCAGCTGGATGGTTTTCTCTTCAGCTTTGCCTTGAAGATGAATGTCCAAGCCTTTGTGTAACTTAATTACATTTGCCATTTATATAAACGTTTGAAATATGTACCTAACGTTAAGCGACTGCAAAATTAATAAAATTTATGGATATGGAGAGATTTTGTCGGCAAAAAATGCTACAATCACAAGTTTTTATCGTAATTTTGCATCATAATTCGATGAAACGGCAAATAATTGCAATCCCCAACTAACAAGAAGTGAAGATTCTGAAGCATATCATTAATTGGGTAATATGGACTCTCATAGGTCTGTATGCGGTAATAATGATAGCTATTCACATACCTGTGGTACAACAACAGTTGGGCAGCAAAACTGCGGAAATCATCGGACAGAAGTTAGGAACAAAGGTGGAGGTGAAGCGCATAGATTTAGGTTTCCTCAATCGCCTGATTCTCGACAGTGTGGTCATCTATGACCAGTCGAAACAACCGATGGTACGCATGGCCCGTATGACAGCCAAGGTAGACATCACCCCTCTGGCCATCGGTCGCATTTCCATCTCGTCGGCCCAGCTGTTTGGTGCTCATTTCCAACTTTCCCGACCTTCGGCAGACTCGCCAACTAACTTTCAGTTTGTGCTTGACTCCTTGGCTTCCAAGGACACTACCAGTCACACTCCGCTTGATTTGCGCATTAATTCTTTCATTATGCGTCACAGCTCGGTGTCATACAATCAATGGGATGTAGCACCAACCGAGGGTAAATTCAATCCGCACCATATCAACTTGTCGAATATCAGCGCTCATGTCATACTCAAAGCGCTGAAGGACGACAGCCTCAATGTCAACGTAAAACGTCTTACCTTCCTTGAGCAATCGGGGTTGAACGTCCAACATCTGGCTTTCCGTCTGACTGCCGGTCATCAAAATGCCGACCTGCATGATTTTCAGTTGCGACTGCCTGAGTCGACCATTAAAATTGATAGCATAACGGCCAGCTATAATAAGGATCAATTCAATGAGTCGTTGCGCTTCAATGGTTGCATGACACAGACTGCCATCACGCCTTCAGACCTTAAGTTCATCGTTCCGCAACTAAGCAACTACGGCCAGCAGATAACCGTATCCACTAAATTCCACTATAAGGACCAACAACTGACTGTCCCTCATTTCCAGGTAGAATCCAGCAACAATGACATAACACTTACGGCCAACGGTCACATCAGCCGATCGCGCTATGGCAAAAACCCGTGGCAACTGCAGGTAAACCGTCTTGAGACTTCAGAAGAGATTGTTGACTTCGTTTCCAAAAACATGGTGCCTCTACCCGATGAAGTGCTCCGTTTGGGCAATATTCAACTTAATGGCAGCTTTGAGGGTGATGCAGAAGGAACACTCAGAGGTCAGACCGCTATCACAACTGCACTCGGACAGATGGATATCCAAGGCATGTATGCTGAGGACAAACAGTTTGCTGGCAGTCTAAAGTCCGATGGTATAAATATTGGCCGCCTGATAGATAATGAGAAGATAGGAACGATTGCCGCTAACCTGGACTTCAATGGGAAAGTAAATAGTCAAATAGCAGCAAAAGGCCATATTGACAAGGTGGAATACGATGGTGACAACTACTCGAATATTGACCTTGATGCTAATTACGAAGCAAACCGTCTTACCGGATGGATGCAGATAAACGACCCCAAGGTCTCAGCACGGACGGAAATGGACTTCAAGGCTACAAGCCTCAACGACGCCGTGGGCGTTATCAGTTTACACAATTTGAATCTACCTGAAAAGAACTACTATCTTGAGTATTTACGTTTGGAGTCGAGCTTTGAGGAGGGGCGCCGCTTCCTGACGCTGAACAGTGACTTTGCCCATGCTGAACTGTCTGGCAATTTTGATTACGCAACACTGGTTCAGAGTTTAGCCAATGCCGTTGCCTCACGACTCCCTACGATGCCTGGTTTGCCGTCTATCAAACAGACCACCAACAATTTTTCCCTTGATATGACGCTGGGGAAAACCGATTGGCTGAAGTCATTGCTCAATGTTGACCTTGACATCGAACGCCCTATACAACTGAACGCCATCATCAACGACTACACCCGTCAGCTAATGGTTGATTTGCAGGCACCGTCATTCATCTACGATGGTGATTGCTATCGCAATGGCAACATTCACATTAGCGCTCCCCGCGACACCATGTTCCTCAAGGCAGAAATCAGCAAATGTCAAGACAACGCCTCATTACTGGATTTGAGTCTCAACGGAAACGCTGCTGACAACAACCTCTTACTGGCACTGTCGTGGAACAACAATAATTCCAAGAAACCACTGAGCGGACAAATCAACGCTACGAGCCGCCTATACCGTAACTTTGACGACAAGCCGGAGGCACATGTCAACATCTTGCCATCCAACATCGTTATCGACAACTCTTTATGGCAAATTGAGCCTTCTGACCTTCTCTACTCTACAGACCGCCTGCTAATAGACCATTTTTCAGTACACAACGGCAAGCAAGAAATCAGGATTGACGGCACAGCGTCCAAGCATAAGACAGACTCTGTGATTATTGACCTGCAAGACGTAGAAGTAGCATACATTCTGGATCTTGTCAATTTCGATGCCGTCTCTTTCTCTGGCAAGGCTGTCGGACGTGCATTGGTATCGTCGGTCTATGACAATCCCGATGCCTATGCCAATCTGAAAGTCAACGATTTCAAATTTGAAGACGGACGTATGGGGGTTCTCAATGCCCATGTCGACTGGAACAAGCAAGACAAGCAGATTGACATCCATGCCATAGCCAATGACGGCCCCGAAGCAACTACTTATATAGACGGATATGTATCACCAGAAAAGGACTACATTGACCTGGGTATCAAGGCCAGAGGAACTTATCTTGACTTCATGCACTCCTACACCAAGTCCTTTGTATCCAGTATCACGGGGCAGGGTAATGGAGAACTAAGACTGGCTGGTCCCCTCTCGGCCATCAACCTTACTGGAGGTCTGCGCATTGACGGTGAGGCAACCATCACGGCCCTGAATACGACCTATTGGCTGCGTCAGGACACAATCACAATGGTCTATAACGAAATCCTGCTTGACAGCTTACCCGTCTACGACAAATATGACAACATAGGCTATCTGTCAGGAGGTGTCCATCATCAGGACCTGACGAACCTCAGCCTTGACCTTCACGTGGATACCGACAAACTATTGGGCTACGATTTCCAAGATTTCGGTGACCAGTCGTTCTATGGAACCGTTTATGCAGCAGGCACTGTCGACATTTCCATGAAGGGAAACGATGTTCGCATCGACTGTAACGTCACGCCACTTACTAATTCCGTCTTTGTCTATAATGCCGCCAATCCCGATGCCATCTCCAACCAGGAGTTCATCACATGGAAAAAGCATCAATCTGCCCATACCGTTGTTGAGAAGCAGGAAGATAGCGAAGACGGAGGTTCGTCAACCAACATTTACATGAATTTCATGGTGAACGCCACGCCCGAAGGCACTATGCGCATACTCATGGATGCTAAGACGAATGATTATATCACTCTCCACGGTAATGGTTCCCTTCGTGCATCCTATTATAATAAAGGTACATTCGAGATGTTCGGCACCTATACCGTCACTGACGGAACCTATGATGTCACCATACAGAATATCATTAACAAGAAATTCCAGTTCCAGCCCAACGGCACCATTATCTTCGGTGGCGACCCCTATTCAGCAGCCTTGAATCTTCAGGCACTATACACTGTCAACGGCGTGTCGCTCAGTGATTTGCAATTAGGCAACTCCTTCTCACAGAATACCGTCCGCGTCAACTGTCTGATGAACATCGGCGGTCAGCCATCGGCACCACAGGTGACCTTCGACCTCGACATGCCCAACGTCAATGCCGACGAAAAGCAGATGGTACGCTCACTACTCTCGTCGCAGCAGGAGATGAACCAGCAGGTGCTCTACCTCCTCGGCATAGGACGGTTCTACAACCAGGGACAGAACAATGCCTCACAACAGCAGCAAGACCAGACCTCGCTGGCCATGCAGTCGTTCCTTTCTGGTACACTCTCCACGCAGATCAATAATGTGCTGAATCAAGTCATCGGCAGCGACTCATGGAATTTCGGAGCCAATATCTCTACGGGAACAGAGGGATGGAACAATGCCGAATACGAGGGTATCGTTAATGGCCGACTGCTCAATAACCGCCTACTTATCAACGGACAGTTTGGCTATCGCGACAACAACACGCAGGCAACCCCGTCGTTTATCGGTGACTTCGACATACGCTACTTGTTGACACCCACCGGCAATCTTGCGCTCAAAGTCTATAATCAGACCAACGACCGCTACTTCACCCGTTCGTCTCTCAACACTCAGGGAGTAGGTATTATCTTGAAAAAAGACTTCAACGGATTAAATAACTTTTTTGGTATCAAGAAAAAAGACAAAACACAGGAAGATAAATGAGAAAGATAGTAAGCATCATTCTTGCCGCCATGATGATGACGGCTTGCGGAGGAGGATCTGCCAGTGACGGCACCGGCCTTACCTTTACGATGGTTAAGGCTGGGAAAACGGTTAGCATCAGCCAGGAGCAAGGTGCCCCCCAATGTCAGGTCAGTCTGCAATTGGCGGCTGTAAAGGATGGAGAACAGGCTGCCGCCATCAACAAGGCCATCATCAGCCAATTGTTGAACATGGAAGATATGAGTGATATGCAACAGGCAGCCGATTCGTTTGCCGCAAAATACACCCGTGACTATCAACGAAACTTTGCCCAACTTTACCGCGAAGACCGTAACGATGCTGCTAAGCGGGCATGGTATGAATACCACTACAACATCACCACCGAGACCAAAGGCGGACGTGAAGGCATATCGGTGTACACAGCCATTATCGACTACTATGAAGGTGGGGCTCACGGTATCAACCAAAAGCTTATTATGAACTTCGACAACAAAACAGGTAAACTGCTGACATTAAGCGATATTTTCGTAGCAGGATTCGAGCAAAACTTGAATAGCCTGCTATTGGAAAAGCTGATGGTCAAAGCCGACGTTGACAACATTGATAAACTCCACGAAAAAGGATACCTCTATTCTATGGATATGTTCGCCCCCGAGAATTTCTCCATTGATGAAGAGAGCATCACCTTTGTTTACAATCCCTATGAGATAGCTCCATACGATAAGGGAATGATTGAACTGACTTTGGACTACGACGAACTGAAGGAAATATGGAAATAATCACCAAATATTTTAAAGAACTGTCAGAACAGCAACAACGACAGTTTGCCATGCTCGATGAACTGTACCGCGACTGGAACGCCAAGATCAACGTCATATCACGAAAGGATATTGACAACTTGTACGAACACCACGTACTTCATTCGCTGGCTATTGCCAAGGCCTTGCACTTTAAGCCAGGTACACATATTCTTGACTTCGGTACTGGCGGTGGGTTCCCAGGCATACCGCTTGCCATTCTGTTTCCCGAATGTCAATTCAAGCTGATTGACGGTACAGGCAAAAAGATTCGGGTGGCACAGGAAGTGTCGACAGCCATCGGGTTGACTAACTGCCAGCCTGAACACCTGCGAGGCGAAGACGAAAAGGGGAAATATGACTTCGTGGTGAGCCGTGCCGTCATGCCCCTACCCGACTTGGTAAAGATTGTCCGCAAGAATATCTCAAAGACGCAACGCAATGCCGTCGGCAACGGCATCTTCTGCCTGAAAGGCGGCGAACTCCAACAGGAACTACAACCTTTCCGTAAAATCGTGGAGGTAACGCCCATCAGCACTTGGTTCAGCGAGGAATGGTTTCAAACTAAAAACGTCATCTATCTGCCATTATGATTACGGTAAAACGACTGGTGTGCAACATGTTGCAGGAGAACACCTATATAGTGAGCGACGAAACCCGCGAAGCAGTCATCATCGACTGCGGCGCCTACTATGATGCCGAGCGAACGGCCATTGTCAACTATCTGACCAGCAACCAACTGAAACCCGTACATCTGTTGTGTACCCACGGCCATTTCGACCACAACTTCGGGAACGACACCATCTGGCATACGTTCGGACTAAAACCCGAGGTTGCTGCCGAGGATGAAGGAATGATGGAGCTGAAGACCATGTTCAAGGAGTTGACAGGTGCAGACTACCTCGGCGACATTCCACCCGTCGGCAGACTGCTGGCAACCGGCGAGTGCATCCATTTCGGTACACACCAGTTGAAAGTGCTGTCCACACCTGGACACTCACGCGGCTCGGTAACCTTCTATTGTGAGGCTGAACAAGCAGCCTTTACTGGCGATACACTATTCCGGATGAGCATTGGCCGCACAGATTTTGAAGGAGGCAGCTGGAGTGACATGAGCCACAGCCTGAAGAAGGTGCTGGCAGTCCTTCCTGCCGACACAACGGTGTATCCTGGTCACGGAGAGCCCACGACCATCGGTTACGAACTACAGTACAATCCCTACATGCACTAATCGAAGAGATTATCGATTTCGCTGATTTCGTCTTCGTCAAACCACTTCGACAACTTTTCCCTTGCACGCTCCTTAATGCTGGGGTCAATGTCCACCCATACTTTCTTCAGCACATAGAGCAGGACAGCCAGGTCATCGGTCAGTCCGACGATGGGAATGGCATCGGGCACTACATCCAGCGGACTAATCATATAGCCCAAGGCTCCGATGATGATGGCTTTGTCCTTGGCACTGATACGGTCGCTCTGCAAGGTGTAGAACAGGATGAGGGCTGCATATACCAGCTTTGCTCCTGCACGTTTGGCAATTCGTGAGATCTTTTCAACAAACTCGCTCTGCGAGAACTTGTTGGCATAACTCATAAAATCGGGTAATTCCATATTCGTTTCTATCGGTTTATGATTTCTATTTTTGTATTCTGACTATGCGTATGCCCGTATGTGACGGGTGTTTCGAGAGATATTGTCCTAAGGTCATCGGTTCCTCAACTACCTGCTTGTGCAACTGCGAGGCATTCAGCAGGTGAAGCCCGTCGTTGCGCCAGACAGCAAAGCCTAAATGGGCGATATCCAGTCCGGGCTTTGAACAGGTGATGGCAATGATGTCACCATCGCGTACCACATTACGTAGCAGTGTCGTATTTCGTACTTCATACTTGGGAATATAGCGGTATGTCCTGCCGTTAAGGGAATCTTCCTGTGCTGCGATGAGTGGCGTGAACTCAGGATGCCGGCTCAATGCCTTATAGGCCTCCGGATGCCGGCTCATATAGTTTACGCTGATGGTCTGAAGAGCCGTGAACGGCTGCGTTTCCTGTTGCACCTCACTCACCAGTTCCTTTCGGGTATTGTCTTCTATCCAGTCTGTAAAATAGTGCAGTCGGCTGGTATAACCGTCCAACTTCCCATGACGATAGCGCATCTGTACCAAGGCATTCAGATAGTCACGCCATGTGTAGAGGTTGCGATAGGCACAAAGCGTCAGTGCCGTGACGTTTTCCACCAACGTTGTACAGTCCAATTGTCGCGTATTGACCACCAGCTGTTCCGGGTCGTACACTTCCAACGTATGGGCCACATAGGGACGCCCGATGAATTTCCGGGCAAAATGTAGCGGGAAGTTCGTAGTACGCGACAAGCTACGAGCCTCCGTCAACAACTGCGTAACAAAAGTGCTGTCAGCTGCTGTATAGTGTTCCTGTGCCGCTATTGTCAGCGTCCACATCACACTTATTATATATATAATGACCCTTCTCATTTTTTCTTATAACGTTTCTTGATTCCGAAGTTATATCCTATGAAAGAGTTAATGCTGCCAAAGATATTGTTGGCCGTAAAGCGTTCTGTATGATAGTTGTTGGTGTGCAGAATGGCAGTCATGCCTGCATACCAGTGGGTATTGTTGTAGACCAGTGCGAAACGCCCCTTTCCGTCAACGTTCACCTTCTTGATACTGAAGCCATCGTACTCATCGGCTGTATCACCCCAACTGCTCTTATAGGCCAGGGCCACCTGACCACTGGCACAGAAAAGCCAGTTCTTGGCAAAGACCCAGTTATAGGCATAGCCTCCTGAGAGACTGATGTCGTGGTACTCTATATGGTCAAACATCAGTCCACTGTCCAGTTTCACCTCCATTTCCGCTCCTAATTTGTCTTCTAACAGATTGCGCAGGTTATCGAAGTCCAGTTCAAGTATATTCTTCGTATAGCCTGCCCCTGCCATCCACGAGCCGCAACTTATCTTCTGACAGGTACTCTGACTGAAAGCCGCAGGATAGGAGAAACGTCCATGATTGAAGATGTAATAGGCATTAATGCCTGTGATACCGACTTTCAAGCCATCAAAATAGACATCCTCAAACTTATTACCGTCAATGCCGTAGCCCATCCTCACCTGGCGCAACTTGTAGTCATTGCCCGTACGACGGTAGAACAGGTCGACGCCTATCTGTGACGAGTAAATACTGAAATCTATCTCGCGCTTGCCGTTATGACCGAAGAGACTCATGTTCTTCAGGTCAAGAGTGTATCCCAAGAAGAGCCACCGCCACCCTAAATACGGTCCTAAACGTATAGGCTGGTCAGGCGAGAACATGATACTCTGTCCATTGCTGCTCAGAATAAAATCCTCATAGTTACGCGTTGCCTGCAACATCACGGAGAACTCATAATGCTGCGGCTCGATATACTCCTTGTCCAGACGGTCGAATTCCCTGATAGTGTATTTGATCTTCTGCTGAACCTTCTGCCACTGCTTACCGTCAGAGCCTACGGAATCGGACAACTCTACCAGTCCATCGTCAGCTTCCATACTAACGACAGCCATCAGCAGCAGTACAATTATCAGCAGTTCTTTCCTCATCATTCAATTATTCCATCCGTCATATCTTCCCCAATATTCTGTCCATTGCCCAGTTCACCGGCGTAGCCGAGACGCTGGTACACTCGCAAACGGCAAGACCCTGCAGATGCTCTATCACGTTCTTGATAAGCGGGAACTGCACATAGGGAGGGTTGGGCACCGTTATAGACTCCGTACCCTCACTGGTATACAGCTTGATGGGGGCATAGTCAAAGACCGAGAACAGCAGTTTACCACGGTCACCGACAATCTCAATACGATCCTCCCGGGCCGACTCATGGGCCACAAAGCACCAGCTGCCGCTACCCGAGAGACCGTTCTCGAAACGGAAACAGGCCGACACCGTGTCTTCCGCCTGATACAGGCGTCCGCGATTAGTACTGAACCCCTCTGCATCGAGAATCACGCCGAACATCATCTGAAGCAGATCCAGCTGGTGAGGAGCCAAGTCATAAAAATAACCACCGCCGGCAATGTCGGGCTGCAGACGCCACGGCAGGTTCTCAGGATGACCGTAATCCAGTTCCCTGGGAGGCACTGAAAAACGCACCTGAACACTCATCACACGACCTATCACCCCATCTTCCACAATTTGTTTCACCCGTAGGAAGTATGGCAGGTAGCGGCGGTAGTAAGCCACGAAGCAGGGCACACCTGTACGCTCCGAGATACTGTTGATGCGCGCACAGTCTTCATACGACGCTGCCAACGGCTTCTCTACATAGACGGGCTTACCAGCCTTCATGGCCATGATGGCGAAGGTGGCGTGGCTCGACGGTGGCGTGGCTACATAGACGGCGTTCACGTCGGGGTCGTCTATCAGCTGCTGGGCGTCTGTGTACCATTTCGGTATGCCGTGGGCGATGGCGTATGTACGGGCACGCTGTTCGCTACGGCTCATCACCGCAACCACGCTTGAACCCTCAACCTCGCTGAAGGCCGGACCGCTTTTTTTCTCGGTCACCTCGCCACAACCTATGAATCCCCACTTCAGAATCTTCATAAAATGTTTTAATTTTCTGCTTAAACGGTGCAAAGTTACGAAAAAAGTCAGTACCTTTGCCATCTGAAACAAAAATGATAACAATTTTTATGGAAACAAAGAATGAAGACACCTGTCTGAAGATACGCTCTACCAGAGCCACCGTGGCTGCCGGACTGCGCTTGTACATGGGTAATTTCCGCCGCATTTTCCGCGCTACATGGCTGCCCGCACTGCTTTTAGCACTAGCAAGCGCCCTTTCTTATCAGATGATGATATCAACCACGTCGCGTTTACAGAACAGCATGGCACAGATGGCCCAAGGTCACATGGATGGAGACTGGATGTCCCAGTATCTCATGCAGTCAGGTGTATCGCTACTGAGTTTCCTCGTGATGCTGCTGTTCGTCTCTTATGCCTTCTCCATGCTTAGCCGCCACCGTCAGGAGGGTTTTATTCCCGTTCCTGCCCGTTGGCTGACAAAGCCCGATGGCCGTTCACTGGCACGGACCGTAGCCATCGCTATGGTTTGGTTTGTCGTTACGCTGATTGTGACTGTCATTTGTAGCATTGTCCTTGCGTTGGGAGTGGTCCGACACTCTGTCGCCATCATGGGAATCAGCCTGTTGCTGGCGATTGTGCTAATGGCTTTGCTGTTACCCCTGACCTACCCTTCCATGCGCTACGTTACTACCCGCGACACCCGCCTCTTTGACATCTTGGGTTCCGGCTACCGACAGGGGCTGCGCTACTGGGGTTACATCTTTGCGGTGCTCTTCGTTATCATCCTTATAGCTGCGGTCATCCTGTCTGTCACCATGCTGCCGGCCATCGTGCTTCTGACCGCTAATATTAAGGCCCAAGCCGGAGCAGCCATGGGCGACGCCTTAGGCATGCCTTCATACATGAGCTGGATGTCCTTCCTGGTATTCACCTTGTCCGGGTTCATTCAGGCTTACGTCGCCTTAGCTATTATTTTCCCTGCCTACTACATGGCAGGTTCCATCGAACAACAAGAAATCCAGAGAAATGAAACAACAAAGAATACTATTCATTGACCGCGACGGAACCCTTATCCGCGAGCCTGAGGACGAGCAGATAGATTCCTTTGAGAAGCTGCGCTTCACCGAGGGTATGTTCCAGCACTTAGGCTTCATACGCCGCAACCTCGACTTCCGCTTCGTCATGGTCAGCAACCAGGACGGCTTGGGTACCGACTCATTCCCCGAAGATACCTTCTGGCCCGTCCACAATTTCATACTACAGGCACTCGAGGACGAGGGCATCACCTTCGATGAACAGCTCATTGACCGACACTTCCCCGAGGACAACGCCCCAACCCGCAAGCCAGGTACGGGAATGGTGGAGAAGTACATGAACAACCCTGCGTACGATATTGAAAACTCGTATGTTATAGGAGACCGCGATACTGACGAACAGTTGGCCCGCAACATCGGCTGCAAGGCGCTTATTCTCGGACGTGACGGCATGACCTGGGAGAAGATTGCCGAACTGCTGTTTGCCGGAGAGCGCATCGCTGAGGTCAGGCGAACCACCAAGGAAACGGACATTCATATAAAGGTGAACCTCGACGGCACAGGTAAGTGTGACATCCAGACGGGACTCGGATTCTTTGACCACATGCTCGAACAGATTGGCAAGCACGGCATGATGGACCTGACCATCCACACCCGTGGCGACCTTCACGTCGATGAGCACCATACCATTGAGGACACGGCTCTCGCATTGGGAGAATGTCTGCTCAAGGCACTAGGCGACAAGCGCGGTATTGAGCGCTACGGCTACACCCTGCCTATGGACGACTGTCTCTGCTCCGTTGCCCTCGACTTCGGCGGCCGTCCCTGGCTGGTCTGGGATGCCGAGTTCCATCGTGAGCGTGTCGGCGAAATGCCCACCGAGATGTTCCTCCACTTCTTCAAGAGTTTGAGTGATGCTGCCCGTATGAACCTCAACATCAAGGCTGAAGGCGACAACGAGCACCACAAGATAGAAGGTATCTTCAAGGCCCTGGCCCGCTCACTCCGCATGGCCGTCCGCCGCGACATATACCACTACCAGCTGCCCTCCACCAAGGGAATGCTGTAAGGAAACAAATAGGAGTCTCTAAACATGGGAAAAGGGAAATTAGCTAAGTTTGCGGATATGGAGACGTACGAGAACGTGTTCCAATATCCATTCTGCACCTACGAAGAGCATCCGTTCACGATGCAGGGACACTGGCGCGACGAGTACTTCAAGAACCAGAACCCCATCGTGCTCGAACTGGGTTGCGGCAAGGGAGAGTATGCCGTAGAACTGGCGCGCAACTACCCCGACAAGAACTTCATCGGTGTCGACATCAAGGGAGCACGGATGTGGACAGGTGCCACACAGGCCTTGAAAGAGGGGTTGAAGAATGTAGCCTTCCTGCGCACCAACATTGAAATAATAGACCGTTTCTTCGCTCCAGACGAGGTGCAGGAGATATGGCTGACGTTCAGCGACCCGCAGATGAAGAATCCCCGGAAGCGCCTGACGTCGACCTACTTCATGGAACGTTACCGCCGTTTCCTGATGGACGGTGGGACGATACACCTGAAGACGGATTCCAACTTCCTCTTTACTTATACCACTTATATGGTGGAGAGAAACCAACTGCCTCTGGACTTCCGAACCGAAGACCTGTACCACGATGAGCAGTCGGCCCACAACGTGGAGCCTGCTACCCTGTCGGTACAGACCTACTACGAGCAGATGTGGATAGCCCGGGGGTTGAACATCCGTTATATGAGGTGGCACCTGCCCCACTCTGTCCAGCTTGCTGAGCCTGACGTGGAGATTGAGCTGGACGAATATCGCTCCTACCACCGTACCAAGCGCAGTTCACTTGACAAAGCAAAATAAAAAACTATATGGTCATGAGAAAGAATATAACCACGCTACTTTTCGCCATACTGCCCATGATGGGTATGGCACAGTCTATGAACGTCAACGTAGACTCTGTTGGCACCTTAGAGAAGCAACTGCCCGAGGATAAACGCTTCAAGGTTGCCGAGTTGAAGATTACCGGTCCGTTGAACGGTGCTGACCTGAAACTGCTCAGCCAGATTGTCACCCGCAGCAAGGTGAACAAGAAGATTGCCGACGAATGCTTAGTCACCAGCCTCGACCTGAGCGAGGCCGTCATTATGGAGGGCAAAGCAGGCATGAGGACTGAGAACAACACCATGCCCAACGCCCTGTTCTCAGGAGCGAAGAGTCTGGTGAAGGTCATTCTGCCCCAAAATATCATCAACGTGGGTCGCAACAGCTTTGACAACTGCACGGCATTGACCGACGTCACCATACCAGAGTCGGTCATCACCATCGGCAGCAACGCCTTCAGCGACTGTACCAGCCTGTCTGCCATCCGTCTGCCGAAGGTGCTGACCAAGATTGAACACGATGCCTTCGAGGAATGCACCAGTCTGACCGTTGTTGAGATTCCCGAGAACGTGGTCACCATTGAGAACAACGCCTTCAACGGCTGTAAGTCGCTGAGCAAGGTGACCATCCTTGGCAGCATCAAGGAGATTAGCAGTGCTACGTTCATGGGCTGCGAGGCACTGACGGAGATTACCGTTCCTGAGAGTGTCACCACTATCGGCAACAACGCCTTCCGCGGCTGTAAGAGCCTGCCCACCATCGTCCTGAGCGAACAGATAAACGAGATAGGCAGCTCGGCTTTCGAGAAGTGCAGCAGCCTGAGCAGTATCAGCATCGACAAGGTCGAGAAAATCGGCTCCAGCGCCTTTGAAGAGTGCAGCAGCCTGGAGTCCATCGACATTGAGGGAGTAAAGAAAATGGGTAACAGCGCTTTCGAACAGTGTACCAACCTGAAGTCAGTCAACATACAGGGCACTCTTGACGAAATCGGAATGGAGACCTTTGCCAACTGTGGAAACCTGACATCCATCACCCTGCCCAATAGCATCAAGAAGATAGAGAGCAAATCATTCATCGGCTGCAAGAGCCTGGAGACCATCGAACTGCCGTCGTCGCTGGCAAAGATGAACGACAACGTGTTCGAGGAATGTGTCTCACTGAAATACATCGTCATACCGACTTCGGTAAAGGATATAGGTTCCAGTTGCTTCGAGAACTGTACCGCCCTTGACAGCGTCAGGATTCAGGGTTTCATCGACGAGATTGAGAGCGAGACCTTCCGTGGCTGCCACAGCCTGAAGTCTGTCAGCCTGCCCGTCTCCGTTAAGAAGATCGGTTCGAAGGCATTCCTGGAGTGTTCCGCCCTTACCAGCATCACGCTGCCCGTCACGCTGCAAAGCATTGGCAGTAGTGCTTTCGAGAAGTGTTCCATGCTGCAGAGCATCGTCATTCCCGCTGCCGTCAAGGAGATTGGTAGCGATGCGTTCCGCGAGTGTAGCACCCTGGCTTCCGCCGACCTCGCCGTCAGTCTCAAAGACGTCAGCGGCGGTGCCTTTTCCAAGTGCGTCAGCCTGCGCGAAGTGAACGTCAACGCACCCATTCCTCCGAAAATCACCAAGACTACGTTCAAGGATGTGGTGCTCGGTGCCTGCAAGTTCTACATTCCCAAAGGCACCAAGAGTAGCTACATGCAGGACAAGCAGTGGCAGAAGATCCCTCAGTTGTTGGAAAGGTAAAAGGTAAGAAGTAAAAGATATGACACTATATCCTAAACTGATTATGGATGCGCTGGCTACGGTGACGTATGCCGGTACGAAGAAGAATCTCGTAGAAAGCCAGATGGTGGCCGACCAGCCCGCCATCAACGGCAATCAGGTGACCGTCGTGCTGGAGTTCCCGCGCGATACCGATCCCTTCCTCAAGTCCACCGTCAAAGCTGCCGAGGCGGCTATCAAGTACCATTGCGGACAGGACGTAGAGGTGACCATCAAGACGGAGTTCAAGTCGGCTCCCCGCCCTGAGGTGGAACAGTTGCTGCCTGGCGTCAAGAACATCATCGCCGTCAGCTCAGGCAAGGGCGGCGTCGGCAAGTCAACAGTCTCGGCCAACCTGGCGATTGCCCTGGCCCGCCTGGGCTATAAGGTAGGACTTTTGGACTGCGACATCTTCGGACCCTCGATGCCCAAGATGTTCAACGTCGAGGACGAACGCCCTTATGCCGTCAAGGTAGACGGGCGCGACCTTATCTGCCCCATCGAGCAGTACGGCGTCAAGATGCTTTCCATCGGCTTCTTTGTCTCACCCACCACGGCTACCCTATGGCGCGGCGGCATGGCTACCAGTGCCCTGAAACAGCTCATTGCCGATGCCGACTGGGGCGAACTCGACTACTTTATCCTTGACACCCCGCCAGGCACCAGCGACATCCATCTGACCCTGCTCCAGACGCTGCCCATCACCGGTGCCGTCATCGTCTCAACGCCCCAGCAGGTGGCATTGGCCGACGCCCGCAAGGGGATCGACATGTACCGCAACGAGAAGGTCAACGTGCCCATCCTCGGACTGATAGAGAACATGGCGTGGTTCACACCCGCCGAACTGCCTGGCAACCGCTACTACATCTTCGGGCGCGAGGGCTGCAAGCAGCTAGCCGAGGAGATGCAAGTACCCCTGCTGGCTCAGATACCGCTCGTACAGAGCATCTGCGACAGCGGCGACCAAGGTACTCCCGCCGCCCTCAGCAGCGACACCGCCACGGGACTGGCCTTCATCAACCTGGCCCAGTCGGTAGTTACCGTCGTCAACCGACGCAACCGTGAGCAGCCCAAGACCAAGATTGTAGGGATGAACAAATAAGCTACCCGGCACCTACAGGCCCGCTACCTACTACCTACAGGGCCTGTACCCGGTAGGTAGCGGGGAGATTGCGGTGCGTGGCACAATTAACAGATCAGGATCTGTTTTGCATGACGACGGCACAGGAGGCATCACCGGTAACTGACATAACCGTACGGCCCATGTCCACGATACGGTCAACGCCTGCCACAATAGCCACACACTCCACAGGAATCTGAGCAGAAGCGAAGACCATCGCCATCAATGCCAGCGATCCGCCAGGAATGCCAGGCGTACCGATAGAGGCAACGGTCGATGCAAAGGCAATGGCAAAATACTGATGCAACGTCAGGTCGATGCCACAGCAGGCTGCCATGAATACTGAGGCGACACCGAGGTAGATGGCAACACCATCCATATTGATGGTGGCTCCCAGGGAAAGGACGAAGTTGCCGATATCCCGGCGGACACCTAACTTCTCAGTACACTCCATGGTGTAAGGCAGGGTGGCAACGGACGAGTCGCTGGAAAAGGCAAACAGCATGGCGGGTCGCAAACCCTTGAAAAACTTTATGGGCGACATGCCGCCTAACAGATAGACCAGGGAACCATACACACAGACAGCGTGGAGGGTGAAGCAGGAATAGCCCAGGGCGACAAGTACGGCGTAAGAACCCAATACACTGGGGCCATTAGAAACTACGACTGGCGTCAGCATGCAGAACACACCGTAAGGTGCCAACGCCATGATGTAAGTCAGTATCTTTGATACAACAACGTTGGCACTGAGTGTGAGCTTCCGCAAGGGTTCCCCAGGCTCACCGACATGAACCATTGCCACACCGAAGAAGAGGGCTATCACTATGACTTGCATCATCGTCATATTGGTCAGCGGGAGCATGATGTTCTGCGGGAACATGTTGACAATCTGGTCCATAATGGTGAGGTCTGGTATCTCAACTTCCGGTGTGCTGCTGCCAGTGTCCACATGGATGAGGGGCAGATAGCCTTTCGCGAGTGTGGAGACGACCAGTCCGAGTGCGACGGCAATAACGGTGGTAAACATGAAATAGAACAAAGCCCGCAGTCCCAGTCTGCCAACCTTCGACACGTCGTTCATAGACAGAATACCTGCCATGATGGAAAACAGCACCAGCGGCACGACGATGAACTTCAGCAGATTCAGGAAGATGCTTCCCAAAGGCTTGATGTAATCGTTCACAAAGTCGGCATAGTCTTGCAACAGGATGCCAGCAATAACAGCCAGGACAAGTGCTATAGCAATCTGGGAGGTCAGCGACAGTTTCTTCATCATACTTACTTTGTTTTTGTTTGCAAAGATACACATTTATTTTTGAAAACAGCTTGAAATATTGTTTCTTTAGACAGAAATCCGCCCCATATCGCAGTTTTGTCCAGTAATGAGGTGATTGTCCATACAACTTGAAGAAGAAAAACTATCTTTTCTTGCAATCAACTGTTATTCGTCGTATCTTTGCATCAGAAATAAGTTTCATACGGTTAAGACATACAGTTTTTTCATTATTATGTTTGTTTATAGTTAGTTAATTGGTTATCACAATTCAGGGTTCGCAGCGGCGAGCCCTGATTGCTTTTATATCTACAGGTACATAAAAAAGGGGAACCTTCTCAGGCTCCCCTTTCTGTTGCTTTCTCGCATTGCTTTAAAGGCATTGCGATAAAGTCATCTGAGTTCGTTTGTCTCACGACATACATCACTCTTGATTAACCTTAATAATCTAATACCATGAAAAACACACTGCAAATATAGACAAATTTCTTGGAAAAACCGGCTAAACGCCCAAAGGAAAGACCAATAATTAATCTTTTTTAAGTCTTTCTTTAATAAAATTAATAATGTTTGACGTTTTTGTACGGTCTTTGATTCGTTTCTCGTCAGCAGATGCCAATGATGGGGGTTCCGTTAGTTTTTTCCAATGGACGGAGTAGAATTCAATGTCGGTTTCCATCTCCTTTTCATCGATCATGATGGAGCGAAGCAGGGCTACGACCTGTTGCTGGCCATCAACGGGTTGCGTGGTTGTAAGCAGAAACATATCAATGCGACAAGCTTCGTTCAGCCTCATACTCAATGAGTCGTTGCTAAGTGCCGTCATAAGGCTCTTTCCTCCAAATTCGTTGGTCACTTCTGCCTTCATGTTGGATTCCATGAAGTCAATGCAGTCCAGACGGTTGGTCTTTGTCAGATAGGGTATCACCTCATCAGGCATCTCGGCAAAGAGCGTCTTGACTGTCAGATTCTCAGCTTTGACCATTAATGCAGAGAACACGACAAGGGTCAGTGTAATAAGATGTCGGTATAGTAAACACATATTCATCATTTGCTTAAAGTTATTTGTTTGGCCAGTTGCATCATCATAACTGCCGAGAGTCCTGCCGTCTCTGTGCGCAGCCGGCTTTTTCCTAAATCAACGGAGACGAAGCCGGCATCAACAGCCATACGAACCTCATCGATGCTGAAGTCACCCTCAGGGCCTACGAGTACCAAGGTGTCGTCGGAGGCTCCCAACTGGCACAATTGGTCAAAGAGGTTTACGCGGGGAACTTCCTGATAACAGTGAGCAATGAATCGCTGTCCTGCAGGATGGTCGGCAATAAACTGTCGGAAAGAGGTCAACTCGTGTACCACAGGCATATAGGCCTTATGGCTCTGCTTGACAGCCGAAACGACAATTTTCTGTATACGCTCCGTCTTCAGGTTACGTCGCTCCGAGAACTGACAATTCAGGAAGGTGAGTTCATCGATGCCCACCTCGGTGGCCTTCTCCGTCATCCATTCTATGCGATCGGCCATCTTCGTAGGGGCTATGGCCAGATGGACATGTCCCTCCCACTGACGTGGTTGCGGTAGGCGCTCTGTAATCTGATACGAACAATGATGGTTGGAAGCCAGCGTCAGTTCTGCACGATAGAATCCCCCACGACCGTCCATCAGCATCAGTTCGTCACCCTCCTTCAGACGCAGTACACGGGTGGCGTGGCTGGCTTCCTCGGCAGGTAACTCGATCTGAGTCTCTGCTTCAGGGACGTAAAAGAAGCGTACTTCCTTCATTGCTTGTTTCTCTTTTGCAGTTCTTCATGCAGATGCGATGCCAGACGATAGTTCTCCGTATCGATGGCACGTTGCAGTTCACGGTTCAGGTGCTCAGTATCGAGTGTGTTAATAGGGATAGAGATGCCTTGTGCCTCAAGCGTATAGGGCGTACACTGTCTTCTCATGAGTCCCTCCTCCATATAGAAAGGAATCTTTGAGATATAGTGCAACAGTACTGCATCGCTCATCCGGATAGGTCTCAAGGTCAGGCTGCGTTTGTTGAGTAACGAGACGAGGTACTGGCCGTCAACGACATCGTAGACCATCAGTTCCAGCTCTCCCTTACCTTCACTTTGTAGCATCTGCATCAGCACTTCGGGTAACATCAGCTGGTGTCCGGGCAGCCGGTTGAAGCGGATGGTCATCTGCTCCGTCATTGCCCTGTCGCAAATCACACAGATGGCCCTCTGCTCGTCGATGTCTGTGAGTCGGACGACGGAAAAACCGTCGCTCCCCACAATCTCGGACATATCCTTATAGAACAGCTGTACCCGATTCATGGATTATGCCTGCTTTTTCTCAGGATGGAAAATCAATGCAAACAAGACTCCCACTACGAGAGCGAACGTAGCAAAAATGAACCAGCACGTCTGCCAGTCGCCCACAAGGAATCCATTTTCCCAGGAACAATAGTGGTTGACGATCTCACCTGCGGCAAGTGTTCCGATGGTGGCTCCCAAACCGTTGGTCATCAGCATAAACAGTCCCTGGGCAGAAGCCTTCACAGAGGGTTCGCACATCTGGTCGACGAAGATACCACCTGACACATTGAAGAAATCGAAAGCCACACCGTAGACGATACATGACAGGATGAATAGCAGCACACCAGGCATAGCCGGATTGCCGATGCCGAAGAAGCCGAAACGGAATACCCAAGCGAACATGGACATCAGCATGACCACCTTTATGCCGTAACGCTTCAGGAAGAACGGAATCATCAGGATGCAGAGTGCCTCACTGACCTGTGAGATGGAAGTCAGCAACGTAGCATTGTTGGCCGCAAACGACGAGGCGACAGCCGCATCAGCAGAACCCTTGAAACTGGTAATGAAGGGGCCTGCATAACCGTTGGTCACCTGAAGTGACATTCCCAACAAGGCTGAGAAGATGAAGAACAGCGCCATCTGACGCGACTTGAACAACTTGAAGGCGTTCAATCCAAAACTCTCGGCTAATGACGCAGAAGCCTTCTTCTCTAACTTGCACTCAGGAAGTGCAACATAGCAGTAGACCAACAGCAGCAGACTCAGGAATCCAGAGACAAAGAACTGCATATAGGTGTACTGGAACTTATGGGCATTCTCAGAGAGGGTGAACGAGAAACCGCCGTCATCCCATACCGCACAATTGACGAACCACATCGTAGCAATAAAGCCTACGGTTCCCAGCACTCGGATAGGCGGGAAGTCCTTCACCGTATCCATACCGTTGTTCTTCAGGATGGTAAAGGCTGTGGTGTTAGCCAGCGCGATGGTCGGCATAAAGAAGGCTACGCTAACCGTGTACATAGCGATGAAGGCTCCCTTGTTGGGCAGTTCATTGCCAAAACCTGCCGAATAGCCCATCCACCAACAGCAAAGCATAGCAGCACCAGCTAACAGATGGCAAAGACCCAAGAGTCGCTGCGGCTGGATGTACCTGTCAGCCACAATACCCATGATGGTCGGCATGAAGATAGAAACAATGCCTTGGATAGCATAGAACCAGGAAATCTGGTCGCCAAGACCGGCTACTCCCAGATAGTTGCCCATACAGGTAAGATAAGCTCCCCATACGGCAAACTCCAGGAAGTTCATCAGAGCTAAGCGGAATTTCATATTCATAACGTTTTGGTTTTTAGTGTGTCTATAGGTTGTTTTTTATCCGTGGCCACCGAATCCTTCGGCTGCTCTTTCTTGCGGAACTTTATCAGGCGAATGTTCTTGATGGCCATCAGCTTCATGGTCGTCGTCATCTCCTTTTCCAACGGCATATAGATGAAACCGCGGATTTCCTTCACCTTTCGGTTCGCCACCTCGGGTATCATCAACTGGGTGATGCCAGAACTGCCAATGGTGATGTTCTTACTAACTATAGTGTCATTATCGTATCGCATCGATATGACGGCCTGCGAATTGCGTACACCGTTCTGCATGATGAACTCTGAATTAACCATAAACAGGAAAGAGTCGCCCTTGCTAAAGGTCGAATCTGGCATCTGAACGAAGTCATAGCGGTTATACGGAGCATAGGGAATCAGCATCATTGAGAGATTGCCTTTCCAGATATCGGCCGTGTCACCGCTATTGTTTACTTGAGCATAATGTACGACTGCGCCCTCTGATGCTCCCTGTTCCAATGCCTCATCAGCCAAGCGTTTGGCAACGCGCTTGTACATATCGCCAAAACGATCGGCACGGATATAGTAGTAAACCAACGAGGAATCAAATTCGGCCTTTGTCACCCCGTGTTTCTCCAATACGGCAGCAAAGTAGAGTGTCTGCTTGAAGTCATGCTGATCGTCATTCAGTTCCAAGTTCTCAGCCATAGCCTGCGCAATATGATAGTCATATAAGATATCCTCCATGTCGCCAGGCTGAATATACTCCGAGGGAACACGAGGCTTGCACGACAGCATTAGCAGAGTAGCTGCAAGAACTATATATAACAGGTGTCTATTCACGCTTCAGACTGATTTGACTGATTTCCTTACGATAGAATAACAACAGTAACACAACGCCAACAGATATGTTGGCATCGGCAAAGTTAAAGACGGGACTGAAAAAGACAAACTCGTCACCTCCCCAGAAAGGCATCCATTCAGGCCAAGTAGTGACAATCAGCGGGAAATAGAACATATCGACCACCTTGCCCATCAGGAATGGCGCATAACCTGTGCCGAAAGGAACAAGGAACGATAGGTAGTGGGGGGAAGAGGCGTTAAAGACAAGACCATAGAACATACAGTCTATCAAGTTGCCGACGGCACCGGCAAACACCATTGCCAGGCAAACGATGTAGCCCGTAGGCGCCTTCTTCCGCACCTGCAGCCACAGGTAATAGCCTAACAATCCGATGGCAGCAATACGAAATAGCGACAAGGCTAACTTGGAGCCTATCTGCATGCCATAGGCCATACCGTTGTTTTCAATGAACGAGATGTAGAACCAGTCGAAGATGCGGATGCTCTCGTGGAGCGTCATATTGGTCTTGACCCATATCTTAATAAGCTGGTCAATAACAATGGCGCTGACAACGACAATCGCTGCCAGCCAGCCATCGGTAATGATACGTCTCTGTCCGTTCACTTCTTCTCCATCATTTTCGACTCGACGCTGAGTGTGGCATGCGGCACAGCCTTCAGGCGCTCCTTGGGAATGAGTTTACCCGTCAAGCGGTCAATGCCGTATGTCTTGTTCTCAATGCGCACCAGTGCAGCCTTCAGTCCTTGAATGAACTTCTGCTGACGAGCAGCCATCGTGATAATCTCCTCCTTCGACTGAGTGGCACTACCCTCCTCCAGTGCTTTGTACGTAGGAGATGTGTCATCGACATCGTTAGAGTCCTGATTGGTTATGACGGCCATCATCTGGTCATAGTCGCGTTTGGCAAGAGCAAGTTTCTCATTAATGATTGTGCGGAACTCCTGGAGTTCTTCGTCACTGTAGCGTGTCTTTTCTGTTTCCATTTTGTATGATTAGTTTTTGGTTATTTTAATGTTCAGTTTAAAATCGTCGAAGTCAACCTCAGTACCGTCGTTTGGAGCGATGGTGATGTCGTCGGCCAGTACCTGAGTCTTGATGTACTCACCGAAGACCTCCACCGACTTCTCCACCTCGGCATTGGGAGCTAAGGTGATGTTGATGCGGTCGGTAATCTCCAATCCACTCTCCTTACGGATGTTCTGTACGCGGTTGATGATTTCACGGGCCATACCCTCCTGACGCAACTCGTCAGTGAGTTCCACTTCAAGGGCCACGGTGAGCGAGCCTTCGTTTGAGACGAGCCAACCGGGGATGTCCTCACTGATAATCTCAACGTCGGCAGCCTCCACTGTCAGATTCTGCCCCTCAACATTGATATCAATGGAACCGTTGGTTTCCAATTCAGCTATCTGATCCTGTGACAGGGCATCAACAGCAGCGGCAACAGCCTTCATCAGCTTGCCGAACTTCTTTCCCATCGTCCTGAAGTTACACTTCACCTTCTTGACGAGAATTCCCTGACCCTCAACGAATTTCAGTTCCTTGACGTTCACCTCGTTCATGATGAGCTGCTTGACGGCCTCGATGTGCTTCTTCTGTTCCTCGGTAGCAGGCACCATGATAGCCTGCAGCGGCTGGCGTACCTTGATATTCACCTTACGACGCAGGGCGAGTACCATCGAGGTAATCTTCTGGGCCATCTCCATGCGGGCCTCAAGATCCTTGTCTATCAGGCTCTCGTCGGCTACGGGGAAATTATCTAAGTGTACGCTGTCCTTCACGCCGCCAAGGTCTTTGTAGAGCTGGTCGGCATAGAACGGTGCGAACGGTGCCATCAGCTTCGAGACGGTCATCAGACAGGTGTAGAGGGTATCGTAAGCTGAGCGTTTGTCATCGCTCATGTCCTTACCCCAGAAGCGCTTACGGTTCAGACGGACGTACCAGTTAGAGAGGTCGTCATTGACGAAAGCGTCGATGAGGCGGCCTGCACGGGTCGGGTCGAAGTTGTCGAGCTCCTTCTGTACGCCCTTGATGAGGGTGTTGAGGCAGCTGAGGATCCAGCGGTCGATCTCAGGCTGAGACTCATGGGCCCCATTAGCCCCATTAGGCTCATACCCATCCACATTAGCATAGAGGGCGAAGAAGCTATACGTATTATATAAGGTGCCAAAGAACTTGCGGCGCACCTCGTCGACACCCTCGGGGTCGAACTTCAGGTTGTCCCACGGTTCTGAGTTGGTCAGCATATAGAAGCGGACAGCATCCGTGCCATACTTCTCAATCATCTCGAAGGGATTCACCACGTTGCCCACGTGCTTCGACATCTTGTTACCTTTGGCATCAAGCACCAAACCGGTGGAGATGACATTCTTGAAGGCTACGGAGTCGAAAATCATGGTGGCAATGGCGTGCAGCGTGAAGAACCAGCCGCGCGTCTGATCGACACCCTCGTTGATGAAGTCGGCGGGGAAGGCCTCGCGCTTGTCAATCAGGTCGCGATTCTCGAACGGATAGTGTACCTGAGCGTAGGGCATCGAACCGGAGTCGAACCACACGTCAATGAGGTCGGTCTCACGCTTCATGGGCTTGCCCTCGTCGCTGACGAGCACGATGTTGTCCACGTATGGGCGGTGCAGGTCAATGCGGTCGTAGTTCTCCTTCGACATATCGCCGGGCACGAAGCCTTTTGCCTTCAGCGGGTTCTCGGCCATGATGCCTGCCTCGACAGCCTTTTCTATCTCGTTGTAAAGTTCCTCGACAGAACCGATGCACTTTTCAGCCTTGCCTTCCTCGTCGCGCCAGATAGGCAGCGGTGTACCCCAGAAGCGGCTGCGTGAAAGATTCCAGTCGTTCAGGTTTTCAAGCCAGTTGCCGAAGCGGCCTGTACCTGTTGACTCCGGCTGCCAGTTGATGGTCTTGTTAAGCTCGAACATACGCTCCTTCTTAGCCGTCGAACGGATGAACCACGAGTCAAGCGGATAGTAGAGTACGGGCTTGTCCGTACGCCAGCAGTGTGGATAATTATGGGTATGTTTCTCTATCTTGAATACCTTGTCCTGAGCCTTCAGGTCCATGCAGATAGAGATGTCCAACGTCTCGTCCTTGTCGGTCAGCGTGTCGTCATAGGCGTTCTTCACGTAACGGCCTGCAAACTTGTTCCATTCCTCGATGTTCACATAATTCTTAACGAACTCCGGGTCGAGGTCTTCGATGATGAAGTACTTACCCTGCAGGTCCACCACGGGACGCTCATTACCCTTCTTGTCAATCAGCACGATGGGACAGATGCCGGCCTTCTTGGCCACAAAGGCATCGTCAGCACCGAAGTTGGGGGCGATATGCACGATACCGGCACCGTCTTCCGTCGTCACGTAGTCACCAGGGATGACACGGAAGGCGTCGCCCATAGGCTTGATGGCGGGCATCAGCTGCTCATACTCCATGCCGACGAGGTCGGTACCCTTGTAGCGGGCCACGATACGGTAAGGCACAAATTTGTCGCCCTTCTTGAACTCAGGCATCTCACCACCGTCGGTGATCTCGCCAGCCGTGGGCAGATAGGCTGCCAGACGGGCTTCGGCCAAAACGACGGTAATCTTCTCGGCGCTGTAGGGGTTATAAGTCTCTACGGCCACATAGTCAATCTTCGGACCTACGCAGAGTGCCGAGTTGGCTGCCAAGGTCCAGGGAGTGGTTGTCCACGCCATAAAATAAGGTGTGCCCCACCCTGTCATCTCAGGCTTCGGGGTCTTCATCTTGAACAACGCCGTACACGTCGTGTCCTTCACGTCGCGGTAGCAGCCGGGCTGGTTCAGCTCATGGCTCGACAGTCCCGTACCGGCGGCTGGTGAGTACGGCTGGATGGTGTAGCCCTTGTACAGCAGATCTTTCCCGTAGAGCTGCTTCAGCAGCCACCACAGCGTCTCGATATACTTGTTGTCATAGGTGATATAAGGATTGTCGAGGTCAACGAAGTAGCCGATGCGTTCCGTCAGGTCACGCCACTCAGCAGTAAACTTCATGACGTTCTCGCGGCACTTGTGGTTGTAGTCCTCGGTCGAGATGTATTTCTCCGACTCCTTATTGTCAATGTCGGCCTTGGTGATGCCTAACTCCTTTTCAACGCCTAACTCGACGGGCAGTCCATGAGTGTCCCATCCGGCCTTGCGCTTCACCTGCATACCCTGCATAGTCTTATAGCGGTTGAAGGTATCCTTGATAGTACGTGCCAGCACATGGTGGATGCCGGGATGGCCGTTGGCCGAGGGAGGACCCTCGAAGAATACAAACTGTGGACAGCCCTCGCGCTCGTCGATGGAGCGCCAGAAGATGTTCTTCTTCTTCCACATCTGCAGCACGTCATTATTCGTCTGCGTCAGGTTCAAGCCGTTGTGTTCGGCAAATCTCTTGCTCATTTCTATTCCTATTTTATGAGGTTTCTCAGTTTAAGATGTGCAAAGGTACGATAATTTCCTGACACCACCAAAAATATAAATATATTTTAAGTGAAATCACTGCTTCAGCAGACGGTCAATCTCATCAAACTGTCTACCCATGTTCAAGTTCAGGTAGATGCGATAGAGTGCAGGACCCCATTTCTGCTTCTGCTCAGGAGCTAACTGGCGATAGTGTTCCATATAAGAACGAGCCTTCTGGTAGGTAGCGCGCAGTTGCTTTTTCTCACGCAAAGGATGCAACTGCAAGGCTTTGTTCAGATAGGCGGTACCGGCATTATAATATGGATCGGGGGCTGAGTCGTTTTGACAAATCAGGCTGTCACTCAAGGCTATACATTCATCGTAGCGTTCCAAATTGAAAAGAACGGTGGACTTGGCATAACGATATAGGAAGCTTGTATCTTTAGCTAACACATGATTGACAACACTAAGTGCACTATCGTTCATTTTCCGTGCCGTATAATAATCCATAAGACGGGGGAAAAAATAACTGTTGGTAGGCTGATAGTAGAAACCCCTACGCAAGGTTTCCATATAGAGCGAATCATCCTTCAACCAATGACGGGCCTCAGCCATATATTGTAAAGTATAGTCTATTCGCGAAGTATCTTTCAAGGCTAACAAGCGGTGACGAAGGGTCAACACAGGGTCATTCATACGATAGCCACTATAAACAGCCCAATAGGCAGCCTCAGGCATACGGCTATCTGTGCTATCAAGGCGATAGGAACTGAACAACGGTTGGTGAGCACAGTCCATATAGGTCTCACTGAATGAATAGGCACGTTTGAAATCACCCTTTCGTATATAGTATGTGGAAGCCGCAAAGAGGTTGGGGCGGAACTTCAGCAATTGTTCAGCATTTTCCTTGCGGTAGTCAGGGTTCACCCTACCCTTACGGTCTGGACGCATATCGAGAGAGTCGAGGGATTCAGCAACGGTAAAGAGACGGCGCGTCAGTTCAAAAAACTGCGCCGTGTCCTGCCTCTGCTTCATGTAGAGTTTCTCATTGACAGCCTGATACTGCATGAGTACCGACTCATACCAGACGGCATAGATTCGCTTATCCTGCCTGTTGGCAGAGTCCTTTAACAGCTTGGTCATCAGCTGTTCGGCCTGCTCTACTCCCCGCTTACTCTTTAGGATAGACCGTGCCTGACTCAGCTCCTTCTTCTGGGCCGATGCCAGGCACGGTATTATCAGTAGTAAGAGAAGCGTAAGAATCTTTTCACTTCTCACTTTCCTACTTATCTTATTGATTCAGCAACTTCTCGATTTCAGAAGCCTTGGCATTGTCACCCAAGGAGTAGTACATCTGATAAAGTGCGTAACGCCAGTCAACCTTCTCGTGGTCGGGATCGAGTTCGCGAACTTTCTCCAGATAGCCCTTGGCATCTGTGAGGATGGCCTTAATCTTGTTAGCATTCTCAACAGTGAGTTTACCCGTCTTCTTATCGGCCAGTTCGTCCTTCAGTTTAATAGCCTTGGAGTTGAGCGACACACCAGCCTGATAGGCAGCAGCAATATAAGTGGGGTCAATCTCGAAAGCCTTCTTATAGCACTCCACAGCCTCATCAAAGCGGTCAGAGAGACGTAGGGCCTCACCCTTGTAAGTATAACCAAACTTATCTTCGGGGTTCTTGGCAATCTCGCCCTCGGCCCACTTCAGGAGCTCGTCGTTGTTGCCTGATTGCAGATAGTAGTCACCAATCCATGCAGAGTAGCGGGTATCTGCGGGGAACTTAGCACTGGCGTCCTTCAGCATCTCAATATACTCAAGGGTGTCCTGCTTGGTCTTCATAGTCTCCTTCTTCGAGAAGACAAGAATCTCTGTAGCATCCTTAGCCTTTGCAGTATCCTGGGCTGCAATCTGAGCATACTTGATAACGTTGGGGAAGTCCTTGCCCTGATAAGCAGCAAGACTGGCGAAGTAGGCCACTTCGTACTTGTACTGGTCCTGGCTCATGTCAATGCCCGTGAACAGAGGTGACTCGTTGCTATCGACATAGAGAGCAAATGCCTTGAAAGCATCAGCATAATTCTTCTGATTATACTCATACTGTCCGGCGTTAATAGTGTTCAGTCGACCATTTTGGAAAATCTTCTGATTCTCAGCACGGAAGCGGGGCTTCACCTTACCTTTCTCGTTGGGCATGTTGTCAAACTCATCGCACTTCATGGCAGCCTGAAGGGCAGCAACGATGGCAGCATTCATAGCAGCCTCGTCGACGGGCTCATTAATCTGCTTCACCTGATTCTCCAGTTTCTTAGCCTGGATGTCAGAGAACTTCTTGTATTGAGCGGCACTCAGCAGGTTCCATGCAGCAGCCTTATCCTCGTTGGTACCAGCGTCCAAGGCGGACTGAAGAGCCTGGATGGTTCCCTCCACATCACCCTTGTCAAGGAGTTTCTTAGCATTCTTCACTACATCAGACTGTGCAAAAGCTAATGTCGTGGCAGCGGCCATCATGGCCATCATCATGATTCTTTTCATAAGTCATACAATTTATTGGTTAAACATATTTATTCGTTACTTGTAAAATCTACCAATGGGGCATCACCTTCCGTCAGTTCCTCATTGATGACCTCGGCCTCTTCGACATCTTCTTCCTGACTCGACATCACCTTGCAGACACTGGCGATAGTATCATTCTTCTTGGTGAGGTTAATGAGACGTACACCTTGAGTAGCACGGCCCATCACGCGGACATCAGCCACTTTCAGACGAATGAGCACACCCGACTTATTGATAATCATAAGGTCGTTCTCGTCAGTCACCACCTTGATGGCCACCAGACGACCGGTCTTCTCTGTGACAGCCAGTGTCTTCACACCCTTGGCACCACGAGCGGTCTTACGATAATCCTCTACCTCTGAACGCTTGCCGTAGCCATTCTCAGATACGACCATGATGGTCTCTGTCTGCGGGTCATTGACGCAAACCATACCAACCACCTCGTCATCGCCTCCATCGAGACGCATGCCGATGTTACCTGTTGACACACGACCCATAGAGCGGATTTCGCTTTCGTCGAAGCGAACAGCACGACCATTGCGGTTAGCCAGCAACAGTTCATTGTGGCCGTTGGTCAGACGTACACCTACCACCTCGTCGCCCTCGTTGATATTGATGGCACGAACACCTGCAGCACGTACATTCTTATATTGGTCAAGACAAGTCTTCTTGATGATACCCTGCTTGGTGGCAAAGACAACGTAGTGTGACTTCAAGAACTCTTCATCATTAAAGTTCTTTATACGCAATACAGCGTTGATGGCATCATCGGGCTCGATGTTCAGCATATTCTGAATAGCACGTCCCTTCGAGTTCTTGTCGCCCTCAGGTATCTCGTAGCACTTCTGCCAGTAACAGCGTCCTTTCTGGGTGAAGAAGAGCAGCGTGTTGTGCATCGTGGCTGGATAAATATACTCTGTGAAGTCGTTGTCGCGGTGACGGGCACCCTTTGAGCCCATACCGCCACGACCCTGAGCGTGGAACTCATCCAAATTAGTACGCTTGATATAGCCCATATGACTGATAGTGATGACCACAGGATCGTCTGGATAGAAGTCTTCAGCATTGAATTCGTGGTCGAAAGGAATAATCTCGGTACGACGCTCATCGCCATACTTCTCCTTCACCTCCTGCAAATCCTGTTTCATGACCTCCTTACAACGCTCGGGATTGTCAAGAATTTCCTGCAGGTCGGCAATCAGCTTCTGCAGGTCGTCGTACTCCTGATGCAATTGGTCAACACGTAAGCCTGTGAGCTGTGCCAGTCGCATGTCGACGATAGCCTTCGACTGCAGCTCATCCAGTTCGAAGCGAGCCTCGAGGTTACGCTGGGCATCGGTCGGGGTCTTACTATTTCTAATAATGTGTACCACCTCATCGATGTTGTTGACGGCAATAATCAAGCCTTCGAGGATGTGGGCACGCTCCTGAGCCTTGCGCAGGTCGTACTTTGTACGGCGGATGGTCACATCGTGACGATGCTCAACAAAGTATTTCACGCACTCCTTCAGTGTCAGCAGCCGAGGACGACCTTTCACCAATGCAATGCTATTTACAGAGAATGAACTCTGCAAGGCAGTCATCTTAAACAACTTGTTGAGCAACACGTTAGCGTTGGCATCACGCTTGCAGTCCACCACGATGCGCATGCCCTGACGGCCAGACTCATCGTTAACATTGGCAACGCCCTCAATCTTGTGCTGGTTGGCCAACTCGGCAATATAGGCCACAAGGTCAGCCTTGTTAACACCGTAGGGAATCTCTGTGACTACAATCTTATCATGAGTCTCACCACTCTCGATCTCAGCCTTGGCACGCATCACAATACGGCCGCGTCCCGTCTCATAGGCATCACGTACACCCTGCAAACCATAAATATAGGCACCCGTCGGAAAATCGGGACCAGGGATATACTGCATCAGACCGTCAGTGTCGATATCAGGATTATCAATATAAGCACAGCAACCATCGATAACTTCGCCCAAATTATGTGTCGGCATATTCGTAGCCATACCTACAGCAATACCATTACCACCATTAACCAGCAGGTTAGGAATCTTGGTAGGCATAACGGTGGGTTCGACGAGTGAGTCGTCGAAGTTATTCATCATGTCGACAGTCTCTTTTTCGAGGTCGTCCATGATGTGTTCGCCCATTTTAGAGAGGCGGCACTCCGTGTAACGCATGGCAGCAGGAGAGTCACCATCAACAGAACCGAAGTTTCCTTGCCCATCGACTAATGTATAACGCATGTTCCATTCCTGAGCCATACGTACAAGGGCACCATAGACGGAGCTATCACCATGGGGATGGTACTTACCAAGCACCTCGCCGACTACGCGCGCGCATTTTTTATAAGGTTGTGTCGATACATTGTTGATGTTCATCATACCGTAGAGGATACGGCGATGTACGGGCTTGAAGCCGTCGCGGACATCAGGGAGGGCACGAGCCACAATCACCGACATAGAATAGTCGATGTACGAGGACTTCATCTCCTCCTCAATGTTAATTTTGATAATTCTGTCGTTGTCGAATGTCTGATCCATTACTATTTTTTCATTATTACGTTATATTGCTATCATGACCTCGCTTGGGAGGCAATTTTGCGTTTAAGGCCATTTCCAAGCCCGCTGACGCGTTTTTAACCGTGCAAAGGTACAAAGAAAATCCCGAATGACCATCATCCTTTAAGTTATTTTAGTGCTTTATTTCGGGACATAAAATTTTCTTGCCTGTTTTGGCACGGAGTTTGCAAGAAAAGTTGTATCTTTGCATTCAAATAGTAATTATACATCGAAAAATTGTATTGATAGTGACAAGTCAGTTTTCACCCCAGGTATCTGAGATATTAGCTTTCTCACGAGAGGAGGCTGCACGGCTTGCCAGCCGTTCGGTAGGTCCTGAGCATTTGCTCTTAGGATTGCTCCGTATGAAAGAAGGTTCCGTTGCTGATGTTTTCAACCGGATGAAAGTTAACATACAATCCGTCAAGTCGGAATTGGAACAGAAGGTCAAGGAAGACACGATTACCACCCCTATTCTCAGCAGCGATCTCGTTCTCAATGAAAAGGCGAGTAATATCCTGAAACTCGCTGTACTTGAGGCACGTATACAAAGAATGGAGAAGGTCAACGAACAACATCTCCTGTTAGCCATCCTACACGACCAAGTGAGGAATGGTGCAAAGGAAGTATTAGAACAGAACAATATGAATTATGAAGATATTCTCGCCCTTATGCATACTCCTAAGCAGACGGGCGTCAGCAATGGTATAGGACTGCCAGAAGAAGACGAGGAGGAATATGAAGAGGCGGCAGGCCAGAACAAGACTACAAATAGCACTACCACCACCCAAAAGAAAAAAGACTCGAAAACACCCGTGCTCGATAACTTCGGCACTGACCTCACTCAGGCGGCCAAAGACGGGAAACTTGATCCCTGCGTGGGACGAGAGCGTGAGATTCAGCGTGTTATTGAGATTTTGGGTCGTCGTAAGAAGAACAATCCTATATTAATAGGTGAACCAGGCGTGGGTAAAAGTGCCATCGTCGAAGGACTGGCCCAGATGATAGCCCTACGCCACACGTCACCCATGCTCTTTGGCAAAAGAATCTATACGCTTGACATGACTGCCATCGTGGCAGGCACAAAATATCGTGGACAGTTTGAGGAACGACTGCGCCAGTTGATGAAGGAACTAGAACAAAACAAAGACATCATCGTCTTTATTGACGAAATCCATACCATCATCGGAGCAGGTTCCACACCTGGTTCCATGGATGCGGCCAACATCATGAAACCAGCACTGGCACGTGGGACAGTCCAATGTATCGGTGCCACTACACTCGACGAATATCGCAATAGCATCGAGAAAGACGGAGCCCTCGAACGACGTTTTCAGAAGGTATTGGTAGAACCCACCACCAACGAAGAGACGCTGCAGATCCTGCACAACATCAAGGACCGCTACGAATATCACCACCATGTCAGTTATACGGATGAAGCCATTGCAGCCTGTGTCAAATTGACAGAACGCTATGTCAACGACCGTTTCATGCCCGACAAGGCCATCGACGCTATGGACGAGGTGGGTTCCCGTGTCCACCTCGGCAATGCCAGCATCCCGCCGGAGATTACTGAGAAAGAACAAGAGATAACTAAGGTCAAAGAGCAGAAGCAATTGGCTGTTAAGAACCAGAATTATGAGTTGGCTGCCAACTTTCGTGACCAGCAGCTGCTGCTTGAGAAACAGTTGGAAGAACTGAACAAGAAGTGGCAAAGCGGTGGTGACGGCGAGCGTCAGGTGATTACCGACAAGGAGGTGGCCGACGTCATATCCATGATGACTGGCGTCCCCGTACAACGTATGGCAGAGCAAGAAGGCATTCGGCTCAAAGGTATGGGTACGGAACTGAAGGGCGCTGTCATCGGACAGGATAAAGCCATTGAGAAGATGGTGCGTGCCATTCAGCGCAACCGCGTAGGACTGAAAGACCCCAACCACCCCATCGGTGCCTTTATGTTCCTCGGACCTACCGGCGTAGGAAAGACATATCTTGCCAAGAAGCTGGCAGAATTTATGTTTGGCTCCGCCGATGCCCTTATCCGTGTCGATATGAGTGAATATACCGAGTCGTTCAACACCAGTCGGCTCATCGGTGCTCCTCCGGGTTATGTGGGATACGAAGAGGGTGGTCAACTTACCGAGCGGGTGCGTCGTCATCCCTACTCCATTGTCTTGTTGGACGAGATTGAGAAGGCTCACCCCAACGTCTTCAACCTGTTGCTACAGGTATTGGACGAAGGTCGGTTGACTGATGGCAACGGACGTTTCGTTGACTTCCGCAATACGGTCATCATCATGACTTCCAATGCCGGTACACGCCAACTCAAGGACTTCGGTCGTGGCATCGGCTTCAGCGCTTCTGCCAATACCGGACTGGCACTGAACGAACAGGATAAGGAGCATGCCCGTCAGATTGTGCAGAAAGCACTCTCGAAACAATTCTCGCCCGAGTTCCTGAACCGTCTGGATGAGATTATCACCTTCGACCAGTTGGACCTTGAAGCCATCAAGCGTATTATTGACATTGAATTGAAAGGACTGACGAAACGCATCAACGACCTCGGCTACACCATTGAATTGAGCGACGAGGCCAAGGAGTTTGTGGCTACCAAAGGATATGACATCCAGTTCGGTGCCCGTCCCCTAAAACGTGCTATCCAGACTTATATTGAAGACGGTCTGTGTGAGCGCATCGTCAACGGCGACATTGCCGATGGTGCCGTCATTCACATTACGAAAGCTCCTGATAAGGAAGAGCTGGTTTTTGAGTAATCATAACCCTATTGTAGTCAGTTTACTGTTAAACATTGGTTAGTTAGTCGTGCTATATGGCTTAGTTAGTCGTGCTATATGGCATAGTTAACCATGTAACATGATTTATGTATTATGCCACGCAAAATGTTAAATACATCGAAATTCGATAAAGTTTTATCGATTTTGTTTGGCGCATTGAGAAATAATGCCTACTTTTGCACATCGATATTCGATAAATATAACAACCGATTCAATAAACAAAAGAAATAAAACAATAAAATTATGAGTAAATCAAACGTTATGCAGTATGCAAAAAAACACCTGGGAACCATCATCGTTCTCTGCGCAGTAGTTGCTTATATAGTGTGGCGCTATGTCCACTATATCAACGGCATGAATCAGGCGACAACCGATTACGACTATTGTCACAACCTCAGCGAACTGTTTCAGCTGAACAGTAAAACCGTCTTTACAATTATCTATGGTATCATCTGCAACCGCACCTATCTCAACAAGCAATACTCCAAATGGAGCATCTGGCTGTTCTACATTTCAGCCGTTGCCATGCTTGCACATTTCGTTGCAGCAGGCTACGTGTTTGATTACGTCTTTGCACACGTCGGTGCCGACCACATGGACCGCATACCGTCGCTGGCAAGGAACATCTTCAGTGCTCCGGGCTTCTTCATCATCCTGTGTTTCTTCTTTGTGCCTAAACTCATCAAGGACACACTGAAGCTGAAACAAGAGCAGGAACTAACCATCTAAGTGTCTATGGGAAAGATCATTGTAAATCTCGACGTAGAGATGGCCAAGCGCAAAATGTCGCTTAGCGAACTGGCAGAACGGGTAGGCTTGACGTTAGCCAACCTCTCTATCCTCAAAACGGGCAAGGCCAAGGCTATACGCTTCACCACTCTTGAGGCCATCTGCCGAATACTAGGTTGTCAGCCAGGTGACATTTTGGAATATAGAGACGAATAAAGACATACCAAAAAAGGAGGATGTCAATATTCAGACATCCTCCTTTTTTATATAGCTTTTCTACAGATTTACATCATGCCGCCCATGCCGGGTGCGCCGCCCATCGGCATAGCAGGTTCCTTCTCAGGCTTGTCGCAGATGAGACACTCAGTGGTCAGGAACATACCTGCAATCGAGGCAGCGTTCTCCAGAGCCACACGGGCAACCTTGGCGGGATCGATGACACCAGCCTCGCGCAGGTCCTCATAGACATCGGTACGGGCATTGTAACCGAAGTCGCCCTTGCCCTCGCGTACCTTCTGAACCACGACGGCACCCTCGCCACCGGCATTGGTGACAATCTGGCGCAGCGGCTCCTCGATGGCACGCTCAACGATGCGGATACCCGTCTGCTCGTCGGCATTGTCACCCTTGACGTCCTTCAGGGCATCCAGAGCGCGGATGTAGGTAGTACCACCACCGACAACCACACCTTCCTCAATAGCGGCACGGGTAGCGCAGAGGGCGTCGTCAACGCGGTCCTTCTTCTCCTTCATCTCCACCTCGCTGTTGGCACCCACGTAGAGCACAGCCACACCGCCAGCCAGCTTGGCCAGACGCTCCTGCAGCTTCTCCTTGTCGTAAGAACTGGTGGTAATCTCAATCTCCTTCTTAATCTGTGCGATGCGGTCCTTGATGAGTTGCTTGTCGCCAGCACCGTTGACGATGGTGGTGTTGTCCTTCGAGACTGTCACCTTGTCACACGTACCCAGCATGTCGAGCGTAGCCTGCTCCAGCTTCAGGCCCTTCTCCTCGCTGATGACGACGCCACCAGTCAGCGTGGCAATGTCCTCGAGCATGGCCTTACGACGGTCGCCGAAGCCAGGAGCCTTGACGGCACAGATCTTCAGACCGCCACGCAGACGGTTGACCACCAGCGTGGTCAGCGCCTCAGAGTCAACATCCTCGGCAATCACCAGCAAGGGGCGTCCGCTCTCGGCAGCAGGCTGCAGGATAGGCAGGAAGTCCTTGATGTTCGAGATCTTCTTGTCATAAATAAGGATATAGGGGTTCTCCATCACGCACTCCATCTTCTCAGAGTCGGTGATGAAGTAAGCTGACAGGTAACCACGGTCGAACTGCATACCCTCGACGACGCCGATGTGGGTGTCGCGACTCTTCGACTCCTCGATGGTGATGACACCGTCCTTAGACACCTTGCGCATGGCCTCGGCCAGCAGTTCACCAATCTCCTTGTCGTTGTTGGCGCTGACGGTAGCCACCTGCTCAATCTTATCGTAGTTGTCGCCCACCTGCTCAGCGCTCTTGGCGATGAAGTCAGTAACGACCTTCACAGCCTTGTCGATACCACGCTTCAGGTCCATGGGGTTGGCACCAGCGGTGACGTTCTTCAGACCCTCGGCCACGATAGCCTGAGCCAGGATGGTAGCGGTGGTCGTACCGTCACCAGCGTCGTCACCCGTCTTCGAGGCTACGCTCTTGACGAGCTGGGCACCCGTATTCTCAAACTTGTCCTCCAGCTCGATTTCCTTGGCTACGGTCACACCGTCCTTGGTAATCTGCGGAGCACCAAACTTCTTTTCAATCACAACGTTACGTCCCTTCGGACCAAGCGTCACTTTAACTGCGTTAGCCAACTGGTCGACGCCCTGCTTCATTGCATCGCGGGCGTCAATGTTGAATTTAATATCCTTTGCCATAATACTTCAATTTTACAATTCTTCAATCTTCCAATTCTATTTCTCGATGACTGCCAGCACATCGCTCTGACGCATCATCAGATACTTCACGCCCTCGAACTCCAACTCCGTGCCGCTATACTTGCCGTAAAGCACTTCGTCGCCAGCCTTCAGGATCATTGCCTCGTCCTTGGTTCCCTGACCAACGGCCTTAATGGTTCCGTGCAGGGGTTTCTCCTTTGCGGTATCAGGAATGATGATACCACCGACTTTTTCTTCTGCCGGTGCTGGCACTACCAGCACACGGTCTGCTAATGGTTTGATGTTCATAATACTATGTTTTAAATAAATTGTTTATTATTTCTTTTTTTTCTTATGCCAAAATCGTGCCAAAACTGACAAGACTGACACTTTGGCACGGTTCTTGGCTTTCGCGATACTCCGAATGAAAGAATATTTGCGAAAATGATGATTCGATGAAAAATAATAGCCTAAAAACTTGTATATCAAAAAATATTAGTTTATTTTTGCAGACGGAAACTAAAATATAAGATTATGGCTAAAGAAGGAGACAAAAACAATGCACTGACACTCAAGACGTTGACGAAAAGCAGCGTATGGGATATTCAGGAGAACGACGTCCTACGTCTGTGGGAAGGTGCCGAGAAGGATGCTGAGGTGCGCGAGAATGTGCGTCACTTTATGGACATTCTGCGCAGCGCCTTTATGATTGAGGAAGTAAAGGACGATTCAAAGGTTGTCAAGGCTAAATACGAGAAACAGGGCTATAAAGTGGCACCGGTAAAGATTGACGAGAACACAAGAGTAACGTGGGCACTGAAAAAACGCCCCATCGTTCGTGTTACTGACTTAACCTACGAGAATATCCGCCACATCTCGGCTGCCAAGCTTGTCGAAGTACTCGACCGTAACTTCGGTGGGGGCTGGGACTCCCTGTCACAGAGTATCAAGGACATTATCGAAAGTGGGTTTGACATCTCGACCACCACTCTTCCCAAGGACCGACTCCACAAGAAGGGTGGTATGTACGAGAAAAAGATTGCTGATGGCTACGATGTGCTTGAAGTTGAAAAAGGTACATGGGTAGAGGCTATTTTCGCCAAGTTAAAGCCAGAGTCAGAGAAGCCGCGCATGAAATTTGCACAGTCCCGCGATGAAGATACTGAGGAGAACGAGGACGAGGATGTTGAGATTGAGGACACCTACAACAAGCCGGACGAGGATGATGTTGAGATTGGGGAACCCGATGACGACGAAATCAACGAGGACAACTATTCAACAATGATGGATCTCAGCGGCGATGATGATGACATTACAGCTGATAGTCTGGAAGACTATGCTGACGAGTAAACGTCTGTAATTCCGTATATATACGCTGTACGGGCAGACCCATAACGTTGTAATAACTACCATTCAGGCCCGTACAGCCTATATATCCTATCCACTCCTGAATACCATAAGCCCCCGCCTTATCGTAGGGCTTATAGTTTATTATGTAGTAATCCAGTTCCTCATCTGTCAGCGACTTGAATGTCACATCGGTCCTGACGGAGAAATGCCTGGTCTGCTCACGGGTAGTCAGACAGACACCCGTCACTACTTGATGTGTCCTTCCGCTAAGCTTTAATAGCATGGTGCGGGCTTCGTCGGCATCAGCAGGCTTTCCCAATACCTCATCACCAACAATGACCACAGTATCGGCAGTAATAATCAGTTCATCGTCGGCCATCTGGACTTGATAGGCTACAGCTTTCTTACGGGCAATATATTCTGCCGTCTCAAGAGCCGACAGCGAAGAAGGATAGCTCTCGTCAATATTGGGGAGCACTCTCACCTCAAAGTCAATCCCCAATCCCGCCAATAACTCACGACGGCGCGGCGAGTTGCTCGCCAAAACTATTCTCCAGTCACTTTTCACTTTTTCATCCTTTTGCTCTTTCACCATCCAAATGCTTTTTCGTTGCTCAGCCATTTCCCCTGAGCCCTCATCGTCTGCTCAATGACATCACGTCCACAGCCATATCCTCCCTTGTATGGACTGACATAGAGGCAGGCTTCCTTCACATCGCTACAGGCATCCTGCGGACATACGGGGCAGCCCACGCGACGCAGTATCTCAATGTCGGGCACATCGTCACCCATATACATCACCTCCTCATCATGCAATCCGTACTTTGTAAGCAAATCGTCGTAGGTTTTGATTTTCACCGCACAGCCCATATAGATATCCTCCACGCCTAACCGTTCGTATCGCATGCGAACGGACTCTGTGGTACCACCCGTCAGGATAACGATGCGCAGTCCCATCTTCACAGCCAACTGTATAGCATAACCATCCTTAATGTTCACCGTGCGAAGAGGTTCGCCCTGCGACGAGAGCGTGATGGTCTCTGCCGACAACACACCGTCAATATCAAAGATAATGGCCTTAATCTTCTGCAGTTCGTAGTTAATCATTACGGTATTTGTCTATATGTACATTCTCCCACTTCAGTTTATCCTCATTCTGGGGCTTGCGTTCGTCGGCCTTGTGACCAACCGCCAAGACACAGAGTACATTCAGGTTCTCTGGGATGTCGAGAATACCGCGAATAACAGTATCGGCTGACGTACCATCACTCAGTCCACGTCCGCGCATCTGAATCCAGCATGAGCCCAGGCCTAGGTCTTCTGCCTGATACTGCATCGAAATAGCTGCAATAGAGCCGTCCTCCACCCAGCAGTCATTCTGCGCTGGATCACCAAGTACCACAATGGCCAACGGCGCCCCTTTCAGGAACTGTGAGCCTAAATCCTTGGCATCTGCCAGCTTCTCGATGTCAGTTTTGTCATCAACTACGACAAATTGCCAAGCGCGTTGCCCCTTCGATGTGGGCGACATCAGCGCGGCACGCAGTATCAGTCGGACGTCTTCGGCATCTATCTCCTGATCAGTAAACTTACGGTGTGAGCGGCGCATCTGCGCCAGGTCTTTGAATGTTGTCATATCGATGTTTTTTACGTTTTCGGTGCAAAAGTACAAAAAAAAACTCAATTTTCAATTGTAAATTATCAACAATTTTGTAATTTTGCAGCATGAATGAGCCTGTGGTACAAATAGTCACGGAATCTCATGAGCTGCCTGAACTGGACAACCAGAATTTCTTCCACAGTCGGCAACTTTTCGAGATTACCCGACGTACGCCCCGTCAAAAGCCTTACATGGCTGTGGTGAGGACGCAGGATGGGCGGCTTATAGCTCATCTGTTGGCCATTGTACGTTACAGGGCGTCGCTGTTGCCACCTTATTTATATACGCATTGCCGCATTCTTGGTGAAGGCGTCTACAGTTATCCCCATGAGGACTATACCGAGAGTCAGCTTTTCGGGATGATGATTGAAGCCCTTCGCAACCGGTTAGGCAACCGTATCCTTTACATGGAGATTAGTAATCTGAGTCAGAAGATGTTCGCCTACCGTGAACTGAAACGGCTCAAGTTCTTTCCTGTCCACTGGATGAGTATTCATAACTCGCTGCACAGCCACACTCCCGAAGAGCGCATCACGCCTAAGTTGCAGAAACATATCGACAATGCATATGCCAAGGGGGTGATAACCAATGAGGTGAAAGACGAGGCTGACTTTACTGAGTTCTTCAAACTGTTGAAGCGCCACCACTGGCTGAAGCCCAAACGCTTCATCCCTGATGCCCAGTTCTTCCGTACCATAAAGGACGAAGGGCATGGACGACTCTACCTGACACGCTATCACAACCACGTCATTGGCTGCTCGGCAGTTGCCTACAGCCGCCAAAATGCCTACTTGTGGTACATGGCTTTCCGCCGTAAATCATTTGCTATGTTCCATCCTGACGAACTGACCTTGTGGCATGCTATCAAAGACGCTCACCAACGGGGTTACCAGCATATATTCTTCCTCGATGTAGGACTGCCTTTTTCGCATAACCCCTACCGCGAATTTATCCTCCGTTTCGGTGGAAAACCAGTCAGTACCTACCGTTGGTTCCGCTCTTCCATCAGGTGGATAAATGCACTTCTATCGTGGATTTATCGCGACTAAAACCCCATTTTTTCCCAAAAAAACGTAAAAACCCTGCATAAATCTACTGATTGTGGATATTTTTTCGTACCTTTGCAAAGGATAAATATTCAAAAGATGGCACAGAAGAAGATATTATTCATCAATCAGGAGATTACTCCCTACGTACCCGAAACTGAAATGTCAATCATGGGAAAGGCACTTCCTCAGGCTATGCAGGAGAAAGGTCATGAGATACGCACGTTCATGCCCAAATGGGGTAACATCAACGAGCGTCGCGGCCAACTGCATGAGGTTATCAGGCTATCGGGAATGAATCTTATCATCAACGACACCGACCACCCTCTCATCATCAAGGTTGCTTCCATCCAGCAGGCTCGTGTACAGGTGTACTTCATCGACAATGATGACTATTTCTCGAGACGGCAGATGGAGAAAGACGAAATGGGCAATGACTATCCCGACAACGGTGAACGCGCCATCTTTTTCGCCCGTGGCGTTTTGGAAACTGTGAAGAAGTTGCGCTGGGTGCCCGATATTATCCACTGTCAGGGATGGATGAGTGCCGTTGTGCCGCTCTATATCAAGACTGCCTATCATGATGAGCCCTCGTTTGCCAACACCAAGGTGGTTACCTCGCTGTTTGCCAAGACCCTCAAGAACGATTTGGGGAATAACTTCAAGCAGTGCGTGGAGTTCCGTGACGCAAAGGCCGAGCTGCTGGCAGGCTACAACGATAACTTCAATTTCGAGGAGATGGGTAAACTGGCTATCGACTACTCCGATGGTATTGTTCTGGCTTCGGCTGATGTCAACCAGAACTTAGTAAACCATGCTCAGGAGAAAAATATACCTTTGTTAGGCTATCAGGAAGACTTTGCCGAAGCCTACGAGGAATTCTACAAACAAATTTGTCCAGAAGAGGAATAGATTAACAGAGACAATGAAAAAACATACTTTGCTAACAGGGATTGCCATTACAGTAATGGCGTTCTCTGCATGTAATGATGAAACCCTTGACATAGGAAGCACCCTAACTACACAGGATGACAAGTTAGCTATCAGTTCGGCTGACTATACCGTTAACACCCGCACCATCATGACCGACTCCATTCTGGTGAGAACCAGCTATTGCTATTTAGGCAACCTGAAAGACACCGAGACAGGTACCTACGTCACGAGTTCTTTTATGACGCAGATGAACCTTTTGGAATCATTCAGTTTTCCCGAAGAGAGTACGATTGCCAACCATGATGATAACGGCAAGGCCTGTGTAGACTCCTGCCTGCTGCAGTTCATCCTGTCCAACCCCTCATCTGTCAACGACACATTGGCGGCCATGAAGGTTACTGTCAGAGAATTAAACCGCCCTATGGAGGAAGACCGGCTTTATTACTCGAACTTCGACCCGGTTGCCGAAGGATTCATTCGTGAGGACGGACTCAACGAGAGCGTTATGTTCACTTACTACGACCTCACCGAGGACCTGGAATCCAGCGAGGAGATGCACTTTCTCGATTTCCGGCTGAACAACCCCTATACTGACAAGCAAGGTGTTACCTACAAGAACTACGGTACCTACATCATGCGCCAGTACTACGAACATCCAGAGTATTTCAAGAACTCATATACGTTCATCCATAACGTCTGCCCAGGTTTCTACATCTCTATATCCGACGGTGAGGGTGTCTACGCCGAAGTGCGCTATTCCGGCTTAGACCTTTTCATCCACAAGATGGTTAACGACAGTATCGAGTCTGACACTAAGACATTGGCAGGAACCAACGAAATACTCCAGACGACAACCATCACCAACGACAAGGTCAGGCTTCAGCAGTTGGCTGACGACAACACCTGTACCTACCTCAAGGCACCTGCCGGACTGTTCACTGAAGTGACACTACCTGTTGATGATATCTTCAACAATCATCAGGAAGACTCCATCATGACAGCATCCATCAACTTCCAACGAATAAACAACCTGCAGTACGATAAGGAGCAGCAGATCCCCACCTACCTATTGATGGTGCCCAAGGACAGCCTATACTCCTTCTTCGAAAAAAGCCGTACGCCTGACAACTTGACAAGTTTCTACACAGGCTATATGAGTGGTAAGAACTACTATTCGTTCTCCAACATCTCGAGTCTGGTTACGAAAATGCACAACCAGAAAAATGCCGGATTATTAAAAGAAGCCAACTGGCTTGAGAAGAATCCTAACTGGAACAAAGTCGTGCTGGTTCCTATTAAGATTAACTCCACCACCACATCGTCAAATAGCTCGATGGTGACAGGCTATGAAAATATGCTTACCATTGCAAGTACACGCTTGGTAGGAGGCAGTCAGAATCCATATCCAGCCCCATACATCAATATCGTTTACGGAAAATTCAATCAGTAAGTCATAACATGGCCGACGGTTATTTGGAGAAACGCCAGCAGGATTATGAAGCCCGCAAAGAGGCTTGGCTAAGGAAAAAGGCGCATCTGCCCAAACAGCAGAAGCGCCTTGTTTCAAAGCCCGATAATGAGTCGTTATGAGATAATCTTATAACGTGCAAATTTCAGCAACAACTGCTTCGTGCCTGTATTCTTGAACTCCACGGTGGCCTTTCGATTTTCACCGTTACCCTCCAGCTTGATAACACGCCCCACACCGAAACGCTGATGCTCGATGACGCTACCTTCATGAAGTCCGTCATCACTGCCAGCAGGTACAGGTGTTGTGGGAACTGACTGTGGCACAGGTTTGAACCGTCCTCCACTTGCTGCTTGCAATACACGTTTGAAGTTACTTGAGAAGGGATCTACCGCCGGCTCCGGTTTGCGCGGAGCAACCATCCGAGGCATTGGGTCAGCCTTGAACTGCGTAGCCACAGGACGTGGATTCTGCATCCAGTCGCCACCACGGCTCGTTGTCTGTCGATAGCCTCGAGTATAGGAATTCTCTTCCCCACCCTTCTCTGACATCACCCGAATCAGCTGCGGGTCAAAGTCCTTGATAAAGCGCGAGGGCGTGTCATACTCCATCCGTCCATAGCGGAAACGGTTTTGGGCACAGGTCATGATACAATGCCGCTCAGCACGGGTAATGGCCACGTAGAGCAGTCGGCGCTCCTCCTCCAGTTCACGCATGGAGTTGGTGCACATAGGACTCGGGAAGATATTCTCTTCCAGTCCCACCACAAAGACCGTCGGGAACTCCAATCCCTTGGCTGAGTGGATGGTCATCAGTGTCACCTTATCATTATCGTCACCATTGTCGCTGTCAAGGTCGGTCAGTAGCGCCACCTCCTGCAGGAAGTCAGGCAGATAGACTTGGTCGCCCATATCCTCCTCACGACGGCTCTCCACAAAGTCCTGTATACCGCTAAGAAACTCTTCCAAGTTCTCCTGACGCGAGATATCTTCAGGATTATGTCCGCCGTAGATGTCGGCACTAATACCGCTCGACATGATGATATCATGTCCCAATACATAGGCATCCTCCGTCTGCAAACGGTCGCGCCATCCCTGCACCAGTTCGCGGAACTTCTCTATCTTCGTCATCGTGCCCTTGCTCACATCCAACGGAAAAAGCATGGGCTCTGATATCACTTTCCACAGGCTGACGCCATAGTCTGTGGCTGCACGAATAATCTTTTCTATCGTCGTACCGCCAATACCACGCGTAGGATAGTTAATAATGCGCTTGAAGGCTTCCTCGTCATCAGGATTGGATACTAGTCGGAAGTAGGCAATCACGTCCTTTATCTCCTTGCGCTGGTAGAAAGACAGTCCGCCATATATCCTGTAGGGAATATTATCCTTGCGCATCTGTTCCTCAAACGAGCGGCTCTGCGAGTTCGTACGGTACAAGATGGCAAAGTCACTCCATTCGCACCCATCCTCCCGCCGTATGCGCTTGATATCCTGACACACGATGATTGCCTCCTCGCGGTCGCTGTAGGCAGGCTTTAGCGTCAGCCGCTCACCCACATCATTCTTGCTGTACACGTCCTTCGGTATCTGACGTTCATTCTTCTTGATGAGTGAATTGGCCGCCTGCACAATCAGTTGTGTTGAGCGGTAGTTCTGCTCCAACTTAAACAGCCTTACATTGTCATATTCTTTTTGGAAGTTCAGGATATTGTCAATGTTCGCCCCACGGAAACTATAGATGCTCTGGGCATCGTCACCGACGACACATACCCGCTGGCGTTCCCTCGTCAGTTGCAGCACTATGGCCTGCTGGGCAAAGTTCGTGTCCTGATACTCATCGACCAAGACAAACTCAAAACGCTCGGTATATTTCCGTCGGATTTCCTCATGCTGTTGTAACAACACATAGGTATACACCAACAGGTCGTCAAAATCCATTGCATTAGCCTGACGACAACGCTCGGCATACCTTATATATATATTAGAGATTTGTGGACGCTTGCTTTGGTCATCGTCCCTTGCCCAAGCCGTCTGGCCGTATTGTCTTGCCAATATCAAATGGTTCTTGGCCATTGAGATACGGTCAGCCACACTGTTAGGCTTATACACCTTATCATCCAACCCCATCTCTTTGATAATGGTCTTGACCAGTGAACGGGCATCCGACTGGTCATAGATGGTGAAGTTAGCACTATAACCAATCTTCTCAGCCTCAGCCCTGAGTATCCGCGAGAAAACAGAGTGAAACGTCCCCATCTGGAGATACCGTGCCCGTTCCTCACCCACCAGACGGCCTATACGCTCCTTCATTTCACGTGCCGCCTTATTGGTAAATGTCAAAGCCAGAATGTTCCATGGGTTCAACCCTTGCTCCAGCAGATAGGCAATCTTATAAGTCAGCACCCGTGTCTTGCCCGAACCCGCTCCTGCAATCACCAACGATGGACCATCACAAAACAGCACAGCCTCACGCTGACTATCATTCAATTCCGAAAGTAAAGTGTCTTTAGTCATTACCTGCTCCTTGACTTCCACTTAGCGGTTCTTATGCTTCAGGAACCAGCCATGGGTATAGTAGTTGTACATCAGGAGGGCAACAATGGTCAGGCCCATGGCGGTCAGCAGTAACCCCTGGTCGTCATTCATGAAAAAGGCGTAGCCGATGCCAATGCCGATAGCAATACCCGATTCCCAACCCAGAAAATACATGCTCTGGGACGTTCCACGCTTGCAATGGCGGCTCAGTTTGATGAAGAATAACAGGAAACGGGCACCGATAATGCCGATAGACATACCCAGAAGCAACGGAGCCAAATACCAAATAATCGGCAACGGACGCGTGTAAATCATCAGCAGGACGGCTATCATCAGTATCAGTCCCGTCACCGCCTCACTCTTTAGCTCGGCATCGCGGAACACGAAGCGCTGGGCAAGCAGGGCACAGAAGAAGCCTGCCATAATGACCGCGTAGAAACGGTTGCTCAGTCCTAACGACATAATCATGCCAACGACCAGACTGATCAGCAGCAGATTCACATACAAGGGAATACCGCTGGTCAGGAAGAAACGGTCAAGGCTGAAGATATGGAGTGTGTCGCTGGGTGAACGGAAGGGGAAGTTCACCGTCAAGATCAATACAATAGCACAGGCGGCACAGATGACGGATGCCAGCAGAACGGTGTCGAAATCCTGATAGTAAAACATCACCAAGCCAACGATTGGTCCCAACGACATGGCAAAGCGCGAGAACCACGCTGCCGAATGGTTGGCCTCTGTCCGCTTGTCGGACTCACTGGTATCGATAATCAGCGTGCTCAAGAGTATCATCTGCGCCAATCCGAAGGTGGCGCCCAACAGCACACGCTGTAACAGTATCACCCAGAACTCCACAAATTCACTACGCAACCCCTGCACATAATAGAGTATGGATATGCTGCCTATCATCAATGCGATGGAGTAAATACATATCCTGTTGCGCCTGAACCGCTGCACCAGCCACGAGCACAAAGCACCGAAAATGTAGAGGCCAAAGGCAAAGGCACCCATAGCCATTCCCACCTCCAACTGCGAGAAACGTTCTGTTTCAAGCAGCCAGATAGGCATGGACGGCACTAATATGTATATCGACATAGCCAACAGCATATTGGCTATCGACATCAGCCAGAAGTCACGGTGCCACAGCCTAACGTGAATAGGAGTATTTTGTGAATTCATCTTTATTCCTTGAAATTTGGTGCAAAGATACACGAATTTAACCGAATAACAAAAGAAAAGCGAGTTTTTCTTATGCAATAAAGTAGAATTTCATCCGTTATTATCAAGAAATGGACAGATTATTCTACCGATATACATTCACCGTTTGCCTGTTGCTGATGGCTGCAGGCAGTCTTTTTGCCGACAACTTTACGCTGAAAGGCAAGGTTGCCGATGAAGATGGCAACGCCTTAGAGCTGGCTTCCGTCACTTGTCTTGAGCAGGGGAAACTGACAATGACAAACCTAAAGGGAGAATTCAGCATTACATTGCAATCAACTGATTCCGTACGTGTTAAGTTTTCAATGGTAGGATATCGTCCGCGCGTACGAACCTTTGTTCGGCCTCGTGGCAACCTGACTGTCCAAATCGTCATGTACCCCCAAGAGGAGCTGCAAGGAGTGACCATCACTGAACGCCGTCGACAGACGACTGGAACCGAGCAATTGGATATCAAGGATATCAAGAATTCGCCCTCGGTGACGGGCAATGCCGTCGAAGAGATGATTCAGCAGCAGGCAGGTGTCTCTACCCACAACGAGCTGTCCAGTCAGTACAACGTACGCGGAGGTTCGTTCGACGAGAATGTGGTATATATTAATAATGTGGAAGTCTACCGTCCCCTACTTATCCGCAGCGGCCAGCAGGAAGGGCTCTCCGTCATCAATTCCGACATGGTCGAGAAGGTCGGTTTCTCGAGCGGCGGCTTTGAGGCCAAGTACGGCGACAAAATGTCGTCGGTACTCGATATCACTTACCGTAAGCCTGAGCACACCGAGGCCTCTCTGACAGCATCCCTGTTGGGAGGCAGCGCCTATCTCGGCGTAGCCTCGAAGCACTTCACCATGAGTCACGGCCTACGCTACAAGACCAACCGCTACCTTTTGGGATCCTTGGAGACTACCGGCGAATACAAGCCCAACTTCCTCGACTACCAAACTTATATGTGCTGGACACCCAGCCGCCGGTGGACAGTCGATTTGATAGGCAACATCTCAGAGAACCGTTACGAGTTCAAACCCAAGGACCGCGAGACCAGTTTCGGCACCATGCAGGACGTCAAGTCGTTCAAGGTCTACTTCGACGGTCAGGAGAAAGATGTCTTCCGTACCTACTTCGGCACCCTCTCCATCGCCCGGCACTTCACGGACTCCGCCACCATTAAGCTCATTGCATCGGCCTTCCACACCAAGGAGCAGGAGACCTACGACATTCAGGGTCAATACTGGCTCGACGACACTCAGTCTTCTGAGAGTCTGGGCGTAGGAACTTATATGGAGCATGCCCGCAACTACCTGACCGCTGACGTTCAGAGCCTGAAACTGATGGCCAATCGCCGTTTCCGCCGTCACGACCTCGAAGCAGGAGTCACTATGAAGTGGGAGAAGATAAAAGAGCAGAGCCGCGAGTACGAGATGCGCGACTCCAGCGGCTATTCCGTACCCCACACCGCCGAACGGCTCGACCTCATCTATACGCTCAGCTCAAAGAGTTCGATGACATCACGACGCATCGAAGGCTATCTGCAGGACACCTACCGCTGGCAGTCGGCCGGTGAGTCGTTCTTCACGCTGAACTACGGAGTACGGTTCAGCAACTGGTCGTGGAACCGTGAGACTATCGTCTCGCCACGCGCCTCGCTGGCTATCGTCCCTTCGTTCAACAATGACATTACCTTCCGTCTGGCCACGGGACTCTACTATCAGGCACCGTTCTTCAAGGAACTGCGCGACACGACGACCTATGGCGGACGCACCGTCGTCACCCTCAACGAGCACATCAATAGCCAGCGCTCCCTGCAGTTCATCGCTGCCTTCGACTATCGTTTCCGCATGGCCGAGCGTCCCTTCCGCTTCACAGCCGAAGCCTACTACAAAGCCCTGTCGAACCTCATACCCTATAACGTACAGAACGTCAAGATTACCTACTACGGCGAAAACCTCTGCTCAGGCTATGCCACCGGACTCGACCTCAAGCTCTTCGGTGAATTCGTCCCCGGCACCGACTCCTGGCTCACCTTCTCGCTGATGAAGACCGGACAGAAGATGGACGGCGGCTCGTACTTCCCCCTGCCTACCGACCAGCGCTATGCCATCAACCTCCATTTCACCGACTACTTCCCCAGCACCGAGCGCTGGAAGATGACCCTCCGCCTGGCCTATGCCGACGGACTACCCTTCGGTGCTCCCCACCGCGGCATCGAGCAGCAGAGCTTCCGTGCCCCGGCCTACAAACGTGCCGACATCGGCATGGCCTGGCTCGCCTACGGCAACCCACCTTCACAATCTAGACCTCAAACGTCAAAATTCAACATTCAAAGAATATGGCTCGGTCTCGACTGCCTCAACCTCTTCGGCATCTCCAACGTCAACAGCTACTATTGGGTAACCGATGTAACTTCACGTCAGTGGGCCGTCCCCAACTACCTCACCGGCCGACAGATCAACGGTAAAATCACTGTGGAGTTTTAATAATGTTTAATTATTCACACTTCACATCCCACTTCTCACTTCTTTTGCTTACCTTTGCACGAAATATCTGTATATATACAAAATAATTAAGCATTATGAAGATTTCACACATTGAGCATCTGGGCATTGCCGTCCAGAGCATTGAGGAAAGCCTGCCGTTCTTCAAGGACGTGTTGGGACTGGAGTGTTATGCAACTGAAGTAGTGGAAGACCAGAAGGTGAAGACCGCCTTCCTGAAGTGCGGTGAGGTGAAGCTTGAACTGCTGGAGCCGACATCACCCGAGAGCACTATCCAGAAGTGGCTCGACAAGGGTAACAAGGGTGTACACCACGTAGCATTCTGCATTGAGGACGGCGTGGCTAATGCACTGGCTGAAGTCAGCGAGAAGGGAGTACGCATCATCGACGAGAAGCCCCGCAAGGGCGCCGAAGGCCTGAACATCGCTTTCCTGCATCCGAAGTCTACCTGTGGCATCCTCACGGAACTTTGTGAACACCCGGAGTAAAGGTAAAAAAGTAAAAAGGTAAAAAAGTATAATAAAGCAATGAGCAAGCAATTAGAAAAGATTAAGCAACTCATCGAGAAGCGTGAACAGGCTCGTCTCGGTGGTGGTGAGAAAGCTATCCAAAAGCAGCACGACCGCGGTAAGTATACCGCCCGTGAGCGTATTGACATGCTGCTCGACGAAGGTTCGTTCGAGGAGTATGATATGTTCAAGGAGCACCGTTGCCACAACTTCGGCATGGAGAAGAAACAGTTCCCTGGCGACGGTGTGGTGGCCGGTAGCGGAACCATCGACGGCCGTTTGGTCTTCGTCTTCGCACAGGACTTCACCGTCCACGCTGGTTCACTCTCTGAGACCATGAGCCAGAAAATCTGTAAGGTAATGGACATGGGTATGAAGATGGGGGCTCCCGTCATCGGCATCAACGACTCGGGTGGTGCCCGTATTCAGGAGGGTATCAACGCCCTGGCTGGTTACGCCGAGATTTTCGAGCGCAACATCCTTGCCTCGGGCGTCATTCCCCAGATTTCCGGTATCTTCGGCCCCTGCGCTGGTGGTGCCGTCTACAGCCCTGCCCTCACCGACTTCACGCTGATGATGGAGAACACGTCGTATATGTTCCTCACAGGTCCGAAGGTGGTGAAGACCGTCACGGGCGAGGACATCGACCAGGAGCACCTCGGCGGCGCATCGGTACACAGCACGAAGTCGGGTGTGACCCACTTCACGGCCAAGACTGAGGAGGAAGGCTTACAGATGATTAAGACGCTGCTGTCATATATTCCTTCTAATAATATGGAGATGGCTCCACGCAAGAAGTGCGACGATCCCATTAACCGTCTGGAGGACTCGCTGAACGAGATTATCCCCGAGAACCCCAACGAGGCTTACGATATGTATAAGGTCATCGGCTCGATTACCGACAACGGTGAGTTCTTCGAGGTGCAGCCCAAGTTTGCCAAGAACATCATCGTCGGCTTTGCCCGCTTCAATGGTCAGAGCGTAGGTATCGTGGCCAACCAGCCTACCTGCTACGCTGGTGTGCTCGACGTGAACGCTTCACGTAAGGGTGCCCGCTTCGTCCGTTTCTGCGACGCCTTCAACATTCCTATCGTCTCACTGGTCGACGTTCCCGGATTCCTGCCCGGTACAGGTCAGGAGTACAACGCCGTCATCCTGCACGGTGCCCAGCTGCTCTACGCTTACGGCGAGGCTACCGTTCCCAAGATTACGGTCACGCTGCGTAAGTCGTACGGTGGTTCGCACATCGTGATGGGTTCCAAGCAGTTGCACACCGACCTCAACTACGCATGGCCCTCAGCCGAGATTGCCGTGATGGGTGCCTCGGGTGCTGCCGCCGTGCTCTACGCCAAGGAGGCCAAGGCCAAGAAGGAGGCTGGCGAGGACGTCAAGGCTTTCATCGCCGAGAAGGAGGACGAGTACAACGAGCTGTTCGCCAATCCTTACCAGGCAGCCAAGTACGGCTACATCGACGATGTTATCGAGCCGCGCAACACGCGTTTCCGCATCTGCCGCGGTCTGGCCCAGCTGGCTACCAAGCGCGACGCCCTGCCCGCCAAGAAGCATGGTAACATCCCAATGTAATCAAGAGACGCATCTATGAACAAGAACGAAGTTTATGCTGCCATTGCCCTTGCGCTGCATGAGCATCTGGGTAACAACGTTCACGACGTGGAGACCGGCATCATCACGATAGCCGAGCACACGACGATGTGGAACCTTGCATCCCTGTCGATGACAGCTCACCCCTAAATCACACATTTGAGACATGAAAGAGTATAAGTATACCATCAACGGAAACAAATACGAAGTAGCCATTGGTGACATAACCGACAACGTGGCCACGCTGACCGTCAACGGTGAAGAGTTCAAGGTGGAAATGGAACGCGAAGCCGAGCCCGAGAAGAAGAAGCCCGTTGTTCGTGCCGCCGCCGCTTCAGGTTCTGCCGACGAACCAGCAGCAGGTACCGCTGCCAACAAGGCCAACGTCCTGAAGGCTCCGCTGCCTGGCGTCATCACCGACATCCTGGTCGAGGTAGGTCAGGAAGTCCAGGCTGGCGACAATGTTATCGTACTGGAAGCCATGAAAATGGCCAACAACCTGCAGGCCGAGAAGTCGGGTAAGGTGACGGCCATCTGTGTCCAGGTAGGACAGAGCGTCATGGAGGACGAGGCACTCGTGGTTATCGAGTAGTCTTCGGAAATTTGTCGAACCACTCTTTAAGCACTCCTCGGGGAACGCCCCGCTGGAGTGCTTTTTCTAATTCCTCGCGTGCCTCCTTCCATCGGTTCAACTTCATCAGCAGGTCAACCTTCGTCACGACGTAGTCGGCATTACGCGGCTCGAGCCTGATGGCCTCGCCCCAATCATAGAGTGCAGTCTCCGTCTGGTCGATGGTCATCTCGAAAGCAGCACGGGCGGCATAGCAGACGGCTGAGTCACGAAACATCTCAACCAGCTGGTTATACTGATCCAGGGCGTCCGTCCTGCGCCCCATCTTCTCGTTCACCATCGCCAGCCCCAATCGGGCCTCCATGTGTAGAGGCGACAGCTGCAGGAAAGTCTGGTAGTCGTTGCGCGCCAGCTGGTACTGTCGCAGATGGGTATTGCCGTAGGCCCGATAATAGAGCGCAGCCAGATTCTCGGGGTCAATCCTCAAGACGTTGCCATACTCCTCGACGGCATATTCCCATTGTCCTAACTCGATATTGACGGCAGCTTTACGCAATCGCAAGTCGGTGGAACGCGGCTGCTCGTCAATCTGTCGATTAAGCACCGCTAACGAGTCACGCCATTGCTGATGTGTCTGGCCCTGCACAGACGGTATCAGCGTCCATAGCAGGAGAAAGGAGAACACATTTCTTATCATATCGTCTCGTATTCTGTAGGATCTGCTATGCCCGCCTCCCGAAGGGCCTCCATGCGTTCCACACAGGTACCACATCGGCCGCAATGCTTTTCACCACCCTTGTAACACGACCAAGTCTCGGCATAGTTGATACCCAACTCACTCCCTCGGGCAGCAATCTGAGCTTTTGTCAGATGGGTGAACGGACAGAGAAGTGTGATACCAGGGAAAGTGCCAGTGCGGGCAGCTTCGCTCATAGCGCTGACAAACTCCGGACGGCAGTCGGGATAGATGGTGTGGTCGCCACCGTGGTTAGCCATCATAACGTGCTTCAGCCCACGGCTTTCCGCCAGTCCGACGGCCACGCTCAGCATGATGCCGTTACGGAAAGGCACCACTGTCGACTTCATGTTCTCATCTGCATAGTGTCCCTCGGGAATGGCGTCGGCACCTTGTAGTAGTGAACTTTCGAAATACTGGCCCATGAACTTCAAGGGGATAACCAGATGCTCGATGCCCAGCCGCTCACAGTGCAGGCGGGCAAATGGAATCTCACGGGCATTATGGTTCGAACCATAGTCGAACGAGACGGCCAGCGCGATGCGCTCCTGCTGGTCGTAAAGCAGCGTCACGCTATCCATGCCGCCGCTAAGAATAATCACAGAATCTTTCATTTGGCGGCAAAGTTAGCAATATTCTGTCACAATGCAAAATTTATAATATTCAAAAATCTTAAATATTCCCCATTCTCTTTTGCTTTATCAAATTTTTGCACTAACTTTGCACACGAAAACCAATTAAAAACATTGAAGAAGATGAAAGTTAAGACAGTAGGCATTGCCAGCGACCACGCTGGTTATCCTTTAAAGCAATTCGTGAAGGAGTACTTGGAAGAGAAGGGTTATCCCTATCTGGACTATGGTACGTTTACAGAGGACTCGTGCGACTACAGCGACTTCGGACACAAGTTGGCCGAGGGTCTGGAGAAAGGCGAGGTTTATCCCGGCATTGCCATCTGTGGCAGTGGTGAGGGCATCAACATGACGCTGAACAAGCACCAGTCAATCCGTGCCGGACTGTGCTGGATTCCTGAAATTGCCCACCTTATCCGTCAACATAATGACGCCAATGTGCTGGTGATGCCCGGACGGTTCATTGACAAGGAGATGGCTCGCAAGATTATGGACGAGTACTTCATTACTGAGTTCGAGGGCGGCCGCCATCAGAAGCGTATAGACAAGATTCCTGTATAGACAGAATTAAATGTTTTTGTCGCGCGTTCCTTATTATATATAAGCGAAAAGGGGGGTAAATGAGAAGAAAAAACATAATTTTCTAAAAAAACTCCGAGAAAATTTCCATATCTCACTGAAAAACAGTATCTTTGCACTCCCAAATCGAAAATAGCAACGATAATAGACAAAAAACAATTAAGATTTTAGAGAAATGACAAAGGCTGACATCATCAACAAAATCGCCGACGAGACGGGCATTGCCAAGAAAGACGTGGCTGCTACCGTGGAGGCTTTTATGGAAGAAATCAGAGTTAGTTTGGCTTCCAACAAGGAAAATGTCTATCTGCGCGGCTTCGGCAGTTTCATCGTAAAGCACCGCGCCCAGAAGACGGCCCGCAACATATCGAAGAACACGACGCTGGTTATCGACGCACACGACTTCCCCGCTTTCAAGCCCGCTAAGAGCTTTATCGGAAAGATGAAGTAAGAATAGGAACATTAAATACACATATTAAACATTAAACATTATGCCAAACGGAAAGAAGAAGAAGGGCCACAAGATGGCTACTCACAAGCGCAAGAAGAGACTGCGCAAGAATCGTCATAAGAGCAAGTAAGGCTCACCTGACGTAAGAGAAATGAAGGGAGTGTGGTTGCGGATTAGCGCGCTACACCCCTTTTTGTAAGAACAAACAACCCAAGTATCAATTACCCGAGAGAATGACAAGTGAAGTAATCATTGATGTTGAACCGAAACAAATCTCCATTGCGCTGCTTGAAGACAAGGAACTGGTGGAATACCAGAACGAGCGCCGTGAAGCTTCGTTTTCGGTGGGTAACATCTACGTTGCTAAGGTCCGCAAGCTGATGCCCGGACTGAACGCCTGCTTCGTCGACGTAGGGTACGAGAAGGACGCTTTCCTTCACTATCTTGACTTGGGCCTTCAATTCAGCTCTTATGAAAAGTACCTGAAACAGGTACAGAGCGACAGGAAGAAACTTTACCCCATCCAAAAGGCCGTCAGACAACACGACTTACCCAAAGATGGTTCCGTACAGACAACATTGCAGGTAGGACAAGAGGTTCTGGTGCAGGTGGTCAAGGAACCGATTTCAACCAAAGGTCCGCGACTAACATGCGAACTGAGTTTCGCAGGCCGTTACATCGTACTGATACCTTTCGGGGATAAAGTGAACGTATCTTCTAAAATCAAGAAAAGCGAGGAACGCAGCCGACTGAAACAGCTCATCCAGAGCATCAAGCCCAAGAACTTCGGTGTCATCGTCCGTACGGTGGCTGAAGGCAAGCGTGCCGCCGAACTGGACCAGGAGATGAAGATCCTGCTGAAACGGTGGGAGGAAGCCATCACCAAGGTTCAGAAGACGCAGCAGCGCCCGCAGTTGGTCTTCGAAGAGGAGAGCCGTGCCGTAGCCTTGCTTCGCGACTTGTTCAATCCTACTTACGACGGCATCCACATCAACGACGAGACCATCTTCAACCAAGTGAAGGACTACGTCGGACTGATAGCCCCCGAGAAGCAGGACATCGTGAAGCAGTACACGGGCCAAGTGCCCATCTTCGACAACTTCGGAGTGACTAAGCAGTTGAAGTCTGGGTTCGGAAAGACGGTGAACTACAAACATGGTGCTTATCTCATCATCGAGCATACAGAGGCCATGCATGTGGTGGACGTCAACAGCGGTACTCGCGTGAAAAAGGAAAACGGTCAGGAGGCCAATGCGCTGGAAACCAATCTGGGAGCCGCCGACGAGTTGGCACGTCAGTTGAGACTACGAGACATGGGAGGAATCATCGTGGTCGACTTCGTTGACATGAATCTCGCCGAGGACCGCCAGCTGCTTTACGAGCGCATGTGCAAGAATATGCAGAAAGACCGTGCCCGCCACAACATCCTGCCCCTCAGCAAGTTCGGACTGATGCAGATTACGCGTCAGCGTGTGCGTCCGGCGATGGATGTCAACGTAGAAGAAGACTGTCCCACCTGTTTCGGAACTGGAAAGATCAAGTCATCGATTCTTTTCACCGACCAATTGGAGAGCAAGATTGACCGCCTTGTCAACAAGATAGGCATCCGCAAGTTCTACTTGCACGTACACCCCTACGTAGCAGCCTTCATCAATCAGGGAGTAATCTCAATGAAGCGCCGCTGGCAGATGAAGTACGGCTTAGGAGTACACATCATCCCCTCTCAGAAACTGGCATTCCTGCAATACGAATTCTACGATGCGAAACGTCAGTTCATCGATATGAAAGAGGAGATTGAGACAAAAAAATAAGGGAACAACAAAATTGTTCCCTTTTTTCTTGCCTATGTCAGAAGTTTTTTGTTTCTTTGCAGTGTCAAGGGTAAATGACATCAGTTATGGTCGCATTGAAACTGTCTTTCTGGATATGCCTGGCTATTGTCTTCTATACCTATATCGGGTATGGACTGCTGCTATATCTGCTTGTATGGTTGAAGCGGCTATTCGGACATCACCAGGAGGAGCCTACCCTTCCTCCCGATGACCAGCTGCCTGAAGTGACGCTCATGATCTGTGCCTACAATGAGGAGGATATCATTCAGGAGAAGATGGAGAACATCCGTCAGATAGACTATCCGCGGGAGAAATTTTGCATCATGTGGGTGACTGACGGCAGTAGCGACAACTCCAACGAGCTGCTGCGACAATACCCGGAAGTGACACTTGTCTATTCTCCAGAACGACGTGGAAAGGCTGCTGCCATGCAGCACGGATTGCGTGAGAACAAGGCTGGTTATGTGGTATTTACCGATGCGAATACTATGCTGAATACCAATGCTATACGCGAGATAGTTCGACAGTTTATGAAACCGAACGTCAGCTGCGTCTCAGGCGAGAAACGGGTAGCAGCCCGTACAGATGGTCAGGTAGCTGCAGAGGGTGAGGGCCTCTATTGGAAATATGAGAGTACGCTGAAACGATGGGACAGCGAACTCTACTCGGCTATGGGTGCCGCAGGCGAGTTGTTTGCCGTCCGTATGACAGATTATCGCGAGGCTCCCAGCAACGCCCTGCTTGATGACTTCATGATGTCAATGCTTATCGTCAAAGACGGTCACCGCATAGCCTACACCTCAGAGGCCTACGCTATGGAGTATGGTTCTGCCGACATGCACGAGGAGTCGAAGCGCAAACGCCGCATTGCCGCTGGAGGATTGCAAAGCATCTGGTGGCTGCGCTCGCTGATGAACCCTTTCAAATATCCTACCATCAGTTTCCTGTTTGTCAGCCATCGTGTACTGCGCTGGTCAATCACACCTTTTGCCCTGCTTGCCCTCATACCACTCAACATTGCCCTTGTAGCCTTGAACTCAGGGGCGGCCTATACCGTCATCCTTTTGCTTCAGGCACTCTTCTACACCGCTACGCTCATCGGTTGGTGGCAGGCCCATACAGGACGGAAAAGCAAGCTGTTCTACGTGCCATACTACTTTATGTTCATGAACGGAAACGTCTTCCGTGGAATAAGCTATCTGCGCACCCACCGCTTTAGCGGTACATGGGAAAAAGCACGTCGAGGGTAAAAAAAACATAAAATCCTTTTGGAATTGGAAAATAAGTTGTATCTTTGCAAACTGTTATAGTAATTCAGCTCATAAATGGATTTAAACGAAAAAGAAGTATTGATGCAGAAGTTCACTGAGGCCAACAGGAAACTGCTCCAGGCCAACGAACAACTGAACGCAGCCAATGCTAAACTGAAGGAATACGAAGAGAAAGCAGCGAAAGCCGAGAAGGCTAGTCGCATGAAGTCTCTTTTCCTTGCCAATATGAGCCATGAAATACGAACCCCGCTGAATGCCATCGAAGGTTTCTCACGTATCATTGCCGAGACGGAATCATCTGAGGAGCGCATGAAATACCTCGAGATTATCGAGAGCAACAACAATCGCCTGACCAGTCTTATCAATGAGATCCTTGATCTCTCACGTGTTGAATCAGGCGAGATTGCCATCAAGAAGTCACCCGTCAACCTCGAGATTCTCTGCGACAGCATCAAGCAGCTGTTCAAGTTCCGTTGCCCAGAGACCGTCCAACTTGACTGGGAGCGTCCGAACCTGCCTATTACGATGACAACCGACGAGAACCGTCTGACACAGGTGTTCTCCAACCTCATCAGCAACGCCTTGAAACATACGTCCAAGGGAAGCATCACCTACGGATATAATGTCATTGAGGATGGTCAGAAGATAGCATTCTACGTCAAGGATACAGGTTCGGGTATTGACCCTGAGTTCATTGACCACATATTTGACACCTATGCCTCCAAGGATGCCGAGCAACAGAAAGGCTATGGCCTGGGACTGGCATTGTGTCGCATCATCATTGAGAAGATGGGCGGCCACATAGGTGTTAAATCCGAGGTTGGCAAAGGTTCAACGTTTACTTTCACGTTGCCTTTCCACGGCAATATCGGCGGTATGAGCACCAGCAACCGCACCTCTACTTCTACGAATGTGAGGACCCTGCGCGTCAGCAACCGTGCCGACGAAAGCAACCTCAAGACCATACTTGTGGCTGAGGACGAAGAGAGCAACTTCGAACTGGTGCGCATCGTATTACAGAAGCGCTACCGCCTGATACGTGCCCATAACGGTATTGAAGCCGTCACCCTCAACGAGGATGAGCATCCTGACCTCATCCTGATGGATATTCGTATGCCCGACATGAACGGACTCGATGCGACACGAATCATCAAGGAGGTCAACCCCGATACCCCTGTCATCGCCCTCAGCGCCTACGCTTTCGAAGAGAACATCCGCGAAGCCAAGGCTGCCGGCTGCGATGAATTCATGGCCAAGCCTTTCAAGGTGGAAGACCTCATTGAAATCTGCGCCAGATATGTCAAGGAATAAATACACACGTTTAGCCTATGGGAAAACTTGCCGTCTATAAGTACTGTTCCTTCCTGTTCCTTATTGCCACTTTCATCGTGGCGGGTTTCACCTTTTTCGGACTTTTCGGCGGTCATGTGCCACCCGCAGGCAATACGGCCAAGGCCATGTTGGTCTACATACTGCCGCTACTCATCGCTGCCGACGCCGTGCTGCTGCTCTACTGGCTCCTGCGCCGCCGTTGGCACTGGGCAGCCATTCCGTTTGTCACCATTCTCTGCTGCATACCCTACATCGGCACTATCTACCAGTTTGGTTCCATCGATGAGGCAGCCGACAAGAAGACAGGCCTCAAGATAGCCACCTACAACGTAGCCCGCTTCAATCGTGAGACATCGGGCTTCATCGCTCAGGACATATTGGCACAGATGCGCAAGCAGAAAGTTGATATCTTCTGTATTCAGGAGTATGTCAACCAAAGCGGTGACAAGACACACTCCAACAACTATAAGGAGTACTTCCCCTATATGGTCATGGGCAAGAGCGACATGGTGATCTACAGCCGTTATCCCATCACCGCCTCCAAGACCATCGAATTCGAGCGTACGAACAACAGCGCCATGTGGGCCGACATCGAAGTCAAGGGTCAGCTATTGCGTGTGGTTAATGTACACCTTGAGACTACAGGTTTCAACTCCACCATGCATAGTGCAGCCAAGCAAATGAACCGAGGCATCAACATTGAGAACAACCGTCTGCTGAAGGCCATCTACGGCAATTACACGATGGGTATGATGGTACGTTCCGGACAGGCTATCACGCTTCGTAACGAGCTACGCCTGAATGATGACCCCGATCGGGCTCTCATCATCTGCGGCGACTTCAACGACGTCCCCTACTCCTTTGTCTACAACACCATGCTGGGCGACCTCGTAGACGGCTTCAAGGAGTGTGGCAGCGGCTGGATGTACACCTATCGCGGCAGCAAGAGCGTACGCATCGACTACATCTTCCACGACAAGTCGCTGAAGGGTCTCACCTACTACCGCCAAGACCTCAGCTACTCTGACCACTACCCTGTCTTTATGAAGCTGGAGTACTGATATCAGACAATCTTGAATCTCACGCGGAACGTCCGTTCCATCTCATCCCAGTTAGTGCCTAACATTTCGAAGCGCCCTATCTGGCCCGTTGAGCGTACATGCTTTCCGATGCACGGACACACATCGTAGTCGCCAATGCGGCACAGCCGGATGGTGTCCTCGGCATCATCAGGCAGCCGTTCCGTGGAAATGTCGTCAGGCAGCTCGTCGCGGCTGACAAATTCAAACGTCACAGGCAGGTCCTCGGCTATCAGCTCGTTCATGCGCCGCTCTATCTCCTTCTCCTCCTGCCTCGACGGCTTATGGTCCACGTGGAAGCTCATCTTGCTCTTCTTGCGCTCCACATGGGCATTGAACGAACGCTCACAGCCGAACATCCGCTTCATCGTCTGGTTCAGCAGGTGTTCAGCCGTATGGGCTGGCGGGAACGACACTTCGCGCTCTTCCAATGTAAAGTCTGTCTGTGAACTCATCTCTATAAAAATGTTTTTGGTTTTCAGTCGGCAAAGATACGCAAAAATTCTCAAAAATCGCTTTTAAGTCAAGCTTTTTTCGTAACTTTGCAGCCAAATTATCGAAAGTAAGAAAAAACATGGCAGAAACGACAAACAGCATACTGCAGAAACTAGACGGCCTGGAGGCCCGCTTCGAGGAGGTTTCAACCCTGATTACCGACCCCGATGTGATTGCCGACCAGAACCGCTTCGTGAAACTAACGAAGGAGTACAAGGACCTGGGTGACATCATGGATGCCCGCAAACGCTACATTGCCTGTCTGAACGGCATCCGCGAGGCCAAGGATATCCTGGCCAACGAAGACGACCCAGAGATGAAGGAGATGGCCCGCGAGGAGCTGGCTGCCAACGAAGAGCTTCAACCGAAGCTTGAAGAGGAAATCAAGATTGCCCTGATACCTAAGGACCCTGAGGATGCCAAGAACGTGCAGATGGAGATACGTGCCGGAACGGGTGGCGACGAAGCTTGCCTCTTTGCCGGCGACCTCTTCAAGATGTACAAAAGCTACTGCGACTCCAAGGGCTGGCAGCTCTCGATTACCAGCGTCTCTGAGGGAGCCGTCGGCGGCTATAAGGAGATTGACTTCGCCGTCTCGGGTGCCGATGTCTATGGTACGCTGAAGTATGAGTCGGGCGTCCATCGCGTACAGCGAGTACCTGCTACTGAGACGCAGGGACGTATGCACACCTCGGCGGCTACCGTTGCCGTACTGCCCGAGGCCGACAAGTTTGAGGTTCACGTCAACGAGGGAGAAATCAAGTGGGACACCTTCCGCAGTTCAGGAGCCGGTGGCCAGAACGTCAACAAGGTGGAGTCTGGCGTCCGTCTGCGCTATATGTGGAAGAACCCCAATACGGGCGAGACCGAGGAGATACTCATTGAGTGTACTGAGACCCGCGACCAGCCTAAAAACAAGGAACGCGCCCTCTCACGCCTGTATACCTTCATCTATGACAAGGAACACCAGAAGTATATGGACGACATCGCTTCACGCCGCAAGTCGTTAGTCTCGACGGGCGACCGCTCGGCAAAGATTCGCACCTACAACTTCCCGCAGGGTCGCGTCACCGACCACCGCATCGGCTATACTACCCACGACCTGCAGGGCTTCCTCGGTGGCGACATCCAGTCGATGATTGACGCCCTCACCGTAGCCGAGAATGCCGAGCGCATGAAGGAAACGGAATTATAATTTGCATATAGCAGTTCCCTGTTACAATAACACAAAATGATGAGCAATCGGATGAAAAAGTTTTTCCAACCCTTAAGGGAAGAATACAACAAATACAACAATAAAGTTACCTTAGTTGGTGCCTTGATTATATTCCCAGCTGTGATGCTGGGCAGAAAGGTGGGCAGCATCTGGGTTTTGTTTGGAATCGTCCTTTTGTGGTGGATAATTGTAGTTTTTACTTATCTCACCTATCGTTATTATAAAAGCAAATAATCATTATGAATAGGAAGCAATTAATAGAACAAATCAAGCAGAAGCAGTCGTTTCTCTGCGTAGGCCTCGATACCGACCTGAAGAAGATTCCCCAGCATTTGCTGACGGACGAAGACCCCATCTTCGCCTTCAACCGCGCTATCATCGACGCTACGGCACCCTATTGCGTCTCGTACAAGCCCAACCTCGCTTTCTATGAGGCCTTCGGCGTAAAGGGACTCATGGCCTTCGAGAAGACCATCAAGTACCTGAAGCAGCATTACCCCAACCACTTCATTATTGCTGACGCCAAACGTGGCGACATCGGCAACACCAGCGCCATGTATGCCCGCACCTTCTTCGAGGAGTACGACGTCGACTCGCTGACCGTTGCCCCCTATATGGGCGAAGACAGCGTCACACCCTTCCTCGGCTATGAGGGCAAGTGGGTCATCCTATTGGCACTCACTTCCAACAAGGGCAGCCACGACTTCCAACTCACGGAGTCGCCCGACGGTGAACGGTTGTTCGAAAAGGTGCTGCGCCGCTCTCAGCAATGGGCTACCGACGAGCAGATGATGTATGTCGTTGGTGCTACCCAGGGCCAGATGTTCGAGGACATCCGCCGCATTGCCCCCACCCATTTCCTGCTCGTTCCTGGCGTTGGCGCTCAGGGCGGTTCGCTGCAGGAAGTCTGCAAGTACGGCATGATTCGCGACTGCGGTTTGCTTGTCAACTCCAGTCGTGGCATCATCTATGCCTCTCAGGGTGAGGACTTTGCCGATGTGGCAGCCCAGAAAGCCCGTGAGCTGCAAGAGCAGATGGCCGTTGAACTGAAGTCTCGATTATAAGAGCAGCAAATGACGGCATAAAACTATTTTCTTGTAAAAAGTTCCCCAAAAATTTGCTTATTACAAGAAAAAGCCGTACCTTTGCATCCGATTTTGGAAAAATCGTCTGCGACGATCAGGCTTCGCCTCAGCAAAAAGCAAGCTTTCTGCATTCGGCTCGCACTGATTTTGTCACCCTCTGGAGAGATGGTAGAGTGGTCGATTACAGCAGTCTTGAAAACTGCCGCACTGAGAGGTGCCGGGGGTTCGAATCCCTCTCTCTCCGCAAAGAAACGTCAAGCTTTCGCTTGGCGTTTTCTTTTTTGCGGATGCGAACCGGGTTCTCACGTTCTTTTAGTCGCTTCGCTTTGTAAAAGCGTCCCTTTGGGCCGAGCGCGAATCCCTCTCTCTCCGCCAACGAAATAGAGCTTAGCAGTCACGCTAAGCTCTATTTTCTTTTAGAATGCAATCGGTCCGTAGCCCATACATGAGGTGGTCGTGATGGCCGTCAGAAAGGCTGTGAGGGCGGCTACTATCATCTTCACCGCTACCTCGATGATTCGTTTTTTCATTGGTTATTGGGGGAGTTAGTAGGGAGTTATGGGGGGAGTTAATAGGTAGATATTAAGACATTACCGTCATGACACATATGTCCCTTTATCTCCTTAAGCGAAGCGATATCTCCTGATTAACTCCCCTTTA